>CAMDNL010000023.1 GCA_945902975.1 Chitinophaga pinensis
GCGATTTTGTCAATTTCATCGATATAAACAATCCCTCTTTGTGCTGCTTCCACATCATAGTCGCAGTTTTGCAAAAGACGCGTTAACATGCTCTCCACATCTTCTCCAACATATCCCGCCTCTGTGAATACGGTGGCATCCACAATAGCAAAAGGCACATTTAATAGCTTAGCAATGGTTTTGGCAAGCAATGTTTTACCTGTACCCGTTTCACCAATCATAATCACATTGCTTTTTTCTATTTCAACATCATCCTTAATAGTCGTTGGTAGGTTAATGCGTTTAAAGTGATTGTATACCGCAACACATAGTATTTTTTTTGCTTCATCCTGGCCAATAATATACTGGTCCATAAACTTTTTAATAGCAATAGGCTTTTGTACTTTGAGGGTACCAGCTTTTCCGGCTTCCTTTTTTTGATGAAATTCTTTGTCTACAATTTCATGAGCATGCTCAATACAGTGTTCGCAGATATGACCATCTTGTCCAGCAATTAGGATTTTCACTTCTTCTCTGCTTCGGCCACAAAAAGAACATTGTATATTTTCTGTTTTACTCATTTTCATTTTAAGCAATTTATGAAGGGCTATTGATTATAAGCTCTTAGCAATTTTATCTACGATTCCATATTCAACAGCCTCTTTGGCATTCATCCAATAATCTCTGTCAAAGTCAGCCATAATTTGCTCTATAGATTTACCACAATTCTTTGCTAAAATTTGCGCACCTAATTCTTTTGTCTTTCTAATTTGTTCTGCTTGAATTTCGATGTCTGCACTTGTAGCTTGAAAATAGCCACCTAAACTCGGCTGATGAATCATGACTTCGCCATGAGGAAAAATAGTACGCTTCCCTTTCTCACCCATGCTCAATAAGATAGAACCCATACTTGCTGCTAAGCCCATACAAATGGTATGCACAGGACTCTTAATTAAATTCATTGTATCAAACATGACCATCCCGCTTGTCACCACGCCACCTGGGCTATTGATATAAAAATGGATTGGTTCGCCTGGCTTATCTGCATCCAATAATAAAAGTTTTGTAACAATCTCTCTTGCAGATTTATCATCCACAACACCCCATAAATAAATGGATCTTTTTTCAAAAAAGATTTGCTCCATTTTCTTATTCAAAAAAGAGGGTGCATTATCTTCTTTTTTATCTTCTCTGTGTTCTTCCTCCATTAAAAAACGATTGGTCAGTATCATATAAACAGTTTAAATTAGTATAATTATTTCTTTAATTTTCTTGGGTTGGTTAACAATACTTCGTCTACCAAACCATATTCCTTGCCTTCTGCAGCAGTCATCCAGAAATCTCTATCACAATCTTTAGCTACCAATTCCACATCCTTATGGGTATGTGTGGCAATCACTTCGTATAGCTCGTGTTTTAATTTCTTAATTTCTCTTGCGGTAATTTCAATATCAGATGCTTGTCCTCCAATGGCGCCACTAGGTTGGTGTAACATAATTCTACTATGTCTTAGTGCGGTTCTTTTACCTTCTACACCAGCACATAATAAAATGGCACCCATACTTGCAGCCATGCCTGTACATATGGTGGCCACGTCTGGACTGATAAATTGCATGGTATCATAAATACCCAATCCAGCATACACGCTACCCCCTGGACTATTGATATACATTTGAATGTCTTTTGTACGATCGGTACTTTCTAGAAATAGCAACTGCGCTGTAACAATATTTGCCACATAGTCATTGATGCCTTCTCCTAAGAAAATGATTCTATCCATCATCAAACGGCTAAACACATCCATACTTGCTACATTCATTGGTCTTTCTTCAATAATATAGGGTGTCAAATTAGTCACACTATTTTGATATTGATGCAGACTATTACTTCCGATCCCTCTGTGTTTGATCGCGTATTTTTCGAATTCTTTTCCTATGTTCATAATTGCTTTTTTCAGATTGTAAAGGTAAAACCTATTCTTCTAAGCTATTGCAAAAAGAGTGCCAAATTTGACCGGAAATGGAGCTATAATGCAAAAGCCCCAATTTTGGGGCTTCAAAATCATTATTGTTGCATTGTAGCCTATTATATTTTTAAAATAGGCAACAATGCAAAAGCCCCAATTTTGGGGGCTTTTACTATTAAAATTCGGCTAATTAGTGCTTATGGTTATTCAATAAATCTGCAAATTTTTCTGCAGCGATTGGTTCTTCTTTGGCAGTCACTTCTGCCTCCAAAGCATTGAATAATTTATCTGTGCTAATTCTATGGTAACTATCTTCTACAAATTTTCTGTCTTGCATCATACGAGCAGCGTAATCTTCTAACCATTGGTCATTGTCGCCCAATGCGCCTAATTGGCCACCCATATAACTCATCAATTGTTGTTTTGCGAAATTCTTTAAATCTTCTGCTACGACTTCTACTTTATGATCTGCAATCAATTGTGTACTAATGACAGTCCACTTTAATTGATCTTGGAAAACTGGATATTCTTTTTCTGCTTCTTCTTCTGTTCTTTGTTTGTCTCCGCCTTTTTGTAACCAACGCTTTAAAAATGCAACAGGGAAGTCCATTTTAGTTTGTTCAATTAAGCCATGATAGATTTGATCATGCACTTGATTTTTTGCTTGTTGCGCATAGTACCCTTCGATATCTTGCTTCACTGCTGCCTTAAATTCAGCTTCGCTGGTGATGGCTTGATTCGGGTAGGTTACAGTAAATAAAGTTTCGTCCAAAGGTGCTTTTTCAACTAAGCCTACTTTGGTTATCACTAGTTTGAAATGTTTTTCTGCATCGGCCTTTGTTAATGCTAAATCATTTAAAATGATATCTAATTCTTTGTCCTCAAAGGCTTTCTTTAATTGAATGACAACGGTATCGTCATTTTTCTTACCAATGAATTGCTTTCTTTGGTTTTCACTAAAATATTTGATCAATAAAGAATTATCTTTTTTAATACCCCCTTCAATTTCATTACCGTCCTTATCTGATTCAATAAAAGTTACGTTCAACACATTGTCTTCACTTGTTGAAGTTTCGGGTTCAGTCATGTTGCCATTTCTGATTTGCAGACGCTCCACTTCGCTTTGAATCATCTCGTCCGTTACTTGAATTTGATAGCGCTTTACTTTGATCTCTTTTGCTTTTAATTCAAACTTTGGCTTTAATCCAATTTCAAAAGAGAAATCATAATCAGTTGGATTGTTATGGTCCATATTGGCAAATGCGGTAGCCAAAGGAAGTGGTTGTGCGAAAATATCAATCTGCTCTTTAGAAATATATTGGTTCATCTCTTGTTCTACCGATTTTAAAATCACATCGGTGAAAACAGCTTGTCCGTACATTTTTTTAATCATACCTGCAGGCACCATTCCTTTTCTGAATCCTGGAATATTAGCCGTTTTGGCTTGCTTTTTTAAGGTTGTCTCATAAGTTGACAAATAGTCTTCTTTTGAAATAGTCACCGTTAATTGATCATTTAAAGGTGCAATGTTGGTTCTTTTTATGGTTGCCATAGGTCTTGCTTTTACTGCTTAATTGAAATGTTTAAGGGGGGCGAAGGTACAATTTTTGGATTTAAATAAGGCATTATAATAGGAAAAAGGCCCCAAATTGGGGCCTTTTTCTGTGCGGATGGAGGGGGTCGAACCCACACGCCTCGCGGCGCTAGATCCTAAGTCTAGTGCGTCTGCCAATTTCGCCACATCCGCTTAGGGGTTGCAAACTTAAACGATATTTTTTAAAATTGGTCTAAGAAACCGACAATTTCCTCTAAATACATTTGATCAATTGCATCAAAATGAGCTAATTCGGTACTATCAACATCTAAAACGCCAACTATTTGACCATTTTGAAAAACAGGTACTACAATTTCAGATCTGGATGCGCTACTGCAAGCAATATGTCCTGGAAATTTTTCAACATCTTCCACAACTAAGGTGATCCCTTTTTCCCAAGAGGTTCCGCAAACGCCACGGCCTTTCTTAATTCTTGTGCAAGCCACTGGACCTTGAAAAGGGGCTAGTACCAATTCATCATCGACTACCCAATAAAAACCAACCCATAACCAGTTGAATTGTTCTTTAAGCGCTGCTGCAATATTACCAAGGTTGGCAATTAAATTATCCTCTCCAGTCATTAAGCCTTTGATTTGAGGAATCAAGGATTCATACTGTGTTTTTTTATCTCCATGATGGAGTACTAAATCTTCTGCCACTCATTTTATTTTTTAAAGATGGATTGCAAATCTTTTCTTTCGATGCGTACAACAAATACGATGAATGCAAAAAGTAAGATGGTTGCAAATAAATAATTGAAAGGTTGATTTGTTGAAACAAGATGTAACAATATATTAATTCCATACACCATTAATGCAATGATGAAATAAGCAATTAATTTTTTGGTGGCATAAGGCACAGGATAAACCTGCTGTCCCCATAAATAACTCACAATCATCATGGTGCCATAACAAAAGAAGGTAGCCCAAGCACTTGCCATATAACCAAAATGAGGTATCGCTAAATAGTTAATGACAATCGTGATACATGCGCCTAATAAGGTGATCCAGGCACCTGCCATGGTTTTGTTGCTTAGTTTATACCAGATACTTAAGTTATAGTATACGCCTAAAAACATATTTGCAATGAGTAAAATAGGCACCACTTTAAGGCCTACATACATGGCTGGATTTTGAATAAATAATTTCCAAATATCAATGTATAGCATCACAGATAAAAACATCACACATAAACTGATCACAAAAAATTTCATGACTTTAGCATAGGTTTTTTGAGCTTGATCTGTTTCTGCTTGTTTGAAGAAAAATGGTTCGGCACCCATACGGAATGCTTGTATGGAGATGGTAATTAAAATAGCTAATTTATAACACGCACTATACACACCCACCATGGCCTTGTTCTCATCTGCTGTTGCTCCAGGGCCCCACCATCCCAACATGATACGGTCTAATGTTTCATTGATCATCCCACCAAATCCTACTAAAATAAGTGGCACTGCAAAAGCCATCATGCTCCACCAAAGTTTAAAGTTGAATTTAAAACGGATGGATCTAATTTCTTTTTGTAACAAGAGCATTACAAAAACATTTTGCACGATACCCGCAATCAAAATATAACCTACTTCCCAATTGGGTTGATACAATTTTTGTAAAAAACTACTTGGATGTGTTGCTACATAATTTGGTAAAAGACTGATGAAGCTATAGGTAGCAAGTATATTAATTAAGATGCCAACAATTTTGATCAGAGCAAATTTCTTGGGACGTTCTTGCAATCTTAGTCTTGAAAATGGAATGGTCGTCAAGGCATCTAGGGCAACGATCCAAGCTAGTAAGCTAATGTATTCGGGGTGGGCAGTAATTTGTAAAAGTTCAGCCAATGGAAGCTTCCAAGTGAACAAGCCAATCAACACAAGTAGGGTAACAAATAGCATCGAAAAGCTACTGGTATTGTAAATCTCCTCCTCATTTTCTTTGGTACCAAACTTAAAATAGGCAGTCTCCATGCCGTGGGTCACAATGACATTCAAAAAGGGGATAAAGGCATAGACAATCGAATTCTCCCCATAAGCAATATCTGAAAGCTTATAGGTTAAATAAGGGGTAAGCAAATAGCTAATAAACCTTGCGGCTATTGAACTAAGTCCGTACCATGCGGTTTGACTGACTAATTTTTTAATACTACTCAAGGTGTTGAAATTACAGCTAAATTAGTGAAAATAGTTTTGTTTATCTTCACGTTGTAAATAGCATCCTTATGAGAGTTGTAATACAGAGAGTGTCGGAGGCCAGTGTCAAAGTAGACGGAGCGATTGTTGGGGCCATTCAAGCAGGCTTAATGGTCTTATTAGGCATTCAAAATGAGGATACATTAGAGGATATTCAATGGATTTCTAACAAGCTGGTGCAGATGCGGATTTTTGATGATGCAGAAGGGGTTATGAATCACAGCCTGCAAGAAACGGGTGGGTCCATCTTGCTAATTAGTCAATTCACATTGTATGCTGCCACTAAAAAGGGGAATCGACCTTCTTATATTGCAGCCGCAAAACCAGAGATAGCGATTCCGATTTATGAGCAGATGATCCTTCAATTGACAAAGGATCTTGGGAAGCCAATTGCCACTGGACAATTTGGGGCAGACATGAAAGTCGCGCTCATCAACGATGGCCCAGTCACTATTTTAATGGATTCAAAAAACAGAGATTAATATGTCCAATCAAATTACAATTCAAGCAGCACAAGACCAGGTGGACCAATGGATCAAGACCGTTGGGGTGAACTATTTTAGTGAGTTAACCAATTTGGGTGTCTTGATGGAAGAAGTAGGGGAACTGTCTAGGTTAATGGTGCGTAAGTATGGGGATCAATCCTTTAAAAATAATGAAGCAAGTGCCGACCTTGGGGATGAGATGGCGGATGTACTCTTTGTGTTGATTTGCTTAGCCAATCAAACTGGTGTTGATTTGACTGCGGCATTGGAGAAAAATATCCAAAAGAAAACCATTCGAGACAAAGAAAGGCACCAAAACAATGAAAAATTACAACCATAATCCTTTCTCAACCTATATTTGCAAACTATGAGTAAGACAGTTACAGACAATACATTACAAGCAATCATTTCGCATGCTAAAGAATACGGATTCGTGTTTCCTAGTAGTGAAATCTATGATGGATTAAGTGCAGTGTATGATTATGGCCCTTATGGCGCGCAATTAAAAAAGAATATTCGCGATGATTGGTGGAAGAGCATGACGCAGATGAACGAAAATATTGTAGGTATTGACGCTGCTATTTTCATGCACCCAACTACTTGGAAGGCGAGTGGACATGTGGATAGTTTTAGTGACCCATTGATTGACAATAAGGACAGTAAAAAAAGATACCGTGTAGATCATTTAATTGAAGCACATGCAGATAAGTTGATAGAAGAAGCTGCTAAGGCTAATGATGGTGGAGCTGCATTACGTGATCGAGCAAAGCAACTTATTGCAGATATGGAAGCCCTACTTGCGAATGACGATTTCGCTGGTTTAGGAACCTTGATTCAAACAAATAAAATACAGTGTAGTGTAAGTGGCACAAGCAACTGGACAGAGATTCGTCAATTTAATTTAATGTTCTCAACAGAATTAGGTTCAGTAGCAGAAGATGCCAATACCATTTATTTAAGACCAGAAACTGCACAAGGTATTTTTGTTAATTTCTTGAATGTGCAAAAAACGGCAAGGATGAAAATTCCTTTTGGCATTGCACAAACAGGGAAGGCCTTTAGAAATGAAATTGTGGCGCGTCAGTTTATATTTAGAATGCGTGAGTTTGAGCAAATGGAAATGCAATTTTTTGTAAAGCCAGGTACTCAAAAAGAGTGGTATGAGCATTGGAAAAATGAGCGCATGAATTGGCATTTAAGTTTGGGCATTGCAGCAGATAAATACCGTTTTCATGACCATATTAAATTAGCCCATTACGCAGATGCCGCTTTAGATATTGAGTATGAATTTCCATTTGGATTCAAAGAAGTAGAAGGAATTCACTCAAGAACAGATTATGATTTAACACGTCATCAGGAATTCAGTAAAAAGAAATTGCAATATTTTGATACAGAAATCAATCAGCATTATGTGCCTTATGTGATTGAAACTTCGATTGGTTTAGATAGAATGTTCTTATTGCTTTTATCTAATTCCTATGAAGAAGAAACCATTCAAAAAGAGGATGGCACGACTGATTCAAGAGTCGTCTTGCATTTGCCTGCAAAATTGGCGCCGTTAAAATTAGCCGTATTACCCTTGACTAAAAAAGATGGTTTGCCTGAATTGGCTAAAGCTTTAATGAATGAATGCAAGCCATCATTCCATTGTTTTTATGAAGAAAAAGATGCGATTGGAAAGCGTTACAGAAGACAAGATGCAATTGGAACCCCATTCTGCGTGACTATTGACCATCAAACAAAAGAAGACAATACAGTAACCATTCGTTTTAGAGATAGCATGTTACAGGAAAGAATACCAATGAGTGAAGTCAAAGCATTAGTGTTAAAACATATTGCATAGACTAATTTAAACTTTAAAAAACGCCCAGATGATTTTCACTTGGGCGTTTTTTTTAGCCGTACAATTCAAAATGAATTTGAGTTTTTGGGATGCCTAAATCGGTTAAGGTCGCTCTTGCTTCGTCCACCATATTTTTCCAGCCACAGATATAAAAATGGGCATCTTTGCTAGCACCTGATGCTAATAATTTTTTATACGTGGCATGCACGTAACCCAGTTGTGCGCCTTCACGCATTTCGGTTTCTCTAGAAAAGCTTGGATGATAATAAAATTCAGATTCTGCGGCTTCTAAAGCTTTCAATTCTTCACCGTACAAGCAATCAGTATATTTTCTGCATCCAAATAATAAATGCATACTATGGTGCGGTGTTTTCTTTTGATGGATGTCTATTAGCATGGATCTAAATGGCGCAACGCCTGTTCCAGTGCAAATAAAATACAAATCGGTGCTGATTTCTTTTGGTAAAATAAAAACACCTTGTGGTCCTCTCATTAAAAGGGTCGTGCCAACAGCGACTTCGTTGAATAAATAAGTAGTACCTAAGCCTCCTTCTAAATGTACAATCACCAATTCAAATTCATTGTTATTGCTTGGCGCAGAAGCAATGGAATAACTTCTCCATCGCTTATTTTTTTGCTCGTGGATGGGCAGGTCTAATGTTACAAATTGTCCCGGCGTAAAGTCAAATACACTACCACTCGTCAAGGCAAGGAAGAAGCGCTTTGTCGTAGGCGTTTCTTGTACAATGTTGGTAACGACCGCATCCTGCCAAGGTTGTAACATAATGAATTAATTATTGGTGACGAATACGCTTTGAACGTATACTTTATTATTAGCAAATACCTTTACATAATAGATACCAGTCGAGAAGGTAGGAACTTGCACTGTTTGAGCCGTATTCTGATTATTGAGTTTATCTTTCTGAAATACGGTTTGACCACTGCTGTTCATAATACTTAATCCAATGGCATTGGTCTTGATATTATTAAATTGAATATAGAACTGATTGCCTTTAATAATATTTTCAATATAATCTGTCGAAACAATTTTTAATCCAATCTCTTTGGTAGGAGCTTGAGGGATATCAGTAATGAGCACCAATTTATTATCAGAATAATTGGTACAAGTACCAATCGTTGCACTGACTTTATACATGGCGTTTTTATAAATTTTTATACCATTTTTTGTAGCACCTGGAATGGATTCATCATTGATGAACCATTGATAAGTATCTGCTGTGGTGGTACTTAAGCTATCGATGCCTATTTGTGTTATTATAGGTTTAGCGGTTAAAATGACTGGAATTGTAGTCAATGATTTTTCATGTTCAGGAGTGCTAATTTGCATATTGTAAAAGAAGTAATAAAACTTCTCAAAATTAGCGCCTGCCCAGTTACCAGTAATACTCGCAAGTACTGTTGGACCAAATGGATGATTGTTGGTGGTGATTAAATTATTTCTAAAAATAGTTGCACTATCTAAACAACGTGCAATCAATATATAATTTCCAGCTTGGCTTAAGTTCATATTAATGGCGTAAATTCTTCCTGTATCTCCTTGTACAAAAGGTGTTGGGGTGCCAGATCCAAGACTACCTGTTGCTGGTGTTGGAGAAGGACTACTAGCACCAACATGCAAAATCGTTTTTTGAGTTTGAGAAGGGAAGTAGGAATAGGTGGAATCTGTGAAGGTACTAAGAGACCTTAATTCAAGTTCAATTTTACCTGCATAGCCGGTATATAATTTTGTAGTTTCTAATCTTAATGGTCCAGTTGTATTGAATCGAATGAATTCTCCATAGCTGCTACCCCAATTATTGTAGCCACCTGTATTGCTTAACGTGGTATTGTCTTTAGGCCCAATAAATCCATTCCAACCTTTTCCAACATATACATTTTTTGCGGTGGTAGAGGTTCTAATGACAGACCCTTTGGCAATTGGTCTGCTTACATCATTGTTCTTATCATACCAAAGGTATTGATCATCGCCTTTTGGATTACTTACCAGTAATTGAACATTTTCATTACAACCTGTTGCAGAACCAGTAATAGCTGGACTTGAGCTAGCGCTGATAATGTTAGCAATTATTGAATTATTTTCTGGTTGTTGGTCATTTGCAAGGCTTGCATTGGCAGTGATCGTATAATTCTGACTTAGTTCAATTGGCATAGGTGTTTGGAAGGTATAGGACATAATTTCTGATCCATACAATCTACCCGTAAATGTTTCTTTTAGATTTAAAATAATGGTATTGCCTTTTTTTACTTCTAAGCTAAGTGGAATATTGGTCAATTGCTTTGTTCCATTATTTGCTACTTTAACCGTAACGTATTGTACCGATTTTTCTGACACACCACCAACCGGATTGGTAATCTCCATTAGTTGAATATCATTAGACGGGTTCACCACTCTTAGGGTATAATCTTGGGTTTCACCAGCTGTATAACTACCACATGCAATTACAGTAGATGCCGAAGCTGCTTCAGTCACTACAACACGAAGTTTCGTGAATTGATTGACAATTAAATTGCTAATTAAATTAAAATTTGCACTATAGTCTCCATTGGTGATTGCTGCACTTGTATGTGCTAGTTCATTGGCATCAAAAACACCATTGTTATTATAATCAATAAAAACTTTTACAAATCGATTGCTATTGGATGCGTCCGCGCTACTTAATTTCATGAATAAAGAAATGGTACCATTGGACTCACCATTGACAAATAATGCGGTATTGTCAACGTAATTATCTGCTGTAGTTTTTGAGAATTTAATATTGTTTAATTGAATGCTATCTATCTTGGTTCCAGCAGTAGTTGTTGCTGCAGAACTACAATAGGCTGTGCCGCCTGCGCCACTAATGATTAAAGCATAATTTTGTTGTCCTCTTTCAAGGGTTCCTTTATGTTTAACAGTAACGGTGTAATTGGTTCCCACCAAACTAGTGTCTACTTCCACTTTTTCAACATTGTCCACATTATTGATTCCTTTGAACGCTTGGTTGTCCGGACTGCTTGGACTTAAATTCCAAGTATTATGTGTCTTATTACCCTGTGTAATCACTAAGTCTAAATCATTGACAAGTTCCGGATTAGCGTCATTCAATAATTCACTTGCACTGCCCTTAATATCCGTCCACACAATAGTTGCTTTTACAGGTCTAGTTCCAGAAGCAGTGATGGTGTAGGACTTGCTTTCTCCGTTGAGTAAAGTATTCTCATATACAAAGTGAGGACTAGTGGCACTATTGTTATTGGTCAGTGCAGTATTTAAAACTTCAGCAGCTTCGGAAATATTTAGCAATCCCCAACCAAATTTATAATCTGGCCCTGGATATAAACCCGCTTCATTCGCCGTGTGAATCGCAAGCCCTTTAATAGTCGCTGATTTTAAAATTCTTGGAGCACCATTGGCTGTAAAACGATGACCTAATTCTTGTAATAATAATAAACTTCCTGCAGCCCCAGGAGCTGCCATAGAAGTACCATTCAGGTATCCATAACTTGAATCGTTTGAGGCAATAGGGGCATAGACTGCAACACCCTGTGCCGTAATATCTGGCTTGATTCTGCCATCATCTGTTGGTCCCCATGAACTAAAATTACTAATGACTACATCTTCTTTTTTATTGTATCCAGAGGGTATACCAAAAACTGCACCAACTGTGAGCACATTTTTTGCATTTTTATCTGTGGAGATGCTGCCATAACTATCATTACTATTTATGTCCGAAGGTCGAGCACCTGCATTGGTCATTCTACCTGATTCATTTCTTCTCCAATAAGTTTGTCCTACCGCAGGGCCAACGCTTGTTCTGTTATTACCTGCAGCAAAAACAATTAAATAATTAGGGGCATTATATGCAATAGAATCGTTTATTTGTGCATCATAGTCATACAATCCAAATCGATAATCTTCCTTTTCATTGAACCTGCCATTGAACTCCCAACGAGCAGAATCGCTGTTGTAATTCCAACCTGTTACGGTCCCATAGGAATGGTTTGAAATAAGCAAGCCATTTGCTGCGGCTGCAGACATTTCTGACAAGTCGTTATTCCAATCGTAATCAAGAATCCCCTTCACATTATAAGCCATCCCTTTAGAGAGTTGGTTCAATCCTTTGCTCATCACAATACCGGCCACATGCGTACTATGCGTTACGACATCTTTAGCGTTGTCTTTTTGTGAAATTCTACCTGTAAATTCTTTATGCGTTAACAATGGACTTCCTTCGTCCCAAACGCCCAATTTATTGGTCATGTTATCATCCGATCCACTTAAGTTTAAATTTGATGCTGCGCCAGGCCATAACTTATTTGCGTTGATGGTGATTGCTTGAACTGGATCTGCAAAACCAATATAATATTTAGGCCACCCTTTTTCATCAACACCAATTAATTTTGCATTGTTTTGATTTTGAGAAGCATACTGTATAGGCCATCCTTTTTCTTTCGCTGCAATAACTGCTTTAGAAAATTTATTCCGTGCTTCCAAAGCAAGTTCTTTAGAAGTCTGCATTAACACTTCTTTTTTTGTTGCATCCTGTGCATTTAAAATGTTTGCTGTGAATACAAAAATAAGGGGGAGTAAAAGGCGTATTTTCATAAATCTAAATTTATATCAAATCTTTGAAATTCAATCAAGTTGAAGCATAAAAATGTAACTTTAATCAAACCTTTTCCATGCGCAAATATGCCATCCAATTTTGCCTCTTATTTTGTTTAGCACCAATGCTCATGGGGTTTTGCATGCTTCCACAAGGCATCAAGGGCCATGTATTGAAAGAAAACAATACAGCTATGCCTTTGAAAGGTAGTGCTAAGCAGAAGGGAAGTCCAATTGCGACAATGGTCTATATTTATGAAGCAGTCAATGTGCACCAGTTGATTGGTCAAGAAGGCAATTATGCAAAAGGGATAAAGGCTAGATTGATTAAGCAGGTTCGTTCAAACAATACTGGAAAATTTAAGATCAGATTGGCTCCAGGAAAATATAGCATTGTATTAGGCTATCAAGAGGGGGTCTATATTCCTTATTTTTCTGGTAATACAGGCGTTGCTTTTGTGGAAGTATTGAAGCATCAATACCAAGAAATTGACCTTTCAATCATCGCTTCATCCATTTATTGATTGTATCTTTGCGGACTGAACTATGAACGAACAATCATTGTTTGATCGGTATGATGCATCCCCCCTACTAAAAAAAATAGTAGACGGGATTGCTATGTCTAGTTCCGCCAATACACCATTTCAGGTGCACTTACAAAACCTGAACGGATCTTCTCCAGCTTTTATTTTAAGACATATTTTCACGGAGCCAAAAACTGCAACATACAATCATGTGATTGTATTAAATGACGCAGAGGAAGCGGCCTATTTTTATAATTCTATAGAAAGTATCACAGGCGCGATGGACTTGTTTTATTTTCCCTCTTCTTTTAAAACGAGCCAAAATTTTAGTTGGTTGAATCCTTCACACGTGATGTTGAGAACGGAGGCCTTGACTAAATTATCCATGGGAGGCAATAAGAAAATTGTGGTGACTTATCCTGAGGCATTCTTTGAAAAAGTGATCATGCCTAAAACCTTACAAGATAATATTATCCAAATAAAAACCAATGATACACTTGGGCTAGATGCCTTGATGGAAAGGCTTGTTGAGTATGGATTTGAGCGAACTGATTTTGTATACGAGCCTGGACAATTTGCATTAAGAGGAGGCATTTTTGATATCTATTCATTTGGTAATGAAAAACCCTATCGCGTAGAACTATTTGGCGAGGAAGTGGATAGTATTCGTTTATTTGATCCAGCCACTCAATTGAGTGAACGAAAATTATTGCAAGTAAATATTATCCCTAATGTGACGACGCAGTTTGAGGATACAATCAAAATTCCATTCATGGAATTTGTTGCAGAGAACACGGTGGTATGGTTGAAGGATTGGACCTTGATTGA
>CAMDNL010000024.1 GCA_945902975.1 Chitinophaga pinensis
CCGATCCAACGGCCTTGAATGCAACGGGCAGGGGTGTCTTGCATATCATTGACCTTGCCAATTTTAATAGTTGTGCATTTATTGCGACAGAAGATATAGGAATCGTACACCCTGACGGAAGTTTTGAAGTACTAGGAAGACTGGACCAAAGCGCAAGAAGGGGTTGTAGCTTATTGGTTGTTTAATAGCAATGCCTTCATTGAATCAATAAAAATTGGATTGATATTATAATTGTATACTCTTTTATCTGTCTCTTCTCTTTGCTTTACGATCAATAACTCACTTGCTCTTGTAGCTAATTTAAATTTTTGATTAATTCTTAAGAAATAATCACTGCGACTTTTATTTTGAGTGATGGTGTCTTTTTGCTGTACTCCAATAATTTTATTGATTGCTTTGATACTTATTTGTTCTTGCTTGTTTTGCAATGCGTAAATCGCTTGAATTAATTCTTTTTCAACGGCCGTTAAAGCACTGAAAAAGTTTTTATATAAGATAGATTGTATTTCGATTGGTGTTTTATTCTTTTTGATTTTCTTATTGTACAAATAATAAAGCAGAATGACCATTAGCACTATAAAAACGTTACCTATGACAGGTGTCCCTGGCTCAATTTTATTTAATAAAGTAACGATAGCGCTATTTGAATAAATTGGTTCTACATTTGGATCAATGAAGTCTTTACTAGTTAACTCAATGGATTCATATTCTATAACGCCATTATTTTCGATTCGTATTAAGTAAAACTGATTGCCCATTACAAATTGGTACAAATGTTCAGGAAGGCCTTTGTATAACTTGAGCCATTTTTCCCTGAATTCAGCTTGCTTCTCTTTAGCAAGAACGCCAAATTGGTTGGTTGAAAAATTAAGCCATTTTATTTCTAAGTCTGAAAGAAAAATTAAATAAGGCCCAAATGTTGTTTTCAAACCCAAGCTTTTTTGTAATTTATCTTTTAATGCAGGGTTAATCTTGCCTAAATTTTGCCAAGTTTTATCTTTAAAATCAAAAACTCTACAGGTGTCAGAATAAGTTGTATTAAGAGAAGCGGGGAAGTCCGTTTGGTTTATTGAATTGGATAAATAGAATTTACCATTCAATTGATCAATAAAAAATGATACACCATTTTCTGGGCTTTGATACACTGGGATTCCTTTCTTTGAACTAATCAGTTCCCATTCATTTGTTTTAGTGCTATAAAAGGTAAAATAATCTATGATTTTCCAAAATCCACCTCCACCAAATTTAAATAAAGTGTCTTTGTAAAAGAAGTTAATGCTGCCAAAATTTGCTCCAAAGTATAATGTTGAATCAAGTCGGTTGAATTGATAATCACCCTTTCCTTGTTTTTGTATTTGGTATAGTCTACCAGAGCCTAGTAATTGCAAATAAACTTTTTCTTTTTTCTTTAAAAGACTAATACCATTGGCTAATTTATTGGGTACCCCGAATTTCAGGTTTTCCTTAAAAATGTCCAGGCTAAGGTCATTGACAGAATCAGTTGTAATAAAATCTAATAAAGCATGTTCCGCTAAAGAAAGCTGTTTATTCGTAATATCAGACTGTCCAAAACTATTAATTTGAACAACGATCAGTAAAACAAGTATGAATCCAATTTTTCGAAACATGATTCAAAATTATATAAATAAATTATATAAAAATATATTAATGCAAAAAATAACGAATTTAATATTTTATTAATACATAAAGTAATTAAAATACGTTATTTGTATCTAAAATATTCTTTTCACCACTTAGTTTATGAATAGTTTGGAATGAGATAATAAACTATGCAATATTTACATTATAGACATAAACAAATTAAATAAATATTATATATAAAGATTTTATCCTTTGGGGGAAGGATAATTGGGGTAATCGGGATTCGTCTTGGTTGCCCCAGCTTTTTTTATTGCCTCTCTTAGGTTACTTGGCCTAGCTTTAAGCCTTAATGATTAATTTGCAATATGTTTTTAATGGAAGAAGATATTGCTTGCGCTTTAGATGCCTTAAGAAAAGGGGGTATCATTTTATACCCCACAGATTCTGTTTGGGGGATAGGCGCCGATGCAACCAATCCTGATGCTGTTGAAAAAATTTATGAACTCAAAAAAAGAGCAGATACCAAAGCCATGATTGTGCTCGTGCCAGAAGAAAAATGGATTTTGGATTATGTTTCGGAACCAGCTCCTAAAGTGGCAGATTATATCAAGGGCATCACCAAGCCAACGACTGTGATTTATGATCAAGCAAAAAATGTAGCACCTAATTTAATTGCAGCAGACGGATCTATTGCCATTCGAATTTGCAAAGCAAATTTTGCACAACAATTAATGCAAGCTTTTGGGAAACCTATCGTAAGTACTTCTGCCAATATTTCTGGATTGCCCACGCCAAAATGTTTTAAAGACATCTCCTTAGATATCATTGAAGGGGTTGATTATGTAGTGCGTTCAGAGCAAGAGGATACTTCTTTAAAGGCGCCCTCTGCTATTGTGAAATGGGATAAAGATCAAATCATCATTATACGCCCTTAAATCCACTCCATGGCACAAAAAATATTGGTGATTCAAACAGCTTTTATTGGAGATGTCGTTTTAGCGACCGCCCTATTGGAATCTATACATCAACAAAATCCTGCTGCATCCATTTCGATTTTAGTTAGAAAAGGGAATGAGGCATTATTTAACGCGCATCTTTATCTTGATAAAGTCTTGGTATGGGATAAACAACAAAATAAATATGGGCATTGGCTACAACTACTTTTTGAAATAAGAAAAAATAAATTTGATGCAGTGATCAACGTGCAACGTTATGCTGCCACAGGATTATGGACGGCATTGTCTGGAGCCAAAATAAAAATTGGTTTTGAAAAAAATCCTTTTGCTTTTTTATTTACGAACACAATACAACACCAGGCTGTTGGCAATGGATTGCATGAAATTGAACGTAACCATGCGTTGTTATCTCCTTTGGGTTTATTCCCGAATGCCAAGCCAGCATTGTATCCATCTTCACAGGATCTAAAAGCAGTGGAGGGCTATCAGTCTGTACCTTATTTGTGTATGGCGCCGGCATCAGTTTGGTACACTAAACAATTCCCAATACATCAATGGATTCAGGTGTTGAATTCAATTCCTTTTGAAGGGCCTATTTATTTACTTGGGGGGCCAGGCGATAAATCCTTGAACGACCAGATCATGCAATCAGTGCAGAAAAATAATTTAGTCAATATGGCTGGAAGACTTTCATTTTTAGCATCTGCTGCTTTACAAAAAGGGGCAGTGATGAACTATGTCAATGATTCAGCACCCATGCATTTTGCTTCTGCGGTGAATGCGCCTGTTGCTGCCATCTACTGTTCTACTGTGCCAGATTTTGGCTATGGTCCATTGTCAGATACCTCCTTTATTATTGAGACAGAACAAGCTTTACCTTGTAGACCTTGTGGATTGCACGGAAAAAAACAATGCCCATTAAAGCATTTTAATTGTGCCGAAACCATCCGCTTGGAACAAATCTATCAACCCCTCCAACAAGTGCTGCACAATTAGTACTTTTGCACCAATGTCTATTGAATTAACAGCACAAGAAAAAGACCTATTGGCTATTGCGGGAGCCGCTGCGGCTAAAATAGGGATACCTGCCTATGCAGTGGGTGGATTTGTGCGCGATAAAATTTTAGTCAGAGCAACCAAAGACATAGACATTGTTTGTATTGGAGACGGTTTACAATTAGCAACTACATTCGCCAATCAATTTAGTCCAAAGCCTGCTGTTTCTTTGTTTAAAACCTATGGCACTGCACAGGTAAAACTCACCGATATTGAAATTGAATTTGTGGGCGCCCGAAGAGAATCCTATGTCAGAGAAAGTAGGAATCCAACAGTCGAACCAGGCACTTTGATAGATGACCAGAATAGAAGGGATTTTACCATCAATGCCATGGCGATAGATTTGAGTGTATCTAATTTTGGCGCACTTTTAGATCCATTCAATGGATTAAATGATTTAGCACTAAAAATCATTCGTACACCATTAGCGCCAGAACAAACATTTGATGACGATCCTTTAAGAATGATGCGTGCCATAAGATTTGCAACACAATTGGATTTTGTTATTGAGGAAAATACATTTAAAGCCATTCAGCAAATGGCAGATAGAATCAAGATTGTTTCTCAAGAAAGAATTACAGATGAGTTGCAAAAAATAATGAATAGCAAACAACCTTCAAAAGGTTGGTATTTATTAAGAGAAGCAGGTTTATTAGCACATATTTTTCCAGTATTGTTAAAATTGGAAGGCGCTGAAACCCTTGACGGCATTGGTCATAAAGACAACTTCTCTCATACCTTACAAGTGCTGGATAATATAGCTGTTAACACCGATGATGTCTGGTTAAGATGGGCTGCCTTATTGCATGATATTGCAAAACCAAATACCAAAAGATTTGAACCAGGGACAGGTTGGACATTTCATGGGCATGAAGTGGTGGGTGCAAGGATGGTGCCTAAATTATTTACACAATTGAAGCTGCCTTTAAATGAGCACATGAAGCTGGTGCAGAAATTAGTGGCTTTACATTTACGACCAATCTCATTGACAAAAGAAAATGTCACCGATAGTGCGATTCGAAGATTGTTATTTGATGCTGGCGAAGACATTGAATCATTGATGTTACTCTGTGCAGCAGATATTACAAGCAAGAATCAAACCAAGGTTAAAAGATATTTACAAGGCTTTGAAATGGTCAAGGCCAGGATCATTGAAGTAGAGGAAAAAGATCAGATGCGTAATTGGCAACCTCCAATTACTGGAGAGATGATTATGCAAATTTTTAATATCACCCCCTCTAAGCAAGTAGGCATTATCAAGGACGCCATTAGAGAAGCGATCTTGGACGGCATTATCCCTAATGAGTATGAAGCTGCGTATCAATTCATGATTGCAGAAGCGGCTAAAATTGGGTTGCATCCTGCCCTATAAAAAAGCTTAAATCATCCTAATAAATGCTAATTTAGCGTTTCAAAATCACCAAAATGGCCATTTTAAAATTTAGGATTTCTTGGGAAGAAGACGATGCGATTTATAGAGATGTAATGGTGAAACATGCACAACATTTTTCAGACCTGCATCATATTATTTTGAAGGCTTTTGAGTTTGATGAAAAACATGATGCTACTTTTTTTAGAAGCAATGAAAAATGGCAGAGAGGAAGAGAAATTAGCAAAGCGGTGTATGAAAAAAATTATGTCGTGCCGCCATTGATGATGGATGAAGTGTTGATAGGCTCTGAGATTTTAAATACCAACCAACAATTTGTTTATTTATATGACTTTGCAAAGTCTTGGACTTTTTTAATACAATTGATTCAAGTGATTAAGAATGCAGATGCGGATATGGAATTAAATTATCCAATGGTGTCAAGAATTGAAGGTGTTGGTCCAATGCAATATGGTACGAAAGGCTTGCTAGGTCCTAATTTCACAGATATCGAAGAGAAGTATGATTTAACTGAAGCTCAGGATGGATTTGGGGAAGAGGGGGAAGCAGATGCGCATGCATCTGATGAAGATGGGAATGGACTTTTAGGAGATTTACTTTCAGGTGAAGAAGACGCGGACGCGTCTGATGATGAAGCAGGGGATGAAGAAGACGCGGATGACCAAGATGCGTCTGGGTCTGATGACGCAGGTGGCATGTTTGATGATAGTTCCGAAGCCTACTAATCTCATAATATTTTTATTTTGACGCCTACCGTATATATCGTTGTTGGTCCTACAGCTGTTGGTAAAACAAAGTATGCGATTGAATTAGCACAAAAACTTAAAACGGAAATTATTTCTGCAGATGCAAGGCAATGTTATCAAGAATTAAATATTGGTGTTGCTCGTCCGAGCAATGAAGAACTAGCTCAAGTTAAACATCATTTTATAGCAAGTCATTCCATTCAAGAGACGGTGAATGCAGGCACATTTGAAGCATATGCATTAAAAAAATCAGCGGAATTACTTGCAGCATTTGGATCCGTGGTGATGGTTGGAGGAACTGGGTTATACATTAAAGCATTTGTAGAAGGGATGGATCCAATCCCAGCAATTGATCCAGCGATACGCAGTCAAATTCAGGAGGATGTATCATTGAAAGGGATGGATTGGCTTCAAGCGCAAGTGCAAGCAAAGGATCCTGCCTATTGGGCGCAAGCAGAACAGGGGGAACAACAAAATACACAAAGATTATCCAGGGCTTTGGAAGTGGTGATTGGAACTGGGCAATCCATCCTTAGTTTTCAACTGCAGTCCAAAAAGTCTCGTCCATTTAACATTCAAAAAATTGGATTGGAGATGCCAAGGGAGCAATTGTATGACAGAATCAATCAAAGGGTTGTGCAGATGGTCGACATGGGCTTAGAGGAGGAAGTGATTGCTTTACGCCCTCAATTTCATTTGAATGCATTGCAAACCGTTGGCTATCAAGAGTGGTTGCCTTATTTTGAGGGGCATCAAACAAGGGAGGCAGTGATTCAGGCTATTCAGCAGAACACCAGACACTATGCAAAAAGGCAGATGACTTGGTTTAAAAAAGACCTTGAAATTAGCTGGAATCAAGCCTAAAATTAGTGCCATTTTCAATCCATTTTTATCCAAGGCGGTATTACAATATTATATAAACTCTTAAATTTTTTTAATCAGCAAATATTGCAATAAGGCTTATTTTTACCCTAATATATATTCCCAAAAATCAATTTTATGCAAAAAAAATCGTTCCTATTTTTTCTTTGTATGTTGACTTTGCTCATTAATCAGGTGACAGGTCAAACCATACAATTTGAGAAATACACTTTGCCAAATGGCTTAAAAGTAATTTTACATGAAGATCATTCAGCACCTGTGGTAGCTGTAACGACTTTATACCACGTAGGTTCTAAAAACGAAGACACGGCAAGAACAGGCTTTGCCCATTTTTTCGAACATTTATTATTTGAAGGTTCAGAAAATATTAAAAGAGGGGAGTTTGATAAGTACATCACCAATGCAGGTGGTGCATTGAATGCCAATACCTCACAAGACCGTACTTTCTATTATGAGTTACTACCTTCTAATCAAGTTGAACTTGGCTTATGGTTAGAAAGTGAGCGTATGATGCACGCCAAGATTGAACAAATTGGGGTGAATACGCAAAGAGAAGTGGTAAAGGAAGAGAAGCGTCAACGTGTTGACAACCGACCATATGGTTCTTTTTTAAACGAAGTTTTAAAGCGTGCTTATAAAGTACATCCTTATCAATGGTCACCAATCGGAAGCATGGATCATTTAAATGCTGCAAAATTGGATGAGTTCATCAATTTTTACAAGACATTCTATGTACCTAATAATTGTGTATTGTCTATAGCGGGAGATTTTAATAAAGCCGAATTGAAAGCGAAGATTGAAGCTTATTTTGGTCCAATTAAAATGGGTACCAAGCCAATTCCAAGACCAACTATTAAAGAACCAGCTTTAGGTGGAGAGGTAAGAGATGTGATATACGACAATATCCAATTACCTGGTGTGTTTCAAGCTTACCGTGCGCCTAAGCAAGGCGGGAATGAGTATTATGCATTCAATGTATTGTCAACCCTTTTATCTGGTGGAGAGTCCTCTAGAATGAATAAAACTTTAGTGGATAAAAAACAACAAGCAGTGGCTGCGCAATCAGTTCCATTTTTCAATGAGGACGAAGGCTTATTCATTGCTTTATCTATTGCGAATATGGGTGTGAAGATTGAGGAATTAGAAAAAAGTATGGATAGTGTAGTGAATGAATTGAAGATGGGATTAGTAGGAGAAAGAGAATTCCAAAAAGTAAAAAATCAAATCACCACATCACTTGTTACTGGCAATGCAACCATGGCTGGTATTGCAGAAAGTTTAGCGAACAATGAAGTGTATTTTGGAGATGCCAATTTAATTAACACAGAATTAGAGAAATACAATAAAGTGACAAGAGAAGATGTATTGAATGTGGCGAAGAAGTATTTAAACAAAGACAATCGAATTGTTTTGTATTATTTACCTAAAGAAAAACCTACCACTAAATAATCAAGTCATTCTAAAAAGTTTACCTTAAAATAATTTTATGAAAAAACATTTATACTTATTTCTATTTTTAGTTCCATTGGTTTCAATGGCACAGAACATAGATCGTTCAAAAGCGCCTTTGCCAGGCAAGGCACCCCTTATTCAAGTAGGAGACCCAGTTAAATTTACTTTAGCAAACGGGTTACAAGTATTTGTCGTAAAAAATACAAAACTGCCACAGGTGAGTGCTACATTGGCATTAGACTATGATGGTTTTGCAGAAGGGGATAAAGCCGGTGTGGCTCAAATGGCTGGTCAGTTGTTAAAAAGAGGCACTAAAACTAAATCAAAAGCACAATTAGACGAAGCCATTGAATTTTTGGGAGGAAGCATGTCTACTTCAAGTCAATCAGCATCGGTTAGTTCATTAAAAGGTAATTTTCCTAACTTATTAGGTTTATTGTCAGAAGTGGTATTACAACCAGCTTTATCTACCGATGAATTGGAGAAAATTCGCAAGCAAACCTTATCAGGTATTGAATCAAGCAAAGACGATGCGGATGCAATTTCTGGTAATGTGGTTAAAAAATTAGTCTACGGAGCAACGCATCCTTATGGTGAAATGATGACCACTAAGACTGTGAATACAGTGTCTATCGCTGATGTTAAAACATTTTTAAATACTTATTGGATACCGAATGCAGCATATTTGATTTTTGTTGGAGACATCGAACCTGCTACTGCAAAAATGTTAGCTGAAAAAAGTTTTGGCAATTGGAAAAAAGGCGTGTTTACAAAGCAAAATTTTGCCAAGCCTGTTCAGCCTAAACAAACCTATGTAGCGATTGTAGACCGACCTTCAAGCGTGCAAAGTGTGGTTGCGATTGCTGGCGCGATAGATTTATTACCTGGATCTTCGAATGTGATTGCAGGCTCAGTGATGAATAATATTTTAGGTGGTGGGTTCTCAGGCCGTTTGTTTGCTAACCTGCGTGAAAAATATGCATTTACATATGGTGCTTATTCTTCCTTAAGTCCAAGCCGTCAAATTGGTCTATTCCAAGCAGAAGCTTCTGTTAGAAATGAAAAAACAGACAGCTCTGTACAAGAATTATTACGCGAAATCAATACAATTAAAAATGAGCAAGTAGGAGAGACAGAATTAAGTAGAATGAAAAACTATTTATCTGGCGGATTTGCAAGATCACTTGAGAATCCTGCAACCATTGCCAACTTTGCATTGAATATTGCTCGTAACAATTTACCTGCCGACTATTACCAAAAATACTTAACTAATTTAGCAGCAGTGGATGCAGCAAAAGTGCAAGATGCAGCTAAATTATTTTTGAATACAAATCAAATGCATATTGTGATTGTAGGTAATGCTAAACAAATCACTAAGGGCTTAGAAAAATATGGTCCATTAAAGTATTTTGATATAGAAGGTAATGAAGTGGCTGCTCCAACAGAAGTAAAAGCAGACGCGAGTTTAACGCCAACTGCATTGATGGAAAAAGCGATTGCAGCCATAGGTACCAAAGAGGCTTTAACTAGTGTTAAAGATGTGCAATTAAAAGGAACAGCTAATTTAATGGGGCAGTCTTTAGAGATGAAACAAACTATTGTAATGCCAGGTAATTCAGTAACCACCATGTCAATGGGTGGCATGGCAATGATGAGACAGGCAGTTGTAGACGGTAAGTACTCCTTTGCACAACAAGGGCAGGAAGCGCCTATCACTGATGATATTAAAGAAGGTCTTGACGAGTCTGCTACCCTAGTACCAGAGCAATTATTCCTCACAAAAGGTTATGGTTTAAAGATTGTAGGCGCAGAAAAAGTAGACGGTAAAGATGCGATTGATGTGGAAGTAACAACCCCTTCTAAAAAAGTATCACACCGTTTTTATGATGCTACAACATTCTTATTAGTGAAGACTTCAAAATCAGAAGATGTACCTGGTCAAGGAACAATGACACAACAACAATATTATACTGGCTATAAAGTTGTGAATGGCGTTCAAATTGCTTCAGAGCAGTTAATAGATATGGGACAAATGAAGATTAATATTAAGTACACAGATATTAAAATGAATCAAGGATTAAAGTCTAGCGACTTGAAATAGAATAAAATATCCTGCACAAAAAAGCCATCCCTCGGGATGGCTTTTTTTGTATCAACGCGATATAGGAATGCTTTATCTCAATGTGTTAGTCTCGATCTGAATTAGAATCTGATTCCGTATCCAATATTGAATAATACAGCATTGCTATTTTGAACTGCAATAGGACTAGGCTTATCAATTAATCGGTAAGGTACCACCGCATCTCTATTGGCGGCACTTGAGATTGTAAAGTCTATAAAGTATTTATTGGTTCTATATCCAATACCACCAGATAAAATGAAGCGGGATGGTGTTACTAAGGCATTGCCATTTTCGTCTGCAAATTCATTTTTGTAAGGACTACCATAATAAGCAGTACCTGCTCTAGCCATCCAGTTGCTTGTTAATTTAATTTCAGATCCAATCTTTATATTCAAATTATTTTTATAAGTTGACTTCATGGTGTTGTTTAAGTCATCATAATAGTTTGCACTTTCTTCGTCAAAATCATTGGAAGAAAAACGTGTTCCAGCATAATTCACCCACTCGATATCTGCACTGATGAATCCCAATGGTTGAGTTGGTTTTCCTGGACTCGCAAAAAAGTAACTACCACTAAAAGTAGCCTTTGTTGGTGTCATGACGGTATACTCTCTCAGGCCAGGAACGCCATTGTTTAATTGACCTGAACTAGCAGAAACTTTCCCAGCATAGGACTCCGTATTGGTTGTCATGTCTGCAGATAGTTTATCTCTAAAGCTAATTAATTGAGGTGTATGCAATGCAAATCCAAGACGGAAGAAGGATTCTGGTTTGTAGATGATACCAAATTTGGCACCAATACCCCAACCTCTAGAACTAAATTCTTCATTGAAAACAAAACCTCCAAATTGATTTTGTGTGTTGGTAGTTGATAGATCTGTTTCTGACACTTGTAAAGATCGATTGAAGTTTACAATAGGCAATACGATACTTGCTCCTAGGTATAATTTGTCTTGTACATTACCACCCCAGCCAAACGTTAATTCATTAGAACTTCCACTCGTGTAGGAATCAAATGTTTGGTTTACACCACTTGAAATAGGCACTAAACTTTGATAGCCTGCTACATTGCCATTTTTATCTGCGATGGTGTCAATTAAAAAAGTTCTAAATGCCAATGAGCTTCCAAAAATATAATTATTTTCTGCAGCACCCATGCCAGCATTGTCATAGTATAATTCCTCTAAGAATTTTTCTGAGTAGCTACTAAAGTTATTTACGCCTTTAAAACGTTCTCTGCTATTGAAATTTGCTAATTGTGTGAAGCTAATTGAAAACGCAGTGCTAGAATAACCTCTGTTCTTTTTACCATCAGCAAATACAATACCTAAATTACCTAGTGTAGTGGTGTTATTAGAAGTGCTTGTATTTGTACCTCTATACTTATAATCTGTTTCGGTATTTAAATATTTGCTTGTTACAAGTAGTTCGCCTGACTTGTAAAAACCTAAACCAGCCGGATTGATATGCGCAGCAGATAAGTCGCCGCCTAAAGATCCCATTGCGCCGCCTAATGCATTGCTACGAGGTGTTCCATAGGGAGCAAACCAAGATAATCTTAAGCCATCTTCTGGGCTTTGTGCTTGTAAATTTGCACTTACAAATACTAAAATACCTATTATAATTTTTTTCATATTGCTTGTTATTGAACTGTAAAAATGCACCAAATTAAAAATCGAACACGACTTACTTACCTAAAGGATTAATTGCCTCCTCTCGGTGGTCTTGAACTTGGCGCAGAACCACTACTATTAAATCCACCACTTCTTCCACCTGCATTATTATTCACTGATGGTGTGGTATTCGTATTGGAATTAGAGTTACTTGATTTATTTGAATTGTTATTGCTAAAACCTCCATTGTTAAAATAACGCGCAGGCCTATCAAAACTATTTGCTTGATTCGTGTTGGTATTATTTGTTGTTACACGTCTTAATAAATTACCAAATCGACTGTTTAAAGTTGGATTGCCTGTGTAGCGCGTTGTACCATTGGTGGTATTTGAAAAATTATTGGCATTGTTATAATTTCTATTTGTTCTGTAAGCATTTAATGCAGGTGCACTAGTTTGCAAGGCTCTTGGTGTGTAATTATTTCTTTGCATTGGGAAATCACCTACACCTCCACCGTAATAAATGGGTCTGTATGGGTTCCAGTATCCAGCAAAGTAAGGATTCCATCCACCCCAGCCACCGAAGCCTCCGCCCCAACCACCGAATCCACCCCATCCACCGAAGCCTCCGCCCCAGAATGGGTCCCAAAATGGATCCCAGAATGGGTCAAATCCCCATCCGCCAAATCCTCCACCCCATCCGCCAAATCCTCCACCCCAGCCACCGAGTCCTCCAGCCCATCCGCCAAATCCTCCGCCCCATCCGCCGAAGCCTCCGCCCCAGCCACCGAAACCACCTCCCCAGCCAAGACCAATACTTCCGCCCCAACCGCCAAATCCGCCGCCCCATCCTCCAAAGCCACCGCCCCAACCCATTCCCATACTCATACTAAATCTTGGGTTGTTCCAATAGCCAAAATCGTCGATACTTGACCAACGGTTTCTATTTGCCACTTTTAATCTTAAAAAGCGATCGTCTTGATAATTTTGATAATCTTGGTATTCGGCTTCTTCTGAAGCTTCTACTTCATTTGAATTATTTCTTGTAGTCGTTTCCGTCTCTTTAGAAGGTGTAAAATATAGGTCGTCCGTAGCAGCAGTCGTAGTTTGTTGTAAGCTAGTACAGCTGGTTAAGAAAAAACTACATGCCATTAAAAGAACGATGGCGTTGAACCCAATGAGGGATTGGTTGCGTTGCTTTTTCATGTTGTTCATTTTTTTGGTTTTAATATGCCCCTGATTTAGCATACATTTGACATCCTAAAGGTAACAAAGTTTAAAACATAGAACGTTAATAGGAGCGGTTTTGTTACAATTTAAAATGTTAAGAATTTTTAGAAAATGGCAAAGGAACTAACGACAAGACAACAGGACTATTCACAGTGGTATAATGACCTCGTTTTAAAAGGGTCACTAGCAGATTATAGTGCAGTGAGAGGCTGTATGGTGATTAAGCCATATGGTTATGCTTTATGGGAAAATATGCAAGCAACATTAGACAAAATGTTCAAGGATACTGGGCATGAGAACGCTTATTTTCCATTGTTTGTACCTAAGTCCTTATTTGAGGCTGAGGAAAAAAACGCAGAAGGGTTTGCAAAAGAGTGTGCGATTGTCACCCATTATAGATTAAAAACAGATCCAAACAATAAAGGCAAGTTAATGGTGGATCCAGAGGCGAAGCTCGAAGAGGAGTTGATTGTGCGTCCTACCAGTGAAGCCATTATTTGGAATACCTATAAAACTTGGATTCAATCTTATCGTGATTTACCAATTTTGGT
>CAMDNL010000025.1 GCA_945902975.1 Chitinophaga pinensis
CAAGAATCCGTATGGCAAGCATTTCAAGTAGAGAGATAAGTTATTGAGGGAGATTTAAAAACTATATAATTTCCTTCTTCTACATATAGATTTTACTTTGGAACTGTGCTAGCACATGCGCTAACTAAACCCTCAAAAACTCCAAATAACCCCTTTCTGCGCTAGTTTCAATTTAACTACTATAAACTTGGTCAAGAAGCAATAAACGCCTATCTTTGCCGTCCAAACATCGCGAGGTAGAGCAGCGGTAGCTCGTCGGGCTCATAACCCGAAGGTCGGAGGTTCGATCCCTTCCCTCGCAACATCTAATCCCGCTCCCGATTCCTATCGAGAGCGGATTTTTTTTGTCGTAAGTTTGTATTATTAAAGAAAAGGAATGAAAGTCGGTTTTGTGAACATATTTGGTAAGCCTAATGCAGGAAAGAGCACTCTACTGAACGCCATTATGGGCGAGAAGATGGCTATTGTATCCTCTAAGGTCCAAACCACAAGACATAGAATTAAAGCATTCTTGAATAAGGAAGACGAGTATCAAATCATCTTCTCGGATACGCCAGGGATCATTGATCCTAAATATAAACTACATGAGAAGATGATGGGAGCAGTCAAATCTGCCTTGGAAGATGCGGATTTGGGGCTTTTAATGGTGGATGTGAGGGATGATTTTGACGAAATAGACGCCATGTTCACTGCTTTAAGGCTAAAAGTGCCTTGTATTGTGGTTATGAATAAGTCGGATTTGGCAGAAGGTGGAAGGGTAAAAGAGGCAAATGCCTTTTTTAGTACAAAGCCTTATTGTTCTAAAATAATTTCTATTAGTGCGTTGAATAACATCGATATAGACAGGTTATTGAAAGTAATTTTACAATTAATTCCAGAAGGTGGGCATCCTTTCTTTGACCAGTCGGACTTGAGTGATTTGCCTACTAAGTTCTTTGTAAGTGAAATCATAAGGGAGAAGATTTACCAGTTGTTTGGGGAAGAAATCCCATACCATACAGCCGTGCTGGTGAACTCATTTAAGGAGCAACCCTTATTGGTGAAAATTCAGGCAGACATCGTGGTGAATAGAGAATCGCAAAAGGCGATCATTATTGGGGAGAAGGGTAAGTTGATCAAGGAGATTGGTACATTGGCTAGAAAGGATATTGAAGCTTTTATTGGGTCCAAGGTCTATTTGGAGTTACTAGTAAAAGTGAAGCCTAAGTGGAGAGACAATGAGTTGAAGTTGAAAGAATTTGGATATTAATAGTATTTTATATTAATAGTATTAAGTTATTGATATATAGTATTTTAAGATAGTTTATTTGATTAATAAATTTAAGTTTTATGAGTTTTACAGTCGCTATAGTAGGAAGGCCCAATGTTGGGAAAAGCACACTGTTCAATCGCTTTTTAGAAGAGCGTAAGGCCATTGTAGATGATATAAGTGGTGTAACAAGAGACCGTCAATATGGTGTGACAGAATGGAATGGCAAAAATTTCAATGTAATTGATACAGGTGGTTTTGTGCCTGATTCAAGTGATATGTTTGAGACGGAAATCAGAAAGCAAGTAAGAATTGCCATTGACGAAGCCAATTGTATCATCTTTATGGTGGACGCAGCAGTTGGTATGACCGATTTAGATGCTGCCATGGCCGATATGTTAAGAAGAACTACCAAACCGGTATTAGTAGTTGCTAATAAGGTAGACAATTCAAACAGGGCATTAGACGCTACTGAGTTTTATAGCATGGGCTTTGAGCATAACTATTTTGTGAGTTCTATTTCTGGAAGTGGTACTGGGGATTTATTGGATGCGGTGACTTCATTTATTACAGAAGTGCAACCAACGGACGAGGAATTGGAAGCAGCAGACAATGTGCCTAAGATTGCCATTATTGGCCAACCAAACGTGGGCAAGTCATCCCTACTAAATGCTTTTATAGGTCAAGAAAGAACCATTGTCAGTGATATCGCTGGAACTACGAGGGATACCATCCATACGCATTATAATATGTTCCAAAAGGAATTTATCTTGATTGATACTGCCGGAATTAGAAGAAAAAATAAGGAGAAAGACGATTTAGAATTCTATTCAGTGATTCGTGCGATTAAAGCCATGGATGAAGCAGATGTTTGTTTAATGGTAATAGACGCGGTAAAGGGTATCACGGCGCAGGATCTAAGTATCTTTAGCCTTGCAGCTAAAAAGGGTAAGGGCATTGTGTTTTTAGTGAATAAATGGGATTTAGTGCCTAAGGAAACCAATACGGCTAGAGACTACGAAAAAAGGCTAAAAGACAAACTGGCACCTTTTACAGATGTGCCTATTTTGTTTATTTCAGCGGTAGAAAAAACCCGTATTTTCAAAGCCATCGAACTGGCCTTAGACGTATATGACAATAAACATCGTAAAATTCCAACCTCTAAGTTGAACGATATCATGTTAAAGGCGATTGAGAAATACCAAGCGCCTGTGGTGAGAGGGCATGTAATTAAGATCAAATTTGTACAGCAATTACCGACACGTGTACCTAGTTTTGCCTTTTTCACCAATTTTCCTGATGACGTGAAGACGCCTTATAGGAATTACTTGGAAAACCAGGTGAGGGCTAATTTCAATTTTACGGGGGTACCAGTACGTATCTACTTCAGAAAGAAGTAGTTAGGTAGTCAAAAACTATGATTTTAGCCTATATTTTAAAAAACATCTAAAAAAATTAGTTAATATTTGGCGAATGAAATGTTAAACCATATCTTCGCTCTCGTATTTTTTATACTAAACTTAAAACATTAAAAATGAAAAAAGTATTCGCAATTTTCGCTATCGCTGCTTTGACTGCATGTGGTGGTGCTTCTACTGAAGCTACAACTGATTCTGCTGCTGCAACTGTTGATACAGCTGCTGTTGCTGTTGATTCTGCTGCTATGCCAATGGATTCAACTGCTACTGATTCTGCTGCAACTAAGTAGTTCTAGAAGTTTTTTAAATAACTTCTTGCAAGAAGGTCCTTTCCGAAATTTCGGAAAGGAATTTTTTTGTGCCTAACTCAAGGCGGTTTCTTACATTTGATTCCTTTTGGCATCAATATTGCCTATATATATACAGACGATATAAGCTATTCACCTTTGAAGGCTTATGTCATTTTGACTAGAATTATTAAACTTAAGACATTGGATAAACAATTTTTATTTAAAACAGAAGAAGACAACGAATTCATTCCATTATTCACATTTAACGAGCAGGATATGGAAAATGAACCTGCAATCGTCATAGAGGAAATGATCCCAATCCTTCCATTAAGAAACACCGTATTATTTCCTGGCGTAGTGATACCTATCACTGTGGGAAGGGATAAGAGCATTCAAGCAGTGAAAGCCGCTTATGCTAAAAATAAATTAGTAGGGGTGTTGGCACAAAAAGATGGGAATATAGAAGATCCCAATCCATCAGATTTATGTGCCATAGGGACCGTAGCAAAGATCATTAAAATGATCAAGATGCAAGACGGAGGCACTACCATTATTATTCAAGGTAAAAAACGTTTTGAGTTATTGGAGATGGTAGAGGAAGATCCTTTTTTCAAAGGGAAAGTGAAATTAATTGAAGACATACCAGTTCAAAAAGACGACAATCATTTTGAAGCTTTGTTGTCTACCATCAAAGATCTAGCTGCACAGATTATTCAGCTGTCTCCTAATTTTCCTTCAGAGGCTACCATGATTTTAAAGAATATTGAAAGCCCTCTTTTCTTAGTCAATTTTGTTGGTAGCAACCTCAATATTGAATTACAAGAAAAGCAAGGCTTACTAGAAATTAATGGCGTCAAAGAGAAAGCCGAAAAGCTAGTGGAGTTCTTACAAAAAGAATTGCAGTTTGTAGAATTGAAGAATAAAGTAGCCAATAAGACCAGAACAGAAATTGACAAACAACAAAGAGATTATTTTTTACAGCAACAACTTAAAAGTATTAAGGATGAGTTAGGTGGAGATCCTAACGAACGCGAAGTGGCTGAAATGAAAAAGAAGGCAGAACATAAAAAGTGGCCTGATGCAGCTAAAAAATTATTTCAAAATGGGTTAGAAAAATTAGAGCGTATGCATCCTAGTACGCCAGATTATTCTGTGGTGTACAATCACCTTGATTTATTATTAGACCTTCCTTGGGATGAATATACAGATGATAATTATGATTTAAAACACGCCAAGAAAGTATTAGATGACGATCATTATGGCATGGGTAAAATCAAAAATCGTATTTTAGAATACCTAGCTGTCTTGAAATTGAAGGGAGATATGAAGAGTCCTATTCTATGTTTCTTAGGCCCTCCAGGCATTGGTAAAACATCTTTAGGCAGGTCCATTGCACACGCGATTGGCAGAAAGTATACCCGTGTAAGTTTAGGTGGCCTGCATGATGAAAGTGAAATTAGAGGGCATCGTAAAACCTATATTGGAGCCATGCCTGGAAGAATTATACAAAGTATTCGTAAGGTAAAAACATCCAACCCTGTGATGATATTGGATGAGATAGATAAAATAGGCAAAGACCAAAGGGGAGATCCATCTTCTGCTTTACTAGAGGTATTGGATCCAGAACAAAATCATAGTTTTTACGACAATTACTTAGAGTCTGAATATGATTTAAGTAAGACCTTGTTCATTGCAACAGCAAATGATATTAGTCAAATTCAGCCTGCATTAAGAGATCGTTTAGAAATTATTGATCTGAGTGGTTATGCCGTAGAGGAAAAAGTTGAAATTGCTAAAAGACATTTATTCCCTAAGCAAAGATCATTGCATGGTCTAGAGAAATACAATTTCAAAATACAGGATAATGTGTTAGAAAAAGTGATTGAGGACTATACAAGAGAAAGTGGGGTACGTGAATTGGATCGTCAATTGGCTTCGATCATGCGTTACCAAGCAAAACAAATTGCGTATAAACAAAAAATTAAACCAACTGTAAGTAAATTAGACTTGCTTAAAATTTTAGGTCAGCCTAGGTATAGCAATGAGATTTATAAAACAGTGAATATGCCAGGTGTAGCAGTAGGATTAGCTTGGACTTATGTGGGTGGTGATATATTGTTCATTGAAACTTTACTTTCAGATGGGAAAGGGGAATTAAAATTGACTGGAAATCTGGGTAATGTGATGAAAGAAAGTGCGACCACTGCCATGACTTATTTACAAGCCAACGCTAAAAAAATCGGGGTTGACCCAACACTTTTTACTACGAAATCGGTGCACATGCACGTTCCTGAAGGTGCGGTTCCTAAGGATGGTCCTAGTGCGGGCATCACCATTTTAACTGCTTTAAGTTCTGCCTATACGGGTAGGAAGGTGAAGCCATTCTTGGCTATGACAGGAGAGATCACACTTAGAGGCCAGGTTTTACCAGTTGGCGGTATTAAAGAAAAAATATTAGCTGCTAAAAGAGCTGGTATGAAAGAAATTATTCTTTGTTGGCAAAATGAAAAAGATGTGAATGAAATTGACCAAGCTTTTATTAAAGGTGTCAAGTTCTATTATGTAAAAAATATGCAGCAAGTGCTAGATTTAGCCCTTGTTTAATTGATATTTAAATTCCAAACCCTAGCTTTGTTACATGCGTGGTATACAATTCATCTACAGGCTAGGGTTTTTTATTGTCTGTTATTTTAGTAGCAGTTGTTTCATAGGAAGCAATATGCTATTTGCGCAGTCTACAGCAGGGAACGCAGTCTACCAGTTTTTAAAATTGCCTTATTCTGCTAAAGCAACAAGTTTAGGGGGACTTAATATTAGTTCAATTGGGAACGACCTAGGTTTAGCGATGATGCAACCAGCTTTATTGTCAACCTATTTAGATGGTGAGTTACAAGTGAGTGTGAAGCCCTATTTTGCGGGCATACAACAATATGATTTAAATGGCGCAAACAAATTAAAATCCGATTGGGTAATAGGATGGGGCGTACACTACATGGACTATGGAAGTATTGAACAAACAGATGTCTTAGGCAATGAATATGGAAGCTTCAGCCCCAATGAATATGCAATTCAGGTAGGTATTGCAAAAACCTATTTGGAAAACTTTCATTTTGGTACACAAATAAAATTCATACAATCTAATTATGGACTATATAGATCCAATGGCATTGCAATGGATGTGGGAGTGAGATACCTTTCACCTAATAACTTATCACAATGGAGTCTTTTATTGCAAAATGTAGGGACGCAATTAAAATATTTTCAAGAGAAAGAAGAACTTCCTTTGAATTTAATACTTGGCTGGTCTAAAAAATTAGCGAATGCACCTTTACAATTTTCAGTGACAGCAGAGCGATTATCTGTATGGAACGATAACTATTATGATATCAATTTTTACAATACGGAAGGGTATAAAAAACCTGGTTCACTACAAAATGTTTTTAATCATCTTGTATTGGGATCGCAATTGTATATAGGACAAAATTTTGAATTGGATCTGGGCTATCACTTCGCAAGAAGATTCGAGTTGAATTTACCTAACCAACCAAATAGTTTAAATGGAATGAGTGCTGGTTTTAGTTTCCCTTATAAAAGAGTGCAGTTTCAATATGGGACAGGCTTTTTTCAAAGAAATAGCTACCATCATTTTACATTGCAATACGCATTAAAGCAAAAAGATGACTAAAGTAATTCAGTCATCTTTTTAGTTCGTTTTTAATTACAATTTCTTGTTGTAAATTATCAACTGTATTTATTGCTGTTTTTTAGGCATCACTGCTTTTGGCTTATTAGCTGGTGTAGTGGCTTGCTTAGGTTCTATTGTTGGCTTTTTTGGTAAGGTAGATTTATTGACAGGTGGATTACTTGTAACAGGTGTTGAAACTGCCGGCTCATTATTTGATAGTAAGCTATAATCAGATTCTGCTTCTATACCTTCCACATCTTCATATGGGACTGTTAAATCAGTACTTGAATCCTTGCCAACAAAATTGACATTAAAGTCTGCACTTAAATTATCAGGTCTTACAAAGCTTGCGTTTCTATCTAAATTACTTGCTGGGTCATTTGCAACCTTGTTCATAAAATAGGCCCAAATAGGTAAGGAGCCATGCGCACCTTGACCAAAATAATTATCTGTAAATCGAATGTAGCGATCATCTGCACCCACCCAAGCACCTGCAAGTATTTGTGGGGTATATCCCATAAACCATAAATCACTATTGTCATTGGTCGTTCCAGTTTTACCTGCGACTGCTTGCGTTCCAATATCATAAGAATACAAACTTCTACCAGTGCCTTTTGAAATGACCCCCTCCATCATACTCACCATTGAGTAGGCAGTTAATTCACTAATGACTTTTCTTCTTTGTGGCGAGAAGCTTTCTAATACATTGCCATTTTTATCTTCGATGCGATTGATAAAAAATGGTTGAGCATTGTAACCTCCACCTGGGAACATTGTATAGGCTTGCACCATTTCAAACAAGGAGACTTCACAAGCTCCTAGTGCAATAGATGGATAAGCTGGAATGTCTGCCTGAATATTTGATTTTTTTAAATAAGCTACCAGTTCTTTTGCTGCTTCGTTTCCGTCTCCATTAATTTGCTTCATGATATACGCAGTGGCACAGTTTCTAGATTCTGCCAAAGCTTGTGCCATTGGCATGGATTGCCCTGTACATGATTTTGGCGTATTGGGTACCATACCATATCCTTCAAAATTTTGTTGTTGGTCTTGTACAATACTAAATGGCGTGAAGCCAGATTTTTCAATGGCTAAAGAGTACAATAAAGGCTTCATAGTGGAACCTACTTGCCTTCTTGTATTGATATTGACGTGGTCATATTTGAATGTCTTAAAATCAATCCCACCAACCCATGCTTTGACTTCACCAGTAAAAGGATCTACCGCTAAGAAACCTGTTTGTAGCATTTGCTTATGGTACTTTAATGAGTCCATTGGGGTCATGATGGTGTCAATGTACCTATTTTTATTCCATGCAAAAACACGCATTGGTAAAACTTCATCGAATGTTTTTCTAATGTCTGTCTCCTCCATTTCCTCACGTTTTAAATTCCTCCAACGATCGGTTTGTTTAATGGCTAATTCTAATTGGTTATTAAAGTCTTTCCAAACAGCCCCCGTTTTGATATTGGCTTGCTTGTTAAACTCTTTTTGTAAGTAGGCCATATGCCTTGCAACTGCTTCCTCGGCATACAATTGCATACGAGGATTAATAGTGGTATAAATTTTTAAACCATCTCGGTATAAATTATAAGCATCGCCATTGTTTTTCTTATGTTCCTTGCACCACTTTTTCATATACTCTCCAAGGTAACTTCTAAAGTAGGGCCCCAATCCATTGTTTTCGTCTAGCTTTTTAAAATTAGTGACCAATGGCAATGCTTTTAATTGTGTTGCTTGATCATCGGTGATGTATTTTTGACCAGCCATTCTGTTCAATACCAAGTTTCTTCTTTCAATGGCTAATTTAGGGTTCCTGTTGGGATTATATTTAGTTGGTCCATTGATCATGCCAATTAATAGAGCAGCTTCTTCGATTGTTAAACGGTCTGGTTCTTTTTGGAAAAAGGATCTAGAGGCATTGCTTACGCCAAATAAATTTTCACTAAAAGGCACCGTGTTTAAATATAAGGTGATGATTTCTTGTTTAGTGAAATTGCGTTCTAATTTAATAGCAATGATACTCTCTTTAATTTTTTGAACAATTCTTAAGAGTTTGTTGCTAGTGCCCCAATTATCCGTAAATAAGTTTTTAGCTGTCTGCATAGTGATGGTAGATGCACCACCTTGACTACCCAGAAAAGCGACTGCTCTCATTAAGCCTTCTCCGTCTATACCGTAATGGTCATAAAATCTTTTATCTTCTGTAGCAACCAGTGCTTGCAATAAGTAGGGGCTGATATCTCTGTACTTCACACTAATTCTGTCTTCTAAATAATACTTACCCATAGGCGTGCCATCTTGGGCATATACTTGACTTGCTAAAGAAGCCGTCGGGTTTTCAATATCATCTAGATCGGGCATGTCCCCAATCCATCCAAAATTGAGCATTAGGATAAAAAGTAAAAAGATACCTGCTGCAATTAGGTAATATTTCCAAAATACCCTTACCCAATACTTAGGTCCTTGTTTAGTTTCTTTGGTCGTTGTTTTATTTTCTTGATTCACTTTTTACCATTTAAGGTTTAAAAATATAATTTGACTTATTGCGCTTATATTGTTCCAATTGTTCCTGATTGTTAATTAGAACGATATTTGATTTTCCAATCAATGTTAGATCGTATTGTTTTTTAGCAATGAACGAAATAATTTCTGTACTTAATCTTGGCTTCACTTTATTGATATAAGATAGACCTTCAGCCGCATTTGTAAATGGTCCAATCCAAACAATATGACTTTGATCTGTAAACTGAACATAAGTCACTGACAGGTTAAGTTTTTTGAAATCTTCCGTATTGAAGTCTTTTAATGCATTTTGAATTTCTTTTACAAATACAGTAGAAACATTCATCGTTTGTAAAGCAATATAATGTTGTTCTAAGCTATCATTGGTAAAATTAATTAGATTTGTTTCTTCTAGCCTTTGAGCGCTGTCATTTTTAGTAACAGGAGGGGCCATTGTATTCGTTGTACCAAATCTATTTAAACTGCTGTCATTCTTTAGTGCAATCTTAGGGTTTTTGGATAGTTCAAGTGCTTCTTCGTTGGTATTGACCAATTTAGTTGGTTTTTCTATTTTTAAGGCAGCTAGATAGGCTTCGGTTACTTTTCTATTATTGATTTCAGTGATAATATTTCTAGCCCTTGCTTTAATAGATTCACTTTTATTTTTTGTAATTAGCTCATTTAATAATACAATAGCGATACTGTCTTTGCCTTGCTGGGCATTCATCTTCACTTTTAAAAACTGATAGGGTGTATTCCACTTCGTGCCTTTGAATTGTTCTTCTGCAGTCTCCATTTGTACACTAAATTGCTCCCAGTCTCCAATTTGTGCTAAAAAATAAGCTGTTTTATAGGCTTCTGAACTGTTTTTATCAATACGGGCAAGATTTTCTTTTGCTTTCTTTTTTTGTATAAAGATACCCTCAGGAAATTGCCTTGTAATGACTTGAATTAGGCTATCAGAAATCGTTGTTTGTCCTACATGCAAGTAATGGCTTGCCAAATCGAGTAAAGCACTTTCTGTGGTGTTGGGTTCAATGTTTTTTTGAATCACAGCTTGATATCTTGGTAATGCTTTTTCAAAATCATTCAATTCGTATAAAAATATTTTCGCAATAGATAAGCTATTCGTATTCCAACTAGTTTTTGATTCTGCTAATGCTATATCATTTTCAATCAATCGAATCTCAAGCGAATCAGTACTATCTCTCTTTGGAGTATTTTTACTATTTTTTGACATCGCCACACTTGTATTCAATGGTAAGTTTTTCTGAACACTATCTATGTTGGTATTTGTTGCATTTGTTTTTATTAATTGGATATTTGCTTTTCTTCGCCAATTGTCAACATTTGGTCTATCACCCCATTTTTTAATGTAGTTGTCAACGCCCATACTTACATTTTGCGGATTATCAAAGTAGAAGTCCGATTGCGTCACTTGATTTGCTGAGGTATTTGTAAATGCATTGCTAAATGAGTAGCCTTTATTATAATTATTATTTTGATTCTTTAAGTTGATGTTTTCAGATGCTACTGATTTGATATTTGGGTCTGACAATAAATCCTTTTCTTGGGACTTATTCAATGAAACTCTTTTTTGCCATTGTTTTGCAATTTGAACTTGATCCTTTTTTGGTGCTGCATAAATCATTTGCAAAGTATCTTCATTACTGATTAGTTCGTCTAAGTTGGCTATTTTTTCAATCCATTTTTTTCGTAAAGTAATTTGATCATAATTAGGATATGTTTTTAATAGTTCCTTTAAATTCTCATAAGCTATCTTAGCAATCGAAAAACGATCAATTTTATAATTTAATGCACCTAACTGCACTAAGGTTTTTTGCTTAAGATTAATATTATTTTCATTTTTTTGGATAGAGGCAATCAGCCATTGATTTGCCTTAGAATTTGCCTGATTTCGAATTGCAAGTTGCGCCATTTCGTAATAGACAATATCTGCAAATGCCTTGTATTTTTCCTTCTTCAACATGCGCTCTAGTGCACTGGCTAAATTTTCCCATGATTTCACTCCACGATTCGCTTCAATACTTGCCATATAAATATTGGCATAAACTGCAATGACAGGATTGGACACAATTATGCTAGCTTTTTTATACCAAGTATAGGCTAGGTCTATTTTTTGTTCTTTTTCATACAATTGTGCAATAAGATAAGACCATCTTGCTTTAGTGCGTAAATCTTTTGCATTTTCTAAACCTTTGATAAGATAATTTGCTGCACTATCATTGATGCCAGATAAGTAATAGCCATATGCCAATTGTTCGTATAAAAAGGGTTGTAAACGCTTTGGAAATCCTGCATCTGTTTTCAATAATTGTAATAAACTTATTCCTTCATTGATTTCGCCAGCTTCAAAATAATTTCTTGCTTGCCAGATCATACTTTCATTTCTGATATTCTTATTTTCCCAAACTCGATTGTTTTCGGCAGAAGCAATACTGAATTTTCCCAATTTATTTAAATTACTACCAATTGGTTGATCAGCGCCATCTTCCTTGTCAAAAAATGAGTAATTAATGAATTGTAATATACTACCAGCTGTATCAAAATCTTTATGAAATAAATAAGATTTTGCCAATAATAAATAGGCATCATCTACATAATTGCTTCTTAAATCATGTAATACGATATTGGCATTACACCTATATATGATTGAATCAATCGATTCTTTTGCAGTGATGCTTAAATCATAATCATAAAATGGAAGTAATTCTGTGTAGTCATCTTCATGCACATCTCGAGCTTTTTGAATTATTTCGTCTAATGAAATGTCTGCATTGAATAAATAATTGAACTGCGATACGGTATTTTGGTAAGCGCGACGCCCGAGGGTATATTTCTTATCCAATAAGCGCTCATAGGGGAGAAGCTTATTCATTTCATTGATGCCTGTTTTATCCAGAAGTCTATTTGTTTTTTTATTCAAGCTATCTCTCAATCTGTCAATTCTTTTATTGATAAAGTTGTTGATCTTTTTTTGGGTTGTATCTAAAAATTGATTCGCCTTTTTTATGATTTTTGAATTGTTTATATCTAGGATTGATTTTGTCGTATCCTGCGCATAGGTTGGGCTGCCAATAAGGAATAGTATGGCCATTGCAAACAAGCAAATGAAGCGTTTGATCTTAGGAAATGTATTATCTTGTTGCATAGGGCTAAAAACTCCTTAAAAATACGGCATATTCCGTTTAAATAAAGCAAAGGTTGTACCTTTATACAGATTAAAGAATATGGCAAACTTAGATATTAACAATACTTTTAAAAGACGCAGTAGTACCTATCGATTGGTAGTGACCAATGACGATACTTATGACGAGGTGATTGCGTTTAGATTATCCAGAAAATCAGTGTATTTGGGATTCAGTATTGCTTTTATGTTTTTGGTGGGATTGACAATTGCTTTAATTGCATTCACCCCCTTAAAATATTATATCCCTGGTTATGGGACTAAGGAAAGCCGATCAGCATTAGAATTACTTAAAATTCGCACCGATTCATTAGAACAAGCTGTTCATTTTAAAGAGCAATATATCGAAGGTATTAAAAAAGTGTTATCTGAAGGGAATCCACAACAATTGGATACCATACCGCTTACACTTCCTGAGAGTTTACCCTCTTTAGACTAATTGCGTGAAGATGCAAAATAAAACCAATCAAATTCAATGGGGTAAGTTCGCTGGTCTTGCTAGTCAATGGGCCATTGCATTAACCCTTTTCATTTTTTTAGGGAAATATATTGATCAAAAAATTGGAAGGGTAGCGCCCCTTTTTTTATGGATTCTACCGTCATTATTTATTGTATTTTCATTATTCAAAATCGTTAGAGATACCCAACTTAAATCAAAAAAATAAATGAATATCTATTTTCAAAAAAAGTTTCTTCCGGTATTTGCCTTATTTTTTGCTGTACTTGCTTTGTCGCTATTGCAACAAAATTGGTTTATTTTAATTCCGATCAATAGTAATTTTATCCTTGTAGTGAATGGCATTTTATTCATGATTGCGTTTTTTAATTTCAAAAGAATTAGTCAAGTAGACCTGAGCAAACCCAATGTGATGGTTCGTTCTGTGATGACTGGTGCCATGCTTAAGTTTATTATTTTTGGTGGAGCGGCATTGTGGTATGCGATCCAAAAAAAAGCACCTATTGGCAACTATAATTTAATGATTGCAATGGTTTTGTATCTATTGTATACTTGGATCGAAATTGGGTGGACTAAAATAAAAAAAGACGCTTAAATTAAATCAATTGTCAAAAGTTGAACATCCACTTAATGCACTAAAAGCTTATTTACCTGAGGGTGCTTTTGAGCCTGTTTTGGCCTTGATACATCAATATAAAGTGCATTTAACAGTAACCAAAGCAAGGAAATCGGTATTAGGCGATTATCGACATCCGCTCATGGGTGCCAACCATAAGATTTC
>CAMDNL010000026.1 GCA_945902975.1 Chitinophaga pinensis
TGCATTTGTTGAATCAATAATCGATAGGCTTGCACCATTACTTGAGGATTGCTTGATTTCATACTCAAAATAATTTGGTGGTAGTCCAAGCTCCTTGCAATTCTTAAAAACTCCATGGCGCTTTCTACCATCCCAATAGCTGTATCGCCATATCGACTCATGATACGATCACTTAATGAACCATGGTTGGTGCCAATGCGCATTGCAGTGCCATGTTCTTTACAAATAAGGACCAAGGGTGAAAATCTTTCTCTGATGCGTTCAATTTCTTCTAGGTATTCCGCATCGGTATAATCAATTTGTTCAAATTTCTTTTTGTCCACATAATTACCTGGATTCACTCTTACTTTTTCTACAATTCTTGCTGCAATTTCAGCTGCATTTGGTGTAAAGTGAATGTCCGCAACCAATGGAGTATGGTATCCTTTGGAATGAAGGATGGCTTTAATATTCGCTAAATTCTCTGCTTCTTTTTTACTTGGGGCTGTTACACGAACCAGTTCTGCACCTGCTTCAATACAACGAATGACTTGAGCGACGGTTGCATCCGTATCCATCGTATCAGTGGTGGTCATGGTTTGAACACGAATTGGATGTCCTCCACCAATGATTAAATTACCCACCTTTACAGCTCTTGTGTGGATGCGTTTATAAGATGTCAATGATTCAGAATAGTATTGCATAAAACTTGCTTGTAAATAATGAATAGTGCTTTAACGAACACCTTTAAAAAATCCTTCTTTAACCAATATTGATTTTAGTAAGTTAATATTTCTGTTCTTAAGGTCTGACCCATCGGTTGCACTTGTATGCAAGACAAAGAAATAAGGATGCAGGTTTTCTTCCACATACCCAATCACCCAAGCTTGATTGCCAAGCGCAGTGTCCGTGGCCACAATATAACTTAATTGATAATTTGAGTTTTGTTCTTTCAAGATCATTTTTCTAAACAACTCTTGGCTGCGTTTTTGAAAAGGCAAGCCTTTAAAATACAACCTTTTTATAAAGCCAAGTTGTTCGTCTGCTGTGATCAATAAAGATCCATCATTCCAAAAACCATTCATATTCGCACTCACAATGCCTTTACCATAATGAATAGAATCAATTTCTTGTAACAAAGTAGTTCTACCAATTTGTTGCACTAACTGCTGGTAATACACAGTAGAGTCAAGTGATACCCATGTATTTGTATCCGCATTGAGTTGACCTTGATCAAAACCTATTAAAATTGGCAATGCGAAGAAAGTGTTCAAAGGCGCATAGCCACTATCCTTGTAGGCCGATAAATTATACACCGTAAACGCTTCGCTACTATTTTCCATTAAAGCAAAACTTCCTTGCATACCTGCACTATCAATCTGTTGACCGATGGACGCACTAATTTTTACATTATTTGGCGTACAAGCAAATGCACTTATACTTAAAACGAGGATGACAAAAATCTTTTGCATAATAAAAATTGAAAAGGCTATGAAACAAAATACACTCCACAAGTAGATGTGAAGTGTATTGTATTATAAATGATGTAGTACAAGTATTATTGTATACCCAATAACTCCACTTCAAAAATCAAAGTAGATCCTGGTCCAATGACTGGTCCAGCAGAACGTTCGCCATAAGCCAATTCAGAAGGAATGAATAATTTCCACTTACTTCCAACTGTCATCAACTGTAAAGCTTCTTGCCATCCTTTAATCACGCCATTTAATGGGAAACTAATTGGCTCGCCTCTGTTCACTGAACTGTCAAAAATTTCACCACTGATTAAAGTGCCATGGTAATGACATTTAACTGTGTTTTTTAAAGTAGGCTTTGCGGTGTCTGTGCCAGCAACCATTACTTCATATTGCAAACCATTGCTTAAACGAACCACACCTGGTCTTTTTGCATTTTCTGCTAAAAATGCAGCGCCTGCTGCACGATTGATAGCGATTTTTTCTGTACTCATTTTATCTTGGTAGTTTTTGATACATATATCTAATAAGCTATCTGGAATTAATGATTTAACATTCACACCAGTAGCCATCCCTTTGTTGAACATAGCCACGTTGACATCTTGTAAGCCCTGTGATCTTAGACTTTGTCCAATTCTCAAACCTAAAGCATATGAAGCACTGTCCTTTGCATTCTTAAAAAGGTTGGTCGCGGTTGTTGCTTTAGTTGTAACCGCTTTGCTTGTTACGACTTTCTTAAGCGCGACAGTAGGCTTTAATGGAGCCGCTTGTTTTGTTTGTGCCCAGCCTGAAACTGCTATTGAAGTTGCGAAGGCTAAAATGATTGTTTTCTTCATCTTTAAGGTATTCAAATTTAGAGCTCAAAAATACATCCAAATCCCCTTAATATGTCAATAAATCCTGAATTTTGTACCTTATTTTACACTATTTAACGCATATTTAAAGGAAGTCCTAACTTTGTACAAATCCTATATCATGCATAAGACAATTAAAAGGGGCCTCAACTTGATGACAGTTTGTGGTAGTATGTTTTTACTGGCTTGTGGCAACGAAACTGCTACGGCAACAAGCAACATAGATAGTACCGCAAATGCTGTTACCCAAGACTCAGTAATCAGTTACGATATTAGCTTAGTAGATAATAAAAAAGATCCTACATGTGGGATGCCTGTTACTGCTGGCATTAGCGACACAGCACATTACGATAATAAGGTATTAGGATTTTGCGCTGCAGGATGTAAGGAGGAATTCTTGAAAAATCCGAAAGCAAATATCGCAGCGGCAGAAATGAAATAAAAGCAAGCTCTTCAAAAAATTAAAATGCCCCAGATGAATCATTTGGGGCATTTTAATTATAAAACCATGCTGGCTAACTAAATAAGTAATTGATATCGTCCTTGGTCAAGGACTTCATAAATCCATCTTCGTCAGAGATTAATTCTTTAGCAAGGGATCTTTTTCGATCCTGTAGCTTCAAGATTTTATCTTCCACCGTATCATTACAAATCATTCGATAAGCAAAGATATTTTTTGTTTGTCCAATACGATGTGTTCTATCAATGGCTTGTTGCTCTACAGCTGGGTTCCACCAAGGATCTACGATGTATACATAATCCGCAGCTGTTAAGTTAAGACCCACCCCTCCTGCTTTTAAAGAGATTAGGAAAACACGACAATTAGGATCATTTTGAAAACGTTCAATGGCTTTTTCTCTTTCTTGGATGGTACTACTTCCATCAAAATATTCATGATCAATTCCAAGCTTCGTTAAGGACGTTCTGATTAAACCTAGCATCCCTAAAAATTGAGAGAATACAAGGGCCTTATGTTCACCAATATTCTCTGCTATCTCACGTGTTAACTCTTCCAATTTAACCGACTCATTTGGATAAGATTCATCTTTGATAATAGCAGGGCTATCACAAATTTGACGCAATTTCATTAAGCCTTGTAAGATAGATAATTGTGCTTTTTGCACACCCTTCTCCTCTACCAGACCCATTAATTTATCACGATAGTCATTTCTGTAGGCTTCGTAAATTTTACGCTGTGCTGTACCCATTTCGCAGTATAAAACCATCTCTTGCTTTTCGGGCAAATCCTTTGCTACTTGTTCTTTGGTTCTTCTTAAGATAAATGGAAATACAAATTTTCGAAGGTGTTCTTTTTGTTCTTTCTCATCAAACTTGTCAATAGGCATAGAGAAATTATGCTTAAAATATTCCACCGATCCCAACATACCAGGATTCAAGAAATTCATTTGTGCATAAATATCAAAAGTATTGTTCTGTAATGGCGTACCACTTAAACAAAGTTTATTGCCCGCATTTAATAAGCAAGCCGCTTTGGTTACTTTGCTGGTTGGATTTTTAATAGCCTGACTTTCATCCAAAATCACATAATCAAATTGTACCTCTACAAAGTTCTTTATATCACTTCTTAAAGTACCATAAGTGGTGATGATCACTTCCACAGAACCATCTGTTAATTTTGCTTTATTTCTGGTGCCACCATGGTGGATCATAAAACTCAAACTTGGCGTAAATTTCTTCAATTCATTTTGCCAGTTAAATAACAAAGTGGTTGGACATACCACCAAGGCCAACAGCTTACCTTGTTTTTCTTTTAAATGTTGTAAGAAAGATAAGGTTTGAATGGTCTTACCCAATCCCATATCATCTGCTAAGATTCCACCCCAGCCTACATCGTGTAGATAATTCAACCATTGGAATCCACTTGCCTGATAAGGTCGTAAAATAGGATCCAAATGTGCCGGAGGTTTAACATCGGCGATGGTATAATGTTCTCTAATTTTTTCAAATTTACCTTCTAGTTGGAAAATTAATTCTTCCTCATCTCTTTGCTGGTACAATTCATCTAAAACAGAGAAATGATATTTACTCAATTTTAAATTGTCTGCCTTGCCTTCGCCCACTTTAAATAATAACGCATATTTGTTCAACCATTGTTCTGGCAATACACCCAAACTGCCATCTTTTAATGGAACAAACTGTTGCTTATTCATTAACATCGTCTTGATGTCTTGTATACTCACTTTTTGTTCTCCAAATGAAATTTCTACTTTAGCATCAAACCAATCGGTATTGCTACTAATATACAATCGAGTCGTTGGCTTAGCTGTATTGAATTTGAATTGCTTCAATTGCTCTGTTCCAAATAATGGAATTTGTTTTTCCTTTAGGGTATCAATGAACAAGAAGAACCAATTGTTTTTTAAGACTTCGGAGCCTTTTAATGCCAATACATTGCCCTCGTTGGGTCTAACGAATCCTGAATGCAATTGCTCTATAATGCCCACCAATTGACGCTCTGCAGCTAAATCACGTTCCAAAATCATGAGCTTATCACCTAATTGCTGAATCACAGAAGGACCGTCTTCCTTTTGCACCACAATGTCTTGGTAAACAAATAGCGGTTCAAAAAATAAATAATCTCCGTTTTCTTTTAAAAGAATTTGTAATTGCGGCTTCACGCCCTTTACTTTTTCTTGAGACACATGCTCCAAGGCCACTACATAATTTTTAGATAAGGGCAACACAGTAGACTGCAAATAATTTGGCCACTCTTTTGCAGACACTTTTTGATGCCCATTGGGTAAAAATTGTTCTACCCAATTTAAATCTGCCCTATTTTTCCAGTAAAAAAACTGCTGTGCTTGTTGGAATACAAAATAAGACTTTGCAAGATTATCCACTAGGTCAACAGGTCCTGATGGCAATAACACTTGCGCATGAACAATATAATCTTCGCCGTCTTTCTCTACTTTAAAACTTGGCTGAACTGGATGAAAAATCAAATCCAATTTTACCAAATTCGCCGTGGTAAAACTTTTATTATGCCCAACAAAAAAAGTAAATGGATGTTCTGATAAATCACGCCACAGTTTTTCCATTTTAGGATGTAAGTATTCTTGCATCAACTCCTTGGTCTCGTCAGGCAAACTCGCTTCGTCTGCATGCACAATGGTATCCCAAATGCCTTGAAAAGGTGAATTCTTATTCAAGTACTTACTCATTTCTACCGGTTGTAATTTTCGGACAGATTGCAATAAAATTTTATCATCCTCATGCATATCATAGGGTGTGACAAATTTTAAGATATCAATCTTCTCTACCTTACTTACATATGCGGTTTCAAGTTCATCGGTCTCCCCTCTTACCACATGAAAAGATACATAAGGATAATTATGTGCATCTTCTTGTATGACTAATCCATAACGTTGTATCGTTTTTTGTGCACCATTCAAATGAGTGTCATCTATATCGGAACTGTCTACTTTTTTATTTGGTAGCGTGAAGCGGTGCAGTTCTATTGGAGGCGCTTTGGTAACAGCCTCTCCACCATTCACTCTTTGGATACTTGGATCAAGTACTTTTAGAAAAGGCTTGCCGTCATGGTAGGTAAATTCAAATTTATCCTTAAGCTCATCTGCAAGGCTATAGCCATATAAAGCCAATAACTTATTTTTTTCTCTATCCCAGTTTCGAATGGTCTCAAAATAGTCTGCCCCTTTTAATTGAAATAATTGCAATAACAACATTGTCTTATGAATACATAAAGCATAAGCAGTCTCTGACAAACAATCACAAGAAGTATCAAAGAAACGTTCTTCGTTTTTTTGAATAATTAAATGATGCGTCTTGCCGTTCATATCTAACTCTGCAACTACTTTTTCATTTTCACTTGAAAGAATATGTGGACGAATTGTTTTTAATGTTTGCTCAGCCTGATCAAAGGTGTCAGCAGAGCAAAGCATTTTGATCGATTTTAAATCGATGGCTTTTGTTCTAAGTAAGGTATGGGTTGTCTTATAAGAAGCCGCTTGGTATTCCAATTGGTTCTTATCCATTAAATCTTGTATGAAAAATAAAGCAGCTGCTTTATGTCTACAAACTTCAGATAAATTATAGGGACAGCCACATCTTAAAGATAAAGTGGCTGCAGAAGTGAAATTTTCAATCGTTACTTTATAATAAGTGGAATATCCGTCGTCTTTCACGCGACAATGAATGTTGCCAATCATTGGATCGAATTTCACCAACTCGATATTTTTTAATGCAAAAATGCGTTTACCACGACGAATCACTTCTTCAGTGCCGTAACTATAAATATGTTTAACAAGATAGGGTAGTGCCATAATTAAAAATGCAAATTACCCTCTCCAAAAAGGGCAATTTGCAAATGTACAACTTCTTGGGCTATTTTAGGGAAAAACTAACCGTGGTTTACCAAGGCGCCGCTTTTGAAAATTGGTAAAGAAGGGGCAATATCCTTTGTCACACAATACAGCATGTCTTCCTCTAAGCCATAGGCCGCTAAACGATGCCAATGGGTCACCGTTTTAATATATTCAGATAAATTAGCCTTGTTTTGATTGTACAATTGATTGGCCATAAAACTGCTATCACAATGAATGGTAAAATGGGCCTTTATTTCCTCAATCACAGCACCAGCAAAGAGTGCATCCTCAATATTAAAACGGTTCTTCCATCCAGAGCAACCCAAAATTACAGGTGCATTTTGTGTTTTTAAAAATTCCACCACTTTTGTCAAATTTGGGAAAGACCCAGTGATGATTTCTTTTGCCCCTTGATTTAATGCCATATGTAATAACTTGGTTCCATTGGTCGTCGTAATTACTAAGGTTTTGTTTTCAATAAATGACCTAGGATATTCAGAAGGAGAATTACCATAGGCTAAACCTGGAATGATTTTTCCATCACGCTCTCCTGCAGTAATCCCACCTGTTTGTTTACCCATCTCAATACAATGCTCTGCAGAGTCCACTGGGATGATTTTTGTCGCCCCATTGAACAATGCAGTAGCCATCGTAGAAGTCGCTCTAAAGACATCAATAATGACAACAATACTATCTTTTATTTCATACAGTTCTAATAATGAAGGTGTAAGAATTGTATGTAAAGTTGGTTTCAATGTATTGTTTGTTTGCATAGGCTGCAAAGATACAAATTGTACCGCTTTATTCTGTCTCTTTTGTGCTTTTTTGCTTACTCAACAAAAGGATTTCATTCAATACAATTTCTGATACTGTTCTTTTTACATCTTGCTTATCGGTGTAGGTATTGTTCACCAAACGGCCTTCTATCGCAAGCTCCTGACCTTTTAGTAAATTCTTTTCGGCATAGTCTGCAAGCTTGGACCAGGCGACTAAATTAAACCACTGGGTGTCCTCCTGCCACTCCCCTTCTGCATTTTTAAATCCATCATTGACGGCCAAACTGAGCTGAGCTAGCTTTTTATTTTCGTCAAATACTTTGATTTCAGGATTGGCGCCTAAATGTCCAATCAACTGTACTTTGTTTTTCATTCCTTTCATAACGGTAAATTTATTTGAATTCAAAAATGCAATTAAACTGCAGATCATTTTCAAGTATTTACCGCATAATAAAAGGGGACGATTTGTCCCCCTTTATAAATATTATCATTCCTATGATCATCAAATTATACCAATGATTCAAATCCCTTTTATTTAATTTTTTTAATTTTATTTAAAAGGAAACTTAACCACTTTTGCTTTCACCAATGTATTTCTAATATCAATAAAGATCTCAGAATCAACTGTAGCATGCGCAGAAGCTATATATCCTAAGCCAACTGCCTTGCCTAAGCTCGGCGCCTGCGTCCCAGATGTCACTACACCAATTGCATCTCCAGCAGCGTTTTTAATCACATAATCATGCCTTGGAATACCACGATCAATCATTTCAAATCCAACTAATTTTTTTGAAACACCAGCTGCTTTTTGTGCGGCTAGATTATCTGAATTGGTAAACGCTTTACTGAATTTTGTAATCCATCCTAATCCAGCCTCTAGTGGACTAGTTGTGTCATTGATATCATTTCCGTATAAACAGAATCCCATTTCTAGTCTTAAAGTATCTCTTGCACCTAATCCAATTGGTTTTAAACCAAATGCGGCACCAGCTTCAAATAAAGCATCCCAAACTTTATTGGCATTGTCGTTCAGGTCTTCAAAATAAATTTCTACGCCACCCGATCCTGTATAACCCGTTGCACTTATCAAAACATTGTCTATGCCCAACAAGTCGCCTTTTACAAAACTATAATAAGGTAAATTCAACACATCCATCTTGGTCATAGTTTGTACAATCTGTGTCGCATTGGGACCTTGCACAGCAAGTAGCGCTGTTTTAGCACTGATATTATGCATCTCTACCCCTTTGGTATTATAACTGCTAATCCAATTCCAATCTTTTTCGATATTGGAGGCATTCACCACCAACATATATACTTTATTCTTTTCAACGCAGTACACCAACAAGTCATCCACGATACCACCAGTGGTATTTGGCAAACAACTGTACTGTGCTTTTCCGTCTTCTAATACAGATGCATCATTGCTTGTCACACGCTGAATTAAATCCAATGCGTTTTCTCCTTTTAAAACAAACTCGCCCATATGACTCACATCAAATACGCCAGCGCTGTTTCTTACTGCTGCATGTTCGTCATTGATCCCCGTGTAACTAATAGGCATATTGTAGCCAGCAAACGGTGACATTTTTGCACCCAATGCAATATGCTTATGGGTAAATGGAGTATTTAGTATTTCACTCATCTTGAATAAATTTGGACAAAGTTAACTAATAAATACAAACGCCCTTCTAGAAAGAAGGGCGTTTTATCTTCACCAAATCAACAAAAAATCGTTTTAATAAGTAAAGCGCTGAATCAGTAAGTGTAAGTCCTCTGCTTTTTTAGCAACGGCTGCCACTTTGTTTAAACCAGATGGCGTCTGAATGGCTACTTGTTGCTTTTTTTTGATGTCCCCTTGACTTGGCTTCACCCCATTCTTTTCGGCTTTCTTTTCTTCTAAAGCACGATCAATCTTTTCTAATTCTTGAATTTTTTGAGCCCTTGTTTTTTCCAAATTCTGTTCTACATTTTCACGATCTTTTTTCAATTGTTCTAATTGTTCTTCCATCTCATCAATAGAATCATCTTGATCATTGTCATCGTCCGACGCATCCTTATCAGATTTGATTTTTTCTAAACCATCCGCTGTCATCCTATACTCTACACCTCTATCATAAGAGAAGGATTCATTATCCCAATTTTCATTCCACTCATCTACCCAAAGATCATCTCCACCAAAATGATTCATAGTTTCAGATTGAATACCTCTACTATTTATTCTAATATTAGTTTGTGACCAGCCTTTATTGGTGATTTTGAAACGTTTTCCAATAGGCACAGCAATGGTCATAATCACATGCTGGTTTCTGAATTTATCTTTATTTGTGATGGCAATGCCTCTGTCTAAGAATAAAGTACTATCCTGTTGCAAGACAGAAAAATTAATTTTCTCTGCATTTAGATTAGCTTCACTAAAAGACTTGCCTTTACTCATCGCCACATACTTCACTTCAAAACTATCTGTCTTAGATTGTACGATTCTTATCTTTAAATTACGTACGCGCACCGTATCATCGTTGTACACTTGGAATGGTTCGATATTAAACCATCTTTGTTCATAGTATTTCATTCTTGGAGATGCAGTGACTTCTAAATAATCTAACGCTGGATTCACTAATCCAATACTTTGTTCAACAGGTTGATTGTGTTTAGAAAAACTATTGCCTAAGCTGCTAAAAAAATAAGATATACAAACCCATCCTAGTACCCATAAAGCAATAAAGCTAGACCTAACCCAAATATTGGATTTTTTAAACCCGGCAATTTTGCGAATGATAGACGCCACAATGGCAATCACAGGTACCCAAATGAAAAATAAGATGGTACCAATGAAAGACCAGCTTTGTAAACCATCTTCTAAAATGAATTTCTTCAATGGCAATAAACCAGTCGTAGCAACTCCAACTCCAAATAAAGCAGCAAGCACTGAAATGGTAATGATACCAAGGATAAAGTATACAAATGCTTTCATCAAAATAGTAATGGTTCTGCCAAAGAAATATAAACATCCTTTTCTTTGATCTAAACCGCCTGTATCACTATTTGCATTATTAGTGCTAGTGGCTGTAGTATTGCTATTTCCTGCAGAAGATGCTTGATTTTTGTCAAAGCTAGTTCCCCAAGTTTTTGCTCTCTTTCCAAAACCTTCCAAATCTGTTTGAATCGCATTCTTAATGCTATTGATATCTACTTTCTCGCCCATCATTTCTAATTTATCGGCACTGGTTCTTGCTTCTGGCAATACCAACCATAAAACGATGTACACAAAAATAGCACCTGGCATAAAGGTCACATCAAAAAAGTTATTGAAATCATCAAACTCCCAGAATTGGAATAAATGAAAACGATTCCAATTCAGAATCAATAAAATTGTTGGTAATAAAAATAAGGCTCTTATAATACTTACTTGCACACCAAAGTATTTAGACATCCCTGCACAAACTCCACCAATGACTTTTTTGTCAAGATCTCTAAATAATCTTTTACGAATACCGCCCACTTCATTTACAGAAGTACTTGGTACGGCTATCCATAATAATAGGTAGGCAAAGAAAGAAATACCAAAAAGCAGGATCCACAGAACTCTAATGATGATTGGATCCAAGTTTAAATAATTGGCAATACCAGCACAAACACCACCTAAAACTTTGTTCTGCTCGTCTCGGTACAATCTTTTTTGATAAGTTGGTTCACCAGCATTTTGAGTATTAGATTGTGCTTGATTAGCTCCAGTATTTGCACTTGTATTGGCTTCAAAGCCATCCTGTGCTTCAAAATCAGCAGGACGTCCAATACTTGTAATTATTAAATCAATGTCTTGCTCTGTGATACAAACTGCGCCTTTTTTAAGACGGTCTTCACATAATTCGGCTACACGACATTCAATGTCATTGATAATTTCGTCCTTCCCTTCCTCTTGATCAAAATAGGTTCTTAGACTTTCTATATATTGTTTCAAATTTTCATACGCCATTTCTTCGATAGGAAGTATGCGGCCTTGGAAATTGATATTGATTACTTTTTTCATTGTCATATATTTATTGAGCAGCATCTGCTTGGTGAACAATCGGATTTGCTTTTGAAGTGATAATGGTACTTACCGATGTCGTCATTTCATTCCAAGTTTTTTGTAAGACTTCATAAGCTTCTATTCCAGCTTCTGTCATCACAAAATATTTTCTTGGCGGACCACTAATACTTTCCACCCAACGGTAATTTAATAGACCCGCATTTTTTAAACGCGTTAACAAAGGGTACAATGTACCTTCTAGAATATGCAGATTGGCCGCTTTCATTTGCTCAACAATATCACTCGGATAAACCTCTCCTTGTTGAATGATGGACAATATGCAAAACTCCAAAACGCCCTTGCGCAACTGACTTTGTGTGTTTTGAATATCCATAATTTTAATTTATGCCACAAAGCTAAGGAGATTTAAGGTACTATGCATCACATAGTACTAAGTTTTTTAAAGTACTGCAAAAATAAAAACGCTAAATAGCTGATTATCAGTATTTAGCGTTTGAAATATATTTTTAAACCCTTTTATTATAAAGATAAATGGCTTATAATAGGGATGAAAATCTTTGAATTCTCATAAAATTCACCCAATTGGAAGACAATTGGCTCATAAAATTCGCCTAATAGACAACTAGTTCATAAAAATCTTCTGCTTGAAGGTATTGATTGGCCAATGCTTGCAGGTCGGCAGGTTGGATAGCCCGAACCGTTTCGATGGTCTTATTAAAATAAGCAATGTCCAAATCGTTCAATAAATAAGTCTTCCAACGATTCATGATTTGGAATGGACCATCTAGATCCCCTAGTAAGGCGCCCAACATATAGTTCTTAACCAATTTTAATTCTGCTTCATCCACCAATTCATTTCTTAGTATGCCCAACTCTTTATACACTTCTTCAATGGTGGCGCCACAAACATCTTTCCCTGCATCGGTACTAATCATCCATGCACATTCCTGTACATGATTCTGTAAATAACTATGTATGCCATATGTGTATCCTTTGTCTTCTCTAATATTGCGCATCAATCTGGATCCAAAAAATCCTCCTAATAGATTATTCAATACTTGTGTTCCAGGAAAATCCGGATGATGACGATTGGGAAATCTTCTTGCCATTCTAATAGACCCTTGCACCGAACTCGCATCATTGACAATCGAATATTTTTTTGTTGCCGCAGAAATAATCGGATGATCAAAACTAGGCATTGCTTTTTGATTCAATGGCAATGCACCAATATATTTATTCATTAAGCTTTGCATGTTTTTAGGAAACTTACCCGCCATGAATATGACGGCTTTACCGTGCTTGTAAAAACGATCATAAAAATTGACTAGGTCTTCGCGCGTCAAGTTTTTAAAGGCAGCTTCTGTTGAATAGGTTCCGTAAGGATGGTTGATGCCAAACAAATATTCATCAATCAATCTATTAGCAATAAAATCACTCTTCTTTAAATTCAATGTCAATCTTTGGAGTTGATTTTGTTGGTAGATCTTTAATTCTTCTTCCGAAAAATTAGACTCTGTGATTAGTTCGCTCACCACAGGCAATAATGCTTCAAAATGTTTAGTCAGGGTATGTAAATTAATAGTCGCTGTTTCATTGTAGCAGGTTCTATTCACATACGCACCATAGAACTCAAAATAATCATTCAACTCAAAAGCTGTTTTTTGATGCGTCCCATTTTTTAGTAAAAAATTAGTGGCAGCAGCAACCCAGTTTTTTTCTTCGTAACAGTTACCAGCAAAAAAAACTAAGTCCATCATCATCACTTCCTCTGCACCTCCTTCATAACTATATACTTCTACTCCATTGTCTAAAGTAAAATGCTGGTAGGGTTTTAACTGAATATCAAAATCAACGGCATCCTTAATCACCGGTGCTTTAATTCTATCTAATGCCATGTTTTAATTTTTACTGTAATAATATAAAGTGTTTCTGTTCTGATCTTGGAAGATCGCATTCGCAGTAGCTTGTATCCTTTCTGGTGTAACCGCTTGGTACTTCTCTAATTCTTGATTCATCA
>CAMDNL010000027.1 GCA_945902975.1 Chitinophaga pinensis
TCCTTTGGTAAAATGGTATTTTGAGGTATATTTGCACCCCTTATTGATTTGGGTTAGTAAGTGGAATGGCCCCGTAGCTCAACTGAATAGAGTATTTGACTACGGATCAAAAGGTTTCAGGTTTGAATCCTGACGGGGTCACAAAGCCCGCACGAACAGTGCGGGCTTTTTTGTTTTGAGCAGACGTCAAGAGCTCGCTCTTGTAAGGATGCGAAAAGCAAAAAAGCCAAGCAGCAGGAACTGCTGCGCAGGGCTTTGAGTAAGGCAACTGCGAAGAGGATGCGACCAAAGGGAGCAATCCACTTTGGGTAAGACCAATGCGCAAGGAAAAGCGAGGATAAAATCCGAGCTAATCCGCAGGGCTTTGGGTTCGACCAATACGAAGAGGATGTTGCGAAGCAACCATCCAAAAGATCCATCCAAGTAAAAATACCCACCTCCATTTCAAATAATATGTTACATTTGTAAAAGTAATTACATTGTAATAACAATTATATGAAGGCAAAAATCATCAAAATAGGCAATTCTAAGGGGATCCGACTCCCTAATGAATTAATCAAAGAATACAATCTTGACGAAGAAGTGACACTAGAACTTCGTGAGGACTGTATTGTAATTAAACCAGTCGAGGTAGATCCAAGAGCGGGATGGGAAGAAATCTATAAAAAAATGGATCACACCTTATCACAAGAAGATAAAGATTGGATGGAATTTGAAAATGAATTTGATGAGGAGGACTGGACATGGTAGTTTTAAAAAACGAAGTTTGGATGACCAAACTAGAGCCAACACTAGGTAGTGAGATAAACAAAACAAGGCCTTGTATTATTGTTTCACCAGATGTAGCAAACAATAATAAAAAGAGTGTAGTGATTATCCCCCTTACTTCTAAATTAAAAGATTTTCCTTCTAGAGTTAATTGTACATTTCAAAACAAAAATGGGCAAATTGTGATAGATCAAATTAGAACGGTAGATAAAATTAGACTTGTTAAAAAACTTGGTACCATTGACGATGCTACAAGTAAAAAAGTATATGAAATGATTAAAATTTATTTTAAATAAAATGAAACTCTCCATCTACACCGTTGGCAAAGCCAACGAATCCTATATTAAAGAAGGCGTAGAACAATTCACTAAAAGAATTGGGCATTACTACCCTATCGACTGGCAAATGATTCTCCCATCCAAACTCACAGAACCTGTTCAAATAAAAAAAGCAGAAGCCGCAAGTATATTAAAAGCAATCACGCCAACAGATGTATTAATTCTATTAGACGAAAAAGGTAAAATGCTGAGCTCCCCTGGCCTAGCTAATCTTATTCAACAAAAAGCCAATCAAAGCGCACAAAAAATTATTTTCTTAATTGGGGGCGCGTATGGTGTGGATGAAACAATACAAGAAAGAGCCAATTTCACTTGGAGCATTTCTGAACTGGTTTTTCCACATATGCTGGTTCGACTCATTCTTGCCGAACAAATCTACCGCGCTTGTAGTATCTTAGCCAACGAAAAATACCACCACGAATAATGAGCATTACTTTATATATCACCGTAGTCACAGTCATTGTATCAGTCTTAGCATTTTACAATGCAGAGATCATGGATAAATTAATTTTTCATCCCTATTCCGTAAGTAGAGACAATGAGTATTACCGTTTTATTAGCTGTGGATTCATCCACGCCGATTTTATGCACTTAGCATTTAATATGTTCTCCTTTTATATGTTTGGTGATTATGTGGAGCAATATTTTAATATGCTATTTGGTCAAAATGGAAAACTGCTTTATTTATTTTTATACTTATCGGCATTAGCAGTATGCTTAATCCCTACTTACCTTCAACAAAAAGATCGTTACAATTATAATAGCTTAGGCGCATCCGGAGCAGTATCTGCCATTGTATTTGCAGGTATCTTTTTAATGCCGACTATACAAATTGGATTTTTCATTATACCACCCATTATTCCTGGTTTTATATTTGGCCCAATCTACTTGGGGATTACCGCTTATTTAGCAAAGCAAGGACAAGGCGGCATCAATCATAGTGCACATTTGTGGGGATCGCTTTACGGAGTTCTATTCTTGATTGTTGCAGCGTACTTTATTGCACAGTTTAATGTAGTCGGAAGCTTTGTTGAACAGATTAGGATTTACTTAGGAATGTAATCTTAACTACACTTTTTGTGTTTGGAGTAATTTTGAAACGATCGTCAATTCTTTGACCTACGACCCACGCGATTTTACTATCCGAGCAAAGCACGGTTGTCCTTGACTTAATTGCTGGACTTAATTTTAAGCTGCCTAAAAAATGATTGAGTTTCTTTTTCTTACGCAAACCTAATGGATAAAAATAATCTGTCGCAACCCAAGAACGATTTAACAAAGGCCAGCTTAATTGTTCTGCATCCAAATAAGCTATAGTAGCACTCGTATCAACATTTAATGCTTCCATATTGTCAATCCATTCCAATTGCAATTTTCCAAATAAGGTATCTACAACCAGTTGGTCTTTTGAAATGGTCTCATATACTTTGTCTTCTTGATTGGAGACAATTTGAATTTGGTTATCCCATTTAATCAAGCGATGGGAACTAGATGCAATAAAAGCACCCTTACTAGCTCCAGCGATTTTATGAATTTCTTTTAATTGTGTGGCTTTAAATCCATATGCCTGCAACAATCCCCAAATGTAAGTGGCATTGCCTTTTAACTGATTCCATGAATTCAATTCAATGGTAGGTATCCCCTTAGGAAAACGAATATGCTTTTTCCAATAAGCCGCAACAGTTGCAGCTACAATAGTCTCTGCTTCTTTCAATCTGGAAATTGTATCAAGTACTTGTTGATTCACGTTTGGATAAATGGTTTCCATCTGTGGAATCAATTGATTGCGGATTAAATTTCTAGTATAATCATTTTTTAAATTAGAACTGTCTTCTACAAAGTCTAACCCATTTGATTTTGCAAAATCTTTTATATTGACTTTACTAAATGGTAGTAATGGTCTAATTAAATCAATGTGATCTGTAGCGAGTGGATTTTGTTGATGCGTTCTTATCGCTGGAATCCCAGTCAATCCATGCAAGCCTGTGCCTCTAAAAAATTGCATCAATACGGTCTCCACTTGGTCATCTGCATGATGCGCTGTAAGTAAAACGATTTTGGTCTTTGATTGCAGATTCATTTCCTTGATTAAACTTTCAAACCAAGCATAGCGTATTTCCCTTGCGGCTTGTTGGATACCCATTTTATATTGTTCCGCAAAAGCCAATGTATCAAATCGTTTTGTCAAAAAAGGCATCCCCATTTTTGTGGCAAAAGCTTGCACAAAACTTTCGTCCCTATTACTTTCATCTCCTCTTAATTGAAAATTAGCATGCGCGATAGAACAATTTGCACCCATTTGTTGCATCAAGGCTGTTAGCACCACGCTGTCCACTCCACCACTCACTGCAATAATAAAATGCGTTTCGTGGGTAGGGATACCTGGAAAAGTAGTTGCCCAATGGCTTTTAAATTGTTCCAAGTCCAATAACATCATTGCAGTTTGAATTATTTTTTTTGCTCCTTAGCCCAGGTATCTTTAAGGGTCACTGTTCTATTGAATACCAACTTGTCTTTTGTACTATTGGTGTCCTGATAAAAATAGCCCTTTCTTAAAAACTGGAATCGATCTTCTAATGCATCATTTAGTAAAGCTGGTTCTCCCCAAGCTGTGGTTACCGTATGCAAAGAATGAGGATTGATATAAGACTTAAAATCGCCTTCTGCACTACTTGGGTCTTCCACATTGAATAAACGGTCATACTCGTTTAATTCAATCGGAATGGCATGCTTCGCACTTACCCAATGCAGTGTACCTTTCACATGAATACCCGATGTGTCTGAGCCTGATTTAGAATTTGGAAAATATTTTGCATACACGGTAGTGACTTTCCCGTTGGCATCTTTATCAAAACTTTCGCACTCAATAATATATGCACTCTTTAATCTCACTGACAATCCTGGGCCTAATCTAAAATATTTTTTAGTTGGTTCCTCCATAAAATCATCTGCCTGAATCCATAATTCTTTGCTAAATGGTACAGGTCTTGTTCCACCATTGGGATCTTCTGGATTGTTTTCTGAATCTAATAATTCTTCGGCTTGCTCATAATTGGTAATGATCAATTTAATGGGATCGGTCACCACCATTCTTCTTTGTGCAATTTTATTTAAATGCTCACGAACACAAAATTCAAGTAAGCTAAAATCAATAATATTTTCTCTTTTAGCCACACCTATACGATCACAGAAATCACGAATACTTTTTGCAGTATAACCTCTTCTGCGCATACCACTAATGGTAGGCATTCTTGGATCATCCCAGCTTTGTACATGCCCTTCTTGCACCAACTGTAATAATTTACGCTTACTCATGACCGTATAAGTCATATTCAAACGCGCCATTTCATATTGATGCGATTGGAAAATACCTAATTGTTCGATACACCAATCATATAAAGCCCTGTGTGGAATAAACTCTAGGGTACAAATAGAATGGGTAATATTTTCGATGGAGTCACTTTGTCCATGGGCAAAATCATACATTGGATAGATGCACCATTGGTCTCCTGTGCGGTGGTGATGTGCTTTCTTAATTCGATATAACAAAGGATCACGCATATGCATATTCGGGCTTGCTAAATCTATTTTAGCGCGTAACACTTTTTCGCCGTCATTGTACTTCCCTGCTTTCATTTCGGCAAATAAGGTTAAGTTCTCTTGGATACTTCTTTCCCTAAAAGCATTTCCTGTACCAGGCTGTGTAGGTGTCCCTTTTTGTTCTGCAATTGCCTCGGCAGAACTATCATCCACATAAGCCAATCCTTTTTCGATTAATTGAACAGCAAAAGCATATAATTGATCGAAATAATCAGACGCATAACATTCTTTGATCCAATTAAAGCCCAACCATTTTAAGTCGGCCTTAATACTATCAACATATTCAGTCTCTTCTGTCACTGGATTGGTATCATCAAACCTTAAATTTGTTGCACCCCCAAAAGTTTCAGCAAGACCAAAATTTAAACAAATACTTTTTGCATGACCAATATGCAAATAGCCATTCGGCTCTGGAGGGAACCTAGTCAATATACTTTTATGTTTCCCAGATGCAAGGTCTTGGGAAATAATTTCTTCAATAAAATTTAAACTTTTTTCGTCGCTCATAGGATAGTATCTATTCGAGTAAAGGTACAAAAACCTGCCCCAAAAACCTATCCCATTTTAGTATTGTAAATTATCCCTTAGTGCCGTATACTTTTTGCACTTCTAAAACCAATTTTTCAATCTCTTGGTCATCCCCATTTGGGCTGTAGGGTTGCTTTAAGCTACTTCCAAACACAAAGGCAACTGTTTGCCATATTCCAGCATTCAATCCCCCTTTATATTCTTTAATTAACTGGTAGCAATTATTCCCAGTTTCTCGGTTGATTAACTTCATAAGGACCTTGCCTTGATATACGGACAAATTGGTCACCTTATCTGCGAAATCCTTTTTCAATTCTTTTTCTCTAGACTTAATAATCTGCTTTCTTAATTTTTCATCTTGCACATTGGCTAATTGTGCGTTCACTGATCGTATCACTTTACTTGCTGTTACAGCATAAGGATACGTCACATAAACTGCATTGCGCAATCTTGTCCAATTTTTCCAATAGTTTTTTAAAGCATTTGTTTGAACAGCATTCACCATCACTGTAGGCAACCAAGATTGAGGAATGGTATCTCCCTCTGGTGTAATATAGGCTTCCACCCTTAATGTATCATACTGACTAGTTTGAGCAAAAACTTGCTTTGGCAAGCTAGTTGTCAATACACAAAGTAGTATACAAAAGATAGTTCTCATATTCATTGATACTCTAAGATACAAAAAGTAACCCTATTTCTTGAAACGATAATAGGCCCCCATCATGAATCCAATAGTCGTAACAACGACCCCAAGCCATAACAAATTGATCCATGGGAATTCATAGACTTTTAAAGTAATAAGATTGGTTAAGGAAGCTGACTCCTTAACCCCAATTTCTAAAATGCCCTTTTCTTGGTCAATCACTTTATTAAAACTTAACACTAAGTTCTGTGCCTTCACTGTATCCACTTTTGAGGTCAGATTCAATCCTTCCAATAAAATACCAGGTTCTGCCACATACTTTAAACCTTCTTTAGAAACCACATTCAATTGTAATCTTAATTCGTTCACGCCTGCTGGCCTTTCCCCTGGCGGATTTACATTGACTTTCTCTAATTTAATATAGCCATTGCTATAAAAAATAGAATCGCCTACGGTAATATTAATTGGATTGAACCTTGTGGTATCTTCTTCTGTATGGTCTTGAAAAGAAGTCACATACACAAAAATATCTTTATGCAAATAATGTTTTGAAGATGGATTGGCAGAGAAGCCTTCCATACCCTTATTGTTCTTTAACACATCTGGATATAAATTAAAGGTCTCCCCTGTTTTCTTTTCTTTAAAATTCAATTCAAAATATCTTTTTCCTAAATCGTCAAATGTATCTCTTACATAAGTCACATTGTATTTGCCCATATCTGTTTCAATGGTCTCAAATAAAGTTAAGTTCTCTCTTGGATCGCCTACTGGACTATTTTTATTGGTAGAGTCAACTCTTAAAGGACTGATCCCTGTTGTGTTGTAGCTTAATGTAGTTTTGTTTGCAGAAGAAATAAAGATACCTGCCAATACCAAACCAAATCCAATATGACCAATGGATGAACTTGCAGATTTTAATTTTCCTTTTAAGACCACAGACCAATAAGAGATATTACCAACAATGGCAAAAACAGAGGTTACAATGGCAATATAAATTGCACCTAAAAATCCAGCCCCTTTATCATCATAGGCCACTCCAACAAAAACAAAAATGATGATGCTAATAAGGATGGTGATGATCAATGGCCATAGGATTTGCTTTTTAAAATAAGGCATTGGTGTTGTTTTGTATTTCAAAAACTGACCAATCGCTGTCAAAGCACCAATGATGATGGCCACAAAAATTTGCACCTGATTGTGCGCAAACTCAGGATCTTCTGGTGGTGCAATTTTAGTATCAAAAATTTTATTAAACACAGGTGTTGAAGTCTTGAGGATAATCACTACAGCAGAAAGCACTAGGACCAAAGAACCAATCAACATCCAAAACTCCCTACTATCTATTGCATCTTCCTTTAATGGTTCTTGCATGTGTTTGTAACGAACAACATATAAAACAAAGAAAGGAATCACAAAGATGAATAAGAAAAATAATAGCTGTCCATTCATACCTAAATCGGTAAATGCATGTACAGAGGTGTCACCTAAAATCCCACTCCTAGTTAAAAATGTAGAATACACAATTAACAAGAAACTAATTCCTAGGAATAAATAAGTGGCTTTTAAACTTGATCCTGTTTTAGTATAAATCATTGCAGTGTGTATCCCCGCAACCAAAGTCAACCATGGTACCAATGATGCATTCTCCACTGGATCCCATGCCCAATAGCCCCCAAAGGTCAAACTCTCATAAGCCCATGCAGCACCCATCATAATCCCTAATCCCAAAATACCTGCAGAAAAATTGGCCCAAGGCAAAGCGGATTTAACCCAGTGATGCTCTTTCTTTAATAGGCCTGCTACTGCGTAGGCAAATGGCACGATGGTACTCGCAAATCCTAAAAATAAAATAGGTGGATGAATGACCATCCAGTAATTCTGCAATAAAGTATTTAAGCCTGTGCCATCTTTTAATAATTGAACATAATCTGGTCTAGATAAAATTGGCCAGTTCATTTCCTGTCTTAACAATATAAATGGACTAGACCCAATTTTCACATCAAACACATACAAGCCAATCACCATGGTGGCAAGCATCAATTGCGCAAAGCTAATCACCATCATCACGCCCGCTTCATGTGCCTTGGCTTTCTTAATTAAAATCAAACCCAACACTGCATGCCAAAAACTCCACAATAAAAAACTTCCTTCCTGTCCTTCCCAAAAACAACTCAATAAATATTCAAATGGTAAATTTTTATCGCTGTGGGTATAGGCATATTTATATTCAAATAAATGATTGTAAATCACATAAAACAATACCACAAAACTTCCAATGATTGTCAATGCTTCAATCACAAAAGCAGTTCTAGCTAATTTTTTCCAACTCTCTTCCACCACCATTTCTTTTGCGTAAAATGCTTTAGCGAATGAAAATGTAGCTACTAAAGAAGCTACAAAAGATAAGATGGATAAAAAATAACCTATTTGTCCAGGTAACAAATGTTCCCCTATAAACTCAGTTGGCTGCATGTTGTGATGTTGATTAGTTGGTAATGGTTACCGGTTGTTCTTTCATTGCATCTGGATTGTCCTTGTATTTGGACGGACATTTCATGACAATCGAGCTACATTCAAATGCATCTCCTTGAACACGTCCTTTCAATACCAAACGTTCTGACTTTTCCATATCGGTGGGCATGGTATTGCGATAAACCACTGCAATTTTACCCCCTAAGCTATCCTCCACATTAAACTTTAATAAATTCGGATCTTTTACTGGATCGTATTGAACGGGCACAGATTTATCCATTTTTACGATCAAATTCACATATTTGCCTTCTTTTTGCTTTGCAGAAGCCACTGTTTCATAGCTACTTAAATCACCTGTATAGCTTATTAACACTACAATAGCGGCCGCAATCATGACCAATAATATAAGATGTGTTTTCTTCATACCGCAAAGTTAACCAAATGGCCTTAAATTGCACCAAATTTTACGCATCTCATAAACTTAAATTATGCGCCTTTTTGACTATATCATTGTTTGTAAAAGTCCCGATTTTAAAAACGTAGACCGAATCAGCCAATTGATGCTTTTCATCACCCTTATGGCGCTTTCCTATTCGCTATATGCAGGTTTGTACCCGAGTCCTGCCCTATTAATTGCAATCATGACTTCAGTGGCTAGCTGGTGGATTTTTTGCGTCTATCAAAAGATTAAAGGGGGTGCACCCTATTACCGTTTAGGTTTGGTATTTGCCTCTTGGGGATGGTTTTTACTACCCAATGCTTTGTTGATAGCTGGTGTCTACTTAATTGCAGCCTTGTTTGAGCGTCAAGTGAAATTCCCTTACGAAATAGCGGTAGACCCTGCTGGCGTTTTAGTGAATACCTTTCCAAAAAAGTTATATCCATGGGCAGAAATTAATAATATGCTGATTAAAGACGATTATATTACAATCGATTTCAAGAACAATAAATTGATCCAAAAGCAGATCAATGAACCTGTGACTGAAGCAATCAAAAACGAATTCAATGCTTTTTGCGCGGAGCATCTAGCTAAAAACAACTAACTATGGCATTAACCGAGTCCCCTTATTTATTGTATTCAGACGGCGAAGGCAACATCTTTGAAGATGAATCCTTATATGTAGTAGGCAGGGCTGGATGGGATGCCTATCCCATTCCGGAGGAAGACTGGATCCCCTTACCAGAAGGTGGAAGCTTGTATGAATTACCTGGCAGAAGAGGCATTGGCATTGATGTAGATAGTGGTGAAATGCGTTTATGTGAAAAAGGATGGGCGGTCGCTGCTTTCATCCCTCCTGCGCATACTGGATTGTATATCGCAGCCTATGAATCCTTACCAGAAGCCCCATTGTTACCCTTATTTTGTTATACCGCTGTGGGTTGGTTAGATGGCATTAACTATGTGCCTGCTGTTAGAATCGAACAAGATATTCGCCAGGATTGTGAAGGATATGATCAAGAAACAATTGAGTATGGCACAGCACATTTATTAAAAACTTATGGTGAAAATAGATTGGTGCAACACCTGATGCAAAACTGTTGCATGACCTATCATTGTCCTGCTGCAAGAAATTTAGCTATGGGAAGATGGGAATGTCCTATTCCTATTTCACCTGCTTGCAATGCGAATTGTATAGGATGTATTTCATTCCAACCAATCGAGGAAGAAATTGTTTCCAACCAAGAACGTTTATCCTTTAAGCCTACTGCAGCCGAAGTGGTAGAATATACTGTACCACATTTAATGTCTGCCCCTTTTCCAATTGTCAGTTTTGGACAAGGTTGTGAGGGCGAGCCATTGCTCATGTGGGAGACCATCAAAGAAGCGATTATTGAGATTAGAAAACATACGGACAAAGGCAGTATCAATATAAATTCAAATGGTTCTAATCCAAAAGCAGTTGCTGAATTGGCTGCTGTCGGTCTGGATAGTTTAAGAGTCAGTACCAATTCTGCTAGGCCTGATATTTATAATGCCTATTACCGCCCAAATAATTACACCTTCCAAGATATTGTTGAAAGTTTAAAAGCAATGACTGCTGCAGGTAAGTGGACAAGTATCAATTATTTTGTTTTCCCTGGCATGACGGATACGGTGGCAGAATATGAAGCACTTAGACAATTAATTAAAGACACGGGATTGAAAATGATTCAATGGCGCAATTTCAATATTGACCCAGATTGGTATCTAGGAAAAATTGGCGTGACAGAACCAGGAGAAATCATGGGTGTGAAACAAATGATGGAATTAATTAGAGAAGAATTTCCTGATTTAAAATTTGGTTATTTTAATCCTCCTATCGAAAGAATCAAAGGAGATTACGCAACTGAATTTGCACATCATTAATGTAACGCAATCTTGAAAAGACATTACAACAAACAAGTTCAATTTGGAACCTTACTGGCCATTATTGCTTGTATCATCTGGTCAGGTAACTTTATTGTTTCTAGGTATTCCATACAATTGGCTGGACCCATCAGTCTTGCGTTTTTTAGATGGTCTATTGCTACCATTACGATGCTGCCATTTGCGATCCAAAATTTTAAAAAAGAAAAGCAATTATTCAAGGCCAATTTTAGTTATTTTTTCTGGATGGCACTCGTTGGTGTCGCTTTATACAACACCATGATTTACCAAGCTGGTCATTCAACAACGGCTATTAATATGGCATTGTTTGGATCAACGATTCATCCGATTGTTGCTACTTTACTTGCAGCATGGCTCGTACAAGAAAAATTAAATTGGAAAAGTATCACAGGGATTATCTTAGGCATTGTTGGTATCCTCGTTTTATTAAGTAAAGGCGACCTCAATACTTTACTGCATTTTAAAATTACGAAAGGTGATTTATGGATGATTGGTGCTGGATTATGCTTTGGTAGTTACAATGTTTTTGTTCGTAAAAAACCAATAGGTATTTCAAATAATAGTTTTCTACTTGTACTTTTTGCAATTGGTACTATTTTATTATGCCCATTTGCCATTTATGAAATGAATTATATTCAACCTGTTCATTTTAACAAACAACTTTTATTCATCGTTTTATATTTAGGAATTGGTAACTCTACCATTGCGTATTTGTTATGGAATAAAGCCATACACACGCTAGGATCAGCAAAGACAGCTTTGTTTGGTACTTTAATCCCCTTCCTAAGTTCCATTGAAGCATTATTTATTTTGAATGAGCAATTCAATATTTTTCAAATCATTAGTGGTGGGATTATTATTTGCGGAATCGTGATCAACACCTGGCCTTCAAAAATAAAACATGGCGCTTAGTACCATCTTATTTTTATGTTTAATTGCCTTTATAGCAGGCTATGTGGATGCGGTGGTAGGCGGTGGCGGATTGATTCAAGTGCCAGCAGGATTGATTGTAATGCCGACGCAAGCAGTTTCAACAGTCATTGGCACACTTAAAGTGCCCTCTTTTATAGGAACCTGTTTCGCTACCTATCAATATTTACAAAGGGTTAAAATTCCATTTTTAAGAATACTCCTATATACGATCATTGCATTTACTGCTGCTTTTTCTGGTTCTTTATTACTCACTAGAATGAGTAGTCAATTTATGAAACCAGTGATCTTTTTTGTATTGCTTGCGATGGCGATTTATACATTTACCAAAAAGGACCTTGGACAATCCGTGCAGAAGAATGATATTCAATTTCCGATGCTAAAAGGCATCCTAATTTGCCTAGTCATTGGTTTTTACGATGGTTTCATTGGCCCTGGGGCAGGAAGTTTATTTGTACTTGCATTCATTGCAATTTTAGGATATGATTTTATGCAAGCTAGTGCGCATGCAAAAATTGTGAACCTTTCTACTAATCTCGGCTCTTTGATCTTATTTATAGGCAAGGGCGTCATCCTTTGGCCGGTGGCCATCCCCATGTCTATATGTAACGCCGCAGGTGGATTTTTTGGTTCTAGAATGGCTTTAAAGAAGGGCAACCAATTTATTCGTAAAATTTTCTTAATTGTGATCGTAGCCACCTTGCTTAGATTGGGATATGACGTTTTTTTGCATTAATTTTAAACTATGCAATTGAGTTTTGAACAAGAAAAGAATATTAAAGCTGCTGTCTATACTGGACTGATCTGTCTTGGACTTTCGCTGATCTTTTTTGTTTCAAAATTTCAGGAACCTGCACCTAAAGTAGTTCCCCCATTGCCTGAATATATGGAGGTGAATTTAGGTAATAGCAATACTGGTGCTGGGGAAATCCCTCCAATGAGTAAAGCAGCGCCTGCTCCTGAGAAAGGGGCTACATCCAATAAAACAAAAGCGGCTTCTACTGTGGCTTCCAAAATAAATGCAGTCTCCAATGATGCCAATGACGAAGCCATTCGTTCTGGCAAAGTAAAAAATACTGCAAAAAACAATCCCGTGCCTATCCCTGCAAAGCCTAAAGCTTTAATGGGGAAATATGCGGGTGGAAACGGGGCTGGTGGCAATAATCAAGACAGTTATAATAATGTGAAAGACCAAGGCATATCTGGAGGCAAAGGAGACCAAGGCGTTGAAAATGGCTCTATCAATGGCAAAGCCTATACTGGTAGCGGCGGACCTTTTGTAACCAAAGGTGACCGCCGTGTTACAAAGACCTATTCATTTAATGGAGATGTTCCCCCTGCAACTATTTATGCAGAGATCGAAGTCAATCCTAGTGGTGTGGGAAGATTTATTCAAATTACAAGAGGCTCCTCCTCCAATGACCCAAAATACAAAAGCGCAATCAAAGAATACTTGACAAAAATTAGTTTCAATTCGGCTGATCATAGTTCTACAGTGACTGTGAAATTCAAATTCGATCTCCAATAAGCCACGCAATGCCTATGCGGTATCAAGAAACGATTGACTATTTATA
>CAMDNL010000028.1 GCA_945902975.1 Chitinophaga pinensis
ATTGAACATACTTTAGAAACAGCTGAGCGCGCAAAAGGAGAACGTGAATTAGGATTTGACCCAGTGAGTGGAAAAAAATTGATTGCTCGTATGGGTAGATATGGCCCAATGGTTCAAATTGGCCACCAGGATGAAGAAGAAAAACCAAGATTTGCAAAATTAAAGGCGTCTCAAAGTATCGAAACCATCAGTTTTGACGAAGCAATGGAATTATTTAAGCTTCCTAGAGCCTTAGGTTTATTTGAAGAAGAGGAAGTCTCCGTAAATATTGGCCGATTTGGCCCTTATGCGGCTCATAGTAAGAAGTTCTACTCTTTAAACAAGGAGATGGACCCTTATACTGTTACCCTTGAGGAATTGACGCCAATGATTGCAGAAAAGCGTAAGGCAAAAGACGAACGCACGATCAAAGTATTTGAAAAAGAAAAAATTCAATTATTAAGAGGCCCTTATGGCCCGTATATCAAGCAAGGCTTACGCAATTTTAAACTCACAAAAGAGCAGCAAGAAAAAGTAGAGACATTAACGATTGAGGAAGTGAAGGAGATCATAGAAGAATTGAAAAAGAATCCTCCACGTAAAACTGCAAGAAAAAAGAAAGCATAAAAAGCATCAAAGGCTACAATAAATAAAGCCCTTAGAAAGAAATACTAATCATGAACGAACTTTCGAGCTTGCGAGCAGAGAGTGAATGATTATTGTATTTTTTCTAAGGGCTTCTATATTAGACCTCTAATAATTTTAATTAAGCAACAGATGGGCTTGGATTTCCCATCGATTTTAAGAACTGAACATGTGCTTTAACAGCCTCTAATACCGTTGGGTATTCGATATAATTCAATTTGAATTCTGCGCATGCTTCTTTCACAATCTTACTAATTGCAGGGTAATGCACATGTGAAATTTTTGGAAACAAGTGGTGTTCAATTTGAAAATTCAGACCGCCTACTAACCAACTAACTAGTTTACTTTTTGTAGCAAAATTAGCCGTTGTTTGAATTTGGTGTGCTGCAAACTCATCTGGCATTCTATTCTCTGGCTGAATCGCAATTGGGAATTCAGTATGTTCTACTGTATGCGCCAACTGAAATACAATACTTAAAATGAAGCCAGCAAAAAAGGTACTCAAAATAAATCCAATCAACCAAGCTTGCCAGCCTAACATCAGGATTGGCACCACCACAAAGATGGCTGCATGGTACACCTTTACAATCCAGAATTCAAGATGGTCTGCAATCGCCATTTTTTTCAAAGGAATAGAACCAATCTTACGCTTGAAATATTTATTGTAGTCGGTAAAGAAAAGCCAAAACACATACAATAACATGTAAAGAATTACAAAATAAATATGTTGGAAACGATGTACTAAAAAATGTTTTTGTGTTGGCGCCATACGCATTAAAACCCCTACTTCTATGTCATCATCTACGCCGTCGATATTCGTATACGTGTGGTGAATTGTGACATGCTTCATGCTCCACATAAAACGGCTTGCTCCAAGAATACTAATAGAGGAAGAAGCTAATTTATTCAACCATGCGTATTTGCTAAAACTACCATGACTGCCATCATGCATAACGTTGAATCCTATGGCAGCTATTAGGCCACCAAAAAATAAACACTCCACAATCGCAATGGTTGTTGGTGGGGTAAAAAATACCAAATGAACATAAGTAATTAAAAATAAGCTAATAAGAATAACTGCTTTTGTAAAGAGTTTATAATTACCAGTACCACGAATAGTATGTTCATCTAAATATTGGTTCACTCTCCTCTTTAGTTCGGCATGTAATGACTTCTGCACGACCGTGAATTTAGGAACTGAAACAGGTTGAGTTTGCATAAGCAGGTTAGAATTTAGTATACACAAAGTACGACAATTAATGGCTCATAATGGCTTAAATATGCTAAAAAACACTTAAAAAATGTACCAACGTTAAACAATGAACATTAGTATGTCATGAATCAACTTTATATCCACAAGGGATGTATAACTTAAATGGTTTATTTAATAATTTTTTTGTCAATTTGAGTAAGAAAAAAGCAAGATATTATTGCCCATGTTGCCAAAAAATGAAGAAATAAAAGCCTTATTCACCCTCATGGACGATCCTGATGAGGAAGTATTTAGTACAATTGCAACTAGATTACTGGACTACGGCACGCCTATCATTCCCGATTTAGAAAATTTATGGGAAAATACTTTAGAGGAAACGACATTAGAACGGATCGAAAAAATGATCTACCGACTTCGGTTAAAAGACATTCAGCAACAATTGAGGGACTGGGCAGCCATCCCTAAGCCATCTCTTTTTGAAGGTGCATTGATTTTGGTTAAGTATCAGTTTCCCGAATTAGCATTGGATCCATTAAGACATCAATTAGAAAAAATTAGACGCAATATCTGGCTTGAATTAAATAATTATTTGACGCCTTTAGAACAAGCGAATGTCATTCGAAATATTTTATTTAGCTATTATCAAATTAAAGGGGTCGAAGTTGGTTATGAAAATCCAGAAGATTTTTTAGTATCCTCCCCTCTGCAATCTAAACCAGGGAATGCATTTGCGAATTCCTTGATCTATGCTGAACTATGCCAACAATTAGAAATTCATGCCGAATGGATCAATATTCCAAAGCAATGTATTCTTGCCTATTTTAGTGCAGATTGGGAACCGCATGAAATTGTACCTAACCCTCAAGAATTTATTCAATTTTATGTCGAAGGCACATCTGGACATCCTTTTTCTCAAAAAGACATGGACCAATATTTTTTAAGACACAATATTGAGCCCAAAACAATTTATTATAAGCGGCTTTCCAACCAAAGAGTAATTAAAAAAATGATCCTTGAATTTGCGAAGTGTTTTCAGAGTCCAACACTCCAATTTAAGCAAGAGGATCTAATTGAATTAGCTAAATTATTAGACTAGGTAATTTATTTAAACATAGTGGATGTAGTGGACTAGACTTTGTTCTTTATTGATCTAGTATGGAGCCTGTAAAGCCAAAAGGGAGTATATGGGAAGCGGATGGTATCAACATCACCTTTCCAGTCTTTCCAGCCAAAATAAGCTTGATTGGGGCCTTATATCTTATTTCATAATCTAGTAAGGATTGTCGGCACATACCACAAGGAGATAATGGATGATCTGATGCAACACCATTCGGTAAGTAACTGATGGCCATGGCTTGAATGGTTTCATTTGGAAATTGACTTCCTATACTATTTAAGAGTGTTCTTTCCGCACAAATACCTACAGGATAGCTTGCACTCTCTTGATTAGATCCTAAAATAATTTGGCCGTTTGATAATCTTGCCGCTGCACCTACTTTAAATTTTGAATAAGGCGCAAAAGCAGTATCCACTGCTTTAAAGGCAGCATTTAATAAAATTAAATCCTCCGGAACTAACCCTTCTTTCGCATCCAACTCTTCGTATTCGAATTCGAATTTCTTATGCATGCTTTTTATTTTATCAAATTAAAGAGCCTATTCCATCTGATGGATTGACTATAACTAAACCAAATCAAAGCTGCGCGTCCAACAATATGGGTCTCAGGAACAAAACCCCAATAACGACTATCTTGACTACGATGACGATTGTCTCCCATCATCCAATAATAATTTGCTTGAATCGTATACGTCTTAGCAGCTTTACCATTGATAAAGTATTGCCCATTTTGAGTCGTTAATTTTTGTTGCTCATACCCTTCTATCACTCTTCTATACAGTTCTATTGTACTATCATTCAATGGCACTTGATCTCCTTTTTTAGGAATACGTATTGGTCCAAAATTATCTGCAGTCCAAGGAAAATGAAGGATGTCATTGGGGAAGGTATAGCCCACATTCTGGTCTTCAAATAAAACAACAGATTTTACATTCGGTAATTTTTTTAAACTTGAAGCAGCAGCTGCAGTGAGATTTAATTTAAACATATTCGGTTGCCCTTCTATAAATTGAAAATCGGCTGTCGCTTCATTGATGTTGATGCCTAAACTGTCTTGAATAAAGTCTTCTGCTAGAGGTCTGCCATCCGTTTCTACTAAATATTCTGTCTGCATAAACGGCGCCACCAATGCTGGTGCACCATTCACCCATAATTGACTTTTTTTAATTTCAATCACATCACCAGGAATGCCCACGCATCTTTTAATATAATTGTCTGTCTTATCCATTGGATGCACTAAAATTGGATAATCCGCCTGCAATTTTGCTCGGTCATTATTGTATTGAGGACTTCTTAATACATCATAGTAAGGAATCTTAGAACCAAACTCAGGCAGGTTGATGATGGTATCTCCTGCTGGAAAATTAAACACAACCACATCGTTTCTATTGACGGCTCTTAATTTAGGAAATCGTTTGTAATCTAGTTGAACCCATTTTAAATAAGAAGGCGTTGTTGGTGCACCAGGCAATGTATTATGCACAAAAGGGAAAGTCAATGGTGTTTGTGGAATTCTTGCACCATAAGTAACTTTGTCAACAAATAAAAAATCGTTCACTAACAAAGTCTTTTCCATACTCTCTGTTGGAATCACATAAGCTTCAAATAAAAATGTTCTTATCAAAGTTGCAGCTACAATCGCAAAGACCCCTGCATCCACCCACTCTCTTGATCCTGGCTTATGGTAATGCTCCAATGCTGCATCCCCATACCATTGTTCTTTTTTATCCAATCCTAGGTAGGGTAAATAGATGAAAGGAACTAGCACCGTTAATGTATGATGCATTAAATTCACTTTCTTGAAATGCATTACAAATAGGATCGTAATCCATAGACTTACAAATTGACCCACAATTGGAATGAGTTGGATCCAAAACCAAATCTTTGGAATCTTGCATAGTTGAACCACTTCCCAAGTATTGTAAATTGGAATGATGGCTTTGTTTGCAGGCACACCTGCTTTTCTCAACATCGTATAAATACCGATATGCCAGCCCAACCAATAAAGGATAAAAAGGATCATGCCCATAATCATATAATTAGATAGTACAAAAATATCCCTTTGTAAGGGATATTATATAAATTATTTATTAGCTGTACTGCTGCTGTTTAAATGGTCAAAAACAAGGATTTAGCAACTACTTATATTGCTGTAACACTTCTTTAACCAATTTCACTGAACGGCTTACATCAGGAATAGCCAATGCAGTTAAATTAGGCGCATAATGCATCGGTGCATCTGCACTAGTGATTCTTCTGATTGGGGCATCTAAATAGTCAAACCCTTCTTTTTGTATACGGTAACTTAGCTCAGATGACACTGAAGCAAAAGGCCATTGCTCTTCAATGATCACTAAACGGTTGGTTTTTTTAACACTCTCTAATACCGTCATCCAGTCTAAAGGTCGAATGATTCTTAGGTCAATCACTTCTGCACTGATACCCTCTTTTTCTAATTCATCTGCAGTTGATAAAGCGACTTTCATCATTTTATTATAAGAGACAATCGTAATATCTCTACCTGGACGCTTCACATCTGCTTTTCCTAATGGGATATAATATTCTTCTTCAGGTACTTCACATTTATCTCCATACATCACTTCACTTTCTAAGAACATGATTGGATCTTCCTCGTAACGTATTGCTTGTTTTAATAAACCCTTTGCGTCATATCCATTGGAAGGCGATACCACTTTAATACCAGGAATGTTTGCTAAATAACTTTCAAAAGCAGTGGAGTGTTGCGCACCCAATTGACCAGCACTTCCATTAGGACCTCTCATAATGATAGGGCAACCAATTTGACCGCCACTCATTGCCAACATTTTGCTAGCCGTATTTAAAATTTGATCCAATGGCAAAACCGCAAAGTTCCAAGTCATGAATTCAACAATAGGCCTTAATCCATTTTGTGCTGCACCCACTGCAACTGCAGTAAAACCTAATTCAGAAATAGGTGTGTCTATCACTCTTTTTGGTCCAAATTCAGCCAACATGCCTTGACTTACTTTATAAGCACCATTGTATTCTGCTACTTCCTCACCCATTAAAAATACACGCTCATCTCTTCGCATCTCTTCGTTCATTGCTTCGCGTAAGGCTTCTCTAAAGGCTATTGATCGCATGGAAAAATCATTTTTATTTTGAAATGCAAAAATAGCGTTTTATCAAGGAAAAACTAAGATTAGGCGCAAAAAAAATCCCCTCCCGAAAATCGGGAAGGGATTAGGAACTAACCCATCTGAGTCAATTTAAAACACGTTATAAGCAAAGCTTACATAGTACAATCCACCAATTGCTGGGCTACCATGTGCAGTGTTATAATAAGTGTTCATAATATTGGTACCACCCATTTTAATCAAGGACTTGATTGCAGGTAATTTGTAAGTTAATACAGCATCTAAAGTGTTGAATGATGATACTTGACCTACTCCGAATGTACCTTCGTAAGTAAAGCCATCTTGGTAACGATAGATTGCACTAAATCCTAAACGATTCTTTAATGCAAAACCACTATTATTCAATCCAACGTTTGCTCTCATTTTTGGCGTGTTGAAGTAAGCAATAAATCCTTCTTCTAAACCTCCAATTTGATCACCATAAATACTACCATTCACAGTAAAGTTAGCAGGTAATATATAGTCTAATGAAAGACCCCATCCAGAAGATTTTACTTTTTGAGTCGCATTCGTAGAGATAGAATAAGCGATACGCTTATCTGCAGATAAAACATCTAGTGGACTAGGCGCTGCTGCATTTCTAGATTGTAACACAGTTACCCCACTAATGAAGTTTTCATATGCACCAAAATAGTAATAGAAATCGATCAATAATTTTTTAGCGACTAAACCCTTGTAACCCACTTCAAAAGAAGTCATAGACTCAGGCTTGAACTCTGGGAAAGCTTGTACTTTCAATAAACCTGGATTTGGAGCGCCCGCTAATGCAGAAGCACCAAAAGCATTCACACTCGCTAAAGAATATGCCGGATTGGTATTGAATTTGTAGAAATTTCTTAACTGTGGCAAACCACCCATTAATCTTGTACCACCACCAACTAATAAATTGATCCATTGGTTTTGAGTTGTAGGGAAACGGTAAGCTGTTTGATAAGAAAGACGTAAATTATGATCTTCTTCTAATTTCACAACCAAAGATGCTCTTGGTGTAAAACGACCTTGGAAGTTTTCATTTTTATCATAACGACCAGAAAATGAGATCTTAAATAAATCATCTAAGAAACGCTTAGACAATTGTGCATAAGCACCAGACTCATTGATCTTAATATTTCCAGCTGTATCAGCAAACAAAGTACCCTGAGAATTCAATATAAATTGTCTTGTGCTTCCACCTACTAATAAATCAGCGTTGTACTTAGCTAAACCGAAAGCTTCTGTTAAATTGTATTGACCCTCAGCTGCACGCATAGAAGTTCTTTCTAAGAACATCGCACCACCTTGAGAAATTGGAGTGCTTACTAAAGACTGGAACATTGCATTGTTACCAAGGTAACCAGTTGGTCTTCCAACATCCGCGTTTGATCTAGCTCCTGCATGTGCAGCTTGTTGATTCAGGCCAAGACTTAATAAAGTAGAATAAGTAGCAGCATAAGTTGGATACCAAGTTGTACTAGGTTTCCATGCTTCATTGAAATAACGTGCAGCAATCGTTGAATTAAAAGATGCACCAGAATTCTCTAAAGTTGTATACGCTCTTACGTACCAGTTTCTAGACTTTAATTCTAATTTATACTGACCCATGCTAAAATCCTTAATTGAATAACGGTCACTTCCTGTATACACCGTATTTCCAGATCCGTTATAGGCAGAAAAAGATGCTTCTATATCGTCCGTGATTTTGTAGTGTAAAGACCCTTGGAATTTAACGTTCAATGCAGTTGGATCTACAACATCTTGCTCGGCATATCCTGTTCTACTTACATTCACATTGTTAAAATATCCTCTTCTATCACCCCATAAGAATGCAGCATTTGCACCTAAGGCAGCGCCACCAGCACCAGTTAAGAATGCTTGGTATGAAGCTAATGTAGGGAATGAAAGTGCCGCATTGTATAAACTATTAAAAGTGGCAGTACCTGCAGCAGTTCCCAAAGAGCCCACTAAAGAAGCTAAGACACCGCTTCTAACAGCAGTACCAACACCAGCTAAATTACTTGTTGTTTCATCACCATAAAAGTTAACACCATCATAGTTTGGATCAGATGCCCTGTTACCAGGAATAGTTTGACCCAATTGTGAACCAGTTGTTCTAGAATAGTTTTGATCGCTATTCGCTCTCCAGTCATCCGCTTCTGTGTATTGCATGCTGAATTTGTATGCAAAACGATCACCAATTTTCTTTGCATAACGAACTGTCCAGTCTTTATAAGGAGCTAAAGGACGCTGTTTGTTATCAATGTGGTTGATACCTTGTTTAATTTGAAAGCTTAAACCTTGGTATTTAAATGGATTTTTACTGTTAATCAAAACAGTACCGTTCATACCTCCTTGACCATATAATGCAGAAGATGCACCTGGTAATAATTCGATATTGTCTACGTCTAATTCTGTTAAACCAATAATACTAGCTACTGAGAAGTTCAAACCAGGGGCCTGGTTGTCCATTCCATCCACAAATTGATTTAGACGGCTGTTACCACTACCATTGAAACCTCTTGTGCTAATACTTTTAAAAGTTAAACTGGCGATGTTCACATCCACCCCTTTTAAAGTACCCAATAAGTCATAATAGTTTGCTACTGGTGCAGTCTTAATGGTTGCATTGCTGATTCTTTCAATCGTCACTGGAGATTCTAAAATACGCTCCGCAACTCTTGAAGCTGCAACAACAACTTCAGTACCTAGCGTAAATGCTTGCTTTAAAGTCACATCTACTTTAGATGTTCCAGCATTCACCACCTGCTCTTGGCCTTCAAAACCTACCGAGCTAAAAACCAATGTATATGGTGCTTTTTGAGTTACATTTAATTTGAAATTTCCTTTATCATCTGTATAGGTTCCAACAGATGAGCCTTTCACTGTAACTGATACTGCAGCGATGGTTTCACCACTGGTTCCATTTTTTACAGTTCCTGTGATTGTTCCTGCATTTTGAGCCATTGCACTAATTGCAGTAAATGCAACCGCACAAAAAAGGCTAAAACGAGTTAGTAATCTTGTCATAATAAATTGTTTTTTAATTGAATTGTATCTCAAAATACCAAATTGTTAGCAAATCAGAAAAAATTATCAAAATACTGTTAAAGTTTTTATTTTCGTAGCATGAACCCAACCACTATCCCCGGCCTTTTAAATACCTACCACGGAAAAGTAAGAGACGTCTATTACATTGAAAATGAACTACTTGTAATGATAGCAAGTGATCGTATCTCTGCATTTGACGTCATTTTGCCTAAGCCAATCCCCTTTAAAGGACAGGTTTTAAACCAAATTGCTGCCTATATGCTCGAAGCCACCAAGGATATTTGTCCAAATTGGCTCATCAGCACCCCTGCCCCAAATGTGGCCATTGGTCATAAATGTACCCCTTTTAAGATCGAAATGGTCGTGAGAGGCAATTTAGTGGGACATGCTTGGAGAACTTATCAGGCTGGCGGGAGGACACTTTGTGGCGTGACACTACCGGAAGGACTAAAAGAAAATGACTATTTCCCAAATCCTATCATCACCCCATCTACTAAAGCAAGTGAAGGGCATGATGAAGATATTTCAAAGGAAGCCATCATTGCCGAGGGGTTAGCTTCTGCAGAAGATTGGGCCATTTTAGAAAAATATGCCCTAGCCTTATTTGAAAGAGGAAAGGCCATTGCTGCAAAAAGAGGCTTGATTTTAGTAGATACAAAATATGAGTTTGGGAAGATTGGGGATACGATTTATTTAATGGATGAAATTCATACCCCTGATTCATCCAGGTATTTTTATGCAGATGGATTTGAAGCTAGACAAGCCAATCAAGAAAAGCAAAAACAATTAAGCAAGGAATTCGTAAGAGAGTGGTTGATTGAAAATAATTTTATGGGCAAGGAAGGACAAACAGTGCCAGCTATGTCTGAAGAGTGGATTCAAACCATTTCAAAAAGATATATAGAATTGTATGAACAAATCATTGGAGAAGCTTTTCAACCTGAATCAAAATCAGAAGCTGAGACTTTTCAATTGATTCAAAATGCATTGAATAATTTAGGAATACAATAAAAAAAATCCCGGCCTTGGTCGGGATTTCATTTATTCATTCTTTTATTTGACTTCAATATCAATCCCGAGTCTTGGTCTTAATCTTTCTTTGGCTTTATTAAATACCTGCAACCCTTTTTTTACGCCTTTTCTCAACGCCTCTTGTGCTTCTAGCGGCAAATGATAGACATCTTTGCATGCAGTGGTACAACATCCATCAAATGATTTTGCACAAGCATCACATTGTATAAAAAGCAAATGACAAGCATCGTTTTTGCAATTGGTATGGGTATCTGCAGGCTTGCCGCACTGGTGACAACTGGCAATAATATCATCGGTAATTTGCTCCCCTAAGCGATCGTCAAAGACGAAATTTTTTCCTTTGAATTTACTTTCTAATCCCGCGGCTTTTATTTGATTGGCATAATGAATGACACCACCTTCTAAATGATATACATTTTTAAACCCCTCGTGTAACATATACGCACTCGCTTTCTCACATCGTATCCCACCAGTACAATACATGATAATATTTTTATCCTTATGTGGCTGCATCATTTCTGCAGCCATCGGTAACTGGTCTCTAAAAGTATCAGATGGAATTTCAATGGCATTGTCAAAATGCCCTACTTCATATTCATAATGATTGCGCATATCTATCACAATGGTATCTGGCAATGCTAACAATGCATTCATCTTTTCGGCATTCACATACTTGCCTTTATTCTCCATGCTAAAGTTGGGATCCTCAATCCCGTCAGCCACTACTTTTTCTCTTACTTTTATTTTCAATACCCAAAAACTTTTTCCATTGTCATTCACCGCCTTGTTCAATCGAATACCTTCGAGTGGTTGAATTGAAAAAAGATACCCTTTGAAGGCTTCAAATAAATGCGTGGGTACACTAATTTGTGCGTTGATCCCTTCGGTAGCAATATAGATACGACCAAAGACCTGCATTGCATTTAATGCTTGGTACATGTCATCTCTAAATTTGGCTGGATCTTGAATTGTAAAATACTTGTAAAAACTAATCGTGGTTCGCTCAAAAGTTTCCTCGTAGAGTTTCTGTTTCAACTCTTTGTTTGAAACACGGTTGTGCAGTTGTGCCATATGGATTTAATTTAAGCTCAATTACAGATTAAGCAAATTGACCCCAAAGTTAACCCTATTCAGGTTTTCTAACAAATGATCCAGTTAGGGAAGCAAGTCCTCCTAACAAAGCACCTACTATTCCAGTCACCGCAATTAAAGCGATGTATGAACCTCCTAATGGAAGGATCTGAGCTACTTTGGTAGATAGAATATGGTTATTTGCTAAGTCAATCCCAAAAGCTAAGCCAGCCCACAAAGCACCCACACCAAGTGCACCGGCAATGAAAGATTGTAAAGGCTTAATGGGCAATGCAATGGCAATGATTAAATTAGTTACTACAAAACTCCACCAAGGCAAGTTTCCGTAGATACCGATGGCATAGGTCACTAATGCTACTAATATTATTGAAAGAATAAATTTCATAAGAATGTTTTTAAGTTGATCTTTTAATATTAAGCAACTGCTTTTTTAAATTGAATATGCCATTTTGTGCGCTCATGTTGCTTTAATTTTTCTTTAGGTAAGAATAGTAATCTATAATATTTACCAGCTGCCCAATAATCTACAAAGCTATCATAATAAGGACTTCCCGGATTCCCACTCTGCCCTCCCGGATACAATCCATAGGCTTCAATTTCATCCGTCAAATGCACCACCATTCTCCAACTAGGTCCGTGATTTTCACCGGTGGCATTGATGATATTCACCCCTCCCCCAATTGGTAAATTCAACCTACTCAATACTGGTATTTTTGTAAGGTGCAAAACCCTTGTTGCTTTAAATGCTTCCCAGCTCAATTTATTTTCTTTTTCTAATTCAAGACATTTCACTGTTGCTTTTTCTATACCCAATAGCACTTGATCTTTCAAGCTTTCTATTTTGTCCTTTGTTCTAATATCATCGGCTACCCTGAAATTAGAATCACGATACATTTGCTCTAATAAAACAAAGGATTCAGGCTTGGTCAATGGAATGGATGCACCTGCTAATTCATCACCCCAAACAGCGTTCTCCACACTATCCCAAATCAATTTAAAAATAGTGATACCTTTTTCGGACGGATCATTGTATAAATTCCATTGAGTCATCGTTCCAACCATGCGTTGCGCCTCTTTAGTTAACTTGCTCAGCTCTACAAACTTCATTAAAGCAGGTCTTGCTTGTTTCGCAAACACATTATAGTTATTGGTTTGTAATGCTTGCATATCTTGAGCAGTAATTTGTGTCTTACCAGATAATTGTTGGTTAACACTAATGCCTCTATATAAAGGGAATGAACTTGCAGTACCTAAATAATATGGATAACTTGCATCTGTTGATTTTTGATTAGCGCTACTCACAAATCCTCTTTCAGGATTCAAAATCATTGGATTTTCTTCAAAAGGAATCATACCCTGCCAATCATAACTGCTATCTCCACCTGGCATGATAAAGTCACCTTGTCTATCCCACCTTGCCACAAAATCGCCTTGTTGTTTAATGGCGATATCTCCAGTTTTAGTGGCAACCACAAAATTTTGTCCAGGGCATTTCCATAATTGAATTGCTTTGGAATAATCCTCCATATTTTTTGCACGATTTAATTGGTAAAAAGTTTCTAC
>CAMDNL010000029.1 GCA_945902975.1 Chitinophaga pinensis
CCGTTTTTTAATCCATCAAAAAAAGCAGCCCATTTGCCCTGCATGTCCTGTGGAAATTCCAAGACATTATTATATTCCTTAATAGCGGCAAACTTGATTAGTTTCTTTTGACCCATGGCGCAAAGATAGTATTAGAAAGGTTTCTAAGATACTAATTGTTTTATTTATTTTTTATCAAATACCTAATTACACGTATATTTATACTTTAAAATACACGTGTAATGAAAACAAAATTGACCCTTGTGGTGGAAGATGAAGTGATCTATAACGCAAAAATTTATGCCAAGAAAAAAGAGGAAAGTCTTTCTTCTTTGGTAGAAAACTATTTAAAAGCAGTTGCAGTTAATGGGAAAGTTGAAAAAAATAAAACTAAAAAGTTGCATCCTTCTATTGCTAAGTTAAAAGGGATAATAAATCTTCCAAAGAATTTTGATTATAAAAAAGAACTTGGAAAAATATTACTTGAACGATATAATAAATAAAATGAAAAATATTTTTATAGATACGGATGTAATCATAGACTTTCTTGGAAATAGAGCAAGTTTTTCGAATGCAGCAACTGAACTTTTTGATTTATACGCTCATAACAATAAAAAACCTTTTATTTCTGCAAATTCTTATACGAATGTGTATTATTTATTAAACAAGCTGATTAAATCTCCTAAAATTGTCATTTCACATTTGACTACTTTATATGACTTGACAGAACTATTAGAGGTTAATAGTAATATCATAAATCAATCTATACATTCTGAATTTTCTGATTTCGAAGACGCAGTGCAGTATTATGCTGCGTTGTCCAATAAAAAAATTGATTTGATTGTTAGTAGAGATAAAAAAGGGTTTAAAAAAAGTGCTATCCCAGTTTTTGATGTCGAACAAGCACTTCGGATTTGTAGTCAATAAACTACCCCTTCATTAATTTCAATGCTTTCTTAGCCACAATAGGTGCAATAGCAACTCCCATGCCACTCATGCGTACTGCACAGTAAACATTGGGTTGGACTTGTTCAATGATTGGTTTTTTGATTGAACCTATGCCCATCGTACCACTCCACCTTAATTCAATTTTTGGTTTCTTGGATCCCTTAGGCAGGATACGTTGCATCATAAAATCCTCTAACACTTTTTGTATGGTAGCCGATGTCTCTAATGAGTATGTTTTTTCATTTTTAAAATCTGCATTTCTTGCGCCACCTAATAATAAGCGATTGCCTAGGTTGCGGAAATAATAATAGCCTTCATCAAAATGGAAACAGCCTTTGAATTTTAAATTTTTAATAGGCTCTGTCACAAATACCTGTCCTCTTGCTGGCACTACATCTAAACCAGGGATCAATTGTTTTGCAAATCCGTTGGTACAAACTAAAAATTGTTTTGTCTCTAAAACTGCCTCTAAATTTGTTGTGATGGTCACGCCTTTTTTATGACTTTTGAATTTTTTAACCTCAGTATTAAAAAGAATTTGTACGCCTTTTGCTTGCACTGCTTTTTGTAAAGCCAATACTAATTTTGCTGAATTTAATTGGCCCTCTAATTGATTAAATGCCAAAGCCTCGATTCCCTGAAAACCTAATTTGTTAATATCCTTACTCGCATTGGTGTAGATGGGTAAATATGTACCATTCTTTTTTGGCGTTTTTAATGCGGGTGCCAAAATTTTATTTAAATAAGCAATATCCGATTCTAAATTTGTTTTTTTCCCTTCAAATAATTCATAGCCGCCCCACTGGTTATAGTCTATCTCTTTTGCTTTAAACACTTTTTGAATTCTTTGTAGTCCATCATAGCGCATCTTCACAGTCTCTAGCATCGCAGCTTCGCCCATTAACTGAATATCTGACATCAATTCGGATACACTTCCAAAACAAGAGAAGCCCGCATTACGTGTGCTTGCCCCAGAAGGGATAGTGCCACGTTCTAGTATTGTAATGTTTAATTTTGGGTTTTGGTGGATGGCTTCATAGGCGGTCCACAATCCCACAAAGCCACAGCCTACAATCACCAAGTCCTTAGGTGCAAAGTAGGTTGACTGTTCCCATACTGATATTGCCATAGCCATTGATTTAGAGTTCTAAGGTCCTACAATTTTAGAATATTAGTGTAACTATGTTTATGCTTCGTCTTAACCTCTCCAAAAAATGGTAAAACTGCTTAAATGCGCAATAAAAACGATTGCTAAAGCCAATTTTGTTTAATAAATCACTCATTTTTATGATTAATATTTATACTGAATATAAATAAAATTTATACTACGTTATTGCACCTATTTTTCGAGCCTATATTATAACAATTTGTTAAAATTTTGCTTATATTCGTAGTCTAATTAAAAATCAATCACATGAGAAAAGTTGTTTTATTGTCTTCTCTTGTTTTTTGTTTTGCGCTTCAAGTATTGGCTCAGGGGTCCAAGAAGATCTCTGGAAAGATAGTTGACCAAAAAACTAAGCAAGGATTAGGAGGCGTAACAGTGAATGCTGGTAAAGTGAATGCTTTATCTGATGCAAATGGTAATTACCAAATCAATGTTACAGATCAAAAATCTTTAAGCTTTAGTATTATCGGATATGCAAAGCTTTCTAGAACTATTGGTGCTGCTACTACAATTAATGTTGAATTAGCATCAGTAACAGCCGAATTGGAAGAGGTTGTAATTACAGGGTACGCTCGTGAAAGTAAATCTAAATTCGCGGGTGCCGTAACTACAATTAGTGGTAAAACTGTAAACGATGTACCAGTAGGTTCATTCGACCAAGCTTTCCAAGGTCGTGTTCCAGGTATGTTGGTTAACTCTGGATCTGGTCAACCAGGTTCTAGTGCAGTAATCACCATTCGTGGTATCAAATCACTTCAAGGTGCTGGTGCACAGCCTTTGTATGTATTAGATGGTGTGCCAATTCCTGCATTTGATATGCAAACACTTAACCCGGACGATTTTGAATCTATTACTGTATTAAAGGATGCGACAGCAGCTGCGATATACGGAGCTAGAGGTGGTACGGGTGTAATTGTAATTACTTCTAAAAGAGGTAAAGCGGGTAAAAATATTGTAACATATAAAACACAATACGGTATTACTAGACGCCCTAATTTCGACAGATTAAACATGATGAATACACGTGAGATGTTAGCTTACGAGGAAAGAGAAAAAATCGTGAACAATCCAGGATGGACTTGGTCTCCAAATAACCCAGCAATACCAGCAGGTATGACTGCAGCATCTAAAGCAAGGTCTTTGGATAGCTTAAGAAATATTGATATTGATTATGCTGATATTTTTTACAGAGAGGGTATCTCTAAATCACATGAATTAACTTTAAGCGGCGGATCTGATAGAACTAAGTTCTTCTTATCTGGAGCTTATTTTGATCAAGAAGGTATTGATATTTATTCTAGCCTTAAACGTTATACATTACGATTTAACTTAGACCATTCTACCGATAAATTTACAGCACAATTTAACTCAACTGTAGGTTTCTCAAAAACACAACAATCAGAAGGTGAGTCTCTAGGTAATTCTCCTAGAAATCCTTTCCAAATGACTTTCAGAGCTAAGACTTATGAGAATCCTTATAAATTAGACGGAAGTTTGAATTTTGGTGCAAATAGTACAATGGCACTAAAAAACGTTGCTAACTTACTTGAAGGCCTTCAAAATACAAGTAGAACTTTTGATCAGATCAAATTAGTTGGTAATGGTTTATTAGCTTACAAAATTTTACCAACTTTAACTGTTAGAAATAACTTGGGTGTAACCTCGTCTACAAATTTTGTTAGACGTTATGTAAACCCTAATTCATTCATTGGTTCTTTACAATCTTTCCAATCTGGTGTTACTCAGGAATCAGGTGGTTTATATACAGAGTTCATTAACACTTCATCTGTTGCGTATAGTGAAAGATTCGGTAAATCTGAATTAGAAGCATCTGCTAACTTTGAGGTTGTGAGAGGCTTCCAAAGAGCTTTAGGTTTCACTTTATTCAACTTGGATAAGCGTTTGACTGAAACAGGTCAAGGCGCTGGTCCTTTGCCAACAAATGGTGCAGCTACTTATCCTCAAAATGCATCAAGTGCAAAATCTGGATTTGGTATCCGTTCTTACTTTGCTACAGCAAAGTATACTTATGATAACAAGTACTCTTTAAATGCGAATATCCGTCGTGACGGAACTTCAAGAATTGTGAACGAAGAGAATAGAGAAGTAACTTCTTGGTCTGCTGGTTTTACTTGGAATGCTTTACAAGAGCGTTTCTTAAGCAAGCAATCAATTTTCTCTGAATTGAAATTGAGATTATCATTTGGTATTATACCAAATATTGGTTCAATCCAAACATCTTCTTATGGCGCAGGCTTACAATCTGTTACCAACTACCAAGGTCCTCAGGTGCCTAGTTTTGGTACAACTCAGTATGCGGGTTCAACCCTTACAGGTTTAGCACCTACTGGCCCAGGTAACCCTAATTTAAAAATTGAGAGAGTTCAAAAATCAAATATTGGTATTGACTTCAGTGTTTGGAATGGCCGTGCTCGTTTCAACTTAGATGCATATGATGAGCAAACTTTAGACTTATTTGTTAACCAACCATTGTCTGGTACAACTGGATTCTCTAGCTTGTACATCAATGCTGGTAGAATGTCTAACAAAGGTTTGGAGTTAAATGCAAAAGTAGATGTGATTAGGGGTCGTGATTTTGGTGTAACACTTGGCTTGAACCATTCTTACAATAAGAATACGATTGAAGACTTAGGTGCCGTGAATGAATTCTTCTTAGGTACATTCGTAATCAGAAAAGGTTTGTCTTATGGTACACACTATACACTTAATTACTTAGGTGTGGATCCTGCCACTGGTAATCCACTTTACGAAGCACCAGATGGTTCTATAGTAAATGACCAAGCTAAAGCAGGTCAATTTGATAAATTCGGTAACTACTTACCAAGACACCAAGGTGGATTGGATTTTGAAATTCGCTACAAAGCCTTCTCAATCTCTGGTTTATTCTCTTATCAATTTGAAGTTCAAAGATACAATAACATCAAAAGCTGGATTACAAGAGGTATTCCAGGTTACCAGTCTGCAGTTAGAGCTTCTAGAGAGTTAATTGATAACCAATGGACTGCTCCAGGTGATAACAAAAGATACCAAAGATCTGGTCGTGATAGAGGCTTTACTTCTGACGATATTGAAGATGCAAAATTCGTTCGTTTCAGAAACTTAGTAGTTGCTTACCAACTTCCTGCACTTAAAGGTCCAAATGGTAAGCCAATGTTTACTGGTGGAAGATTATATGCACAAGGTCAAAACTTAGCAATATGGAGTCCTTGGACTGGTCTTGATCCAGAAGATAGTAACAATATTAGTTTGAGCGAATATCCTAACCCTAGCATGTTTACATTAGGTTTAGACATTAATTTCTAATCAACTAAAAAATGAATAAAATGAGAAAAAATAAATTGGTTATAGGTTCATTCTTAATGTTATCCCTTTTTGCTTCTTGCTCTAAGGTGATAGATGTTAAAGAAACCGACTTCATCGGCGGAGACGTCGCTTTGAAGACCGTTGCAAACGTTGAGTCAGGCATAATCGGTGCTTACGCAACAATGAACGTAGAAATGGGCATCCTGTTGAATAGCGTTTTTACCGATGAGGTAAGAGTAGCTGAGTTCTACAATGCTGCAACTGTGCACGAATGGCAATACGGTTCTACAGATATCTCTATCAGAGATAGCTATACCGCTTTCCCAATGTATTACAGAACAATAGATAGAGTGAACAGGGTATTGGCTGCTTTGCCAAATGCAAAAGCTGCTAACGCAACCGAAGAAGCACTTAAAAACAGAATTAGAGGGGAAGCCTTATACTTAAGAGCTTTCTGTCATTTTGGTTTATATCAATTTTATAGCAATACTTCCGATGGTACAGCCTTGGCATTAGCTTATATGGAGACGCCTAATTTATTGCCTCAAGCAAGAATCACAGTAGCACCGTATATGGCTAAATTGAATGCTGACTTAGTTGCTGCTAAAGCACTCGTACCAGCTACAAACGCTGATATTGCTAGAGCTTCAAGACATGCAGTAACTGGATTACAGGCTAGAGTTGCTTTGTATATGAAAGACTACACAAATGCAGCTGCTTTTGCAACTGAATACATTGCTGCATTCCCATTAGCTTCTAAAACAAACTTCCCATTAATTTGGAAGGATGCAAACAATAGTGAAGTGGCATTCAAATTAATCAGAACAACCACTGCTGGTGGTAGAATTGGTGCTTTGTACAGAGGAACATCTGCAAATGCTACAAACATTGGTACGGTTACTTGGAGGCCTTCGTCAGCTTTATTAAATAGCTATGACCAAGTAAACGATATTCGTTATGCTGCTTACTTCTTCGAAGAGCCTATTTTAAAAGCAAGTTCTTCAAGAAACTTAAGTGCTATTTTAATCAACAAATATGCTGGAACAACTTACGGTACTCCAACTGAATTGTTAGCAGACGGTAAAGTTTTCAGAACTGGTGAGATGTACTTGATTCGTGCAGAAGCAAGAGCAGAGTTAAATGATTTAACTGGTGCTGCTGCTGATTTAAATGCATTAAGAGCTGCTAGAATTAACAACTATAACAACGCTAGCTTTAGCTCAAAAGGTGATTTAATTACTGCAATATTGAATGAGCGTTTCAAAGAATTAGCTTTCGAAGGACACCGTTTCTTTGATGCTAAAAGAAGAAACTTGCCAATTATTCGTTTAGCAGCAGATGCGCAAAACAATAAAATAACTTTAGAGTCTGGTAATTTTAGATTCTTATTACCAATCCCTAACTCGGAGATTCAAGCGAATCCATTGATGGTTCAAAACCCAGGTTACACGAACTAATCAATATAATTAAATAAAAAAGGGTGCCTCAATGTTATTGAGTGCACCCTTTTTTTTATCTTGCTCTATCAACGAATACACTATCAATCAATCCTACTTATGAAAAAGTACCTTTTCATCCTCATTTTTTCTACCGCGACGCTTCCTATGTTTGCTCAAATCTCTGGTAATGCTGTTCCGACTGTGCAATTTGCAGACGCAAACGGCCGTATTTTACCTGCAGGCGCTGCTGGCGTCCAAGGCACACCTTATGTGTTTGATAAATTTGGCCAAGGTAAAATTGTTTTTGTGAATGGAATGGAATCGGTGGATTCTAATTTAAACTATTCTTACGCTGATCATAAACTATATTATACGCAAAAAAATGGCTTGTATGTGGTGAATCAACAAGCAAAAGAGTTTACCCTTTATGGTGTAGACAAGCAAAAAAATAAAGTTTCAAAACTGTTCATGTGCTTATTCCCGAGTATTGAAGACAATACACCGGCCACATTTTATGAAATCCTTGGAACTACTAGTATATTTCAACTTTTAAAATATACAAGTAAACGTATTAAAGAATCTGCTGTTTATGGTGGTGCACCGCTAAAAGAATATGTTATGGATGACTTATTTTATATCTATGATAAGGCAGCTAAAAAGATGCTTGCCTTGGGCAGCACACTTTCTTTGAAATCGGTTAAAAAAACTTTACCAAATTATGCTACTCAATTGGATGCTTATTTGAATACGAATAAATTAAATCTCAAAAAGGAAGATGATATGATACAATTACTGCAACAATTAAAGGCTTCGTCTAATTAAAATATATTTAATGCATATTTTTCGCGTCTTATTGATCCTGTCTTTTTTTATGATACATACAAATGTACAAAGTCAGGTTCAGCCCGATGCGAAAAGTACGAATGAAAATTTGTATAGACCCCGTTTTCATTTTACGCCACAGCAAGGCTGGATGAATGATCCCAATGGCATGATTTTTTTAAATGGGCAGTACCATTTATTTTTTCAGCACTATCCTGATGGAACGGTTTGGGGTCCTATGCATTGGGGACATGCCACAAGTAGTGATTTAGTGCATTGGAAAGAACAACCAATCGCTTTGTATCCAGATTCAATTGGTATGATTTTTTCGGGCTCTGCTGTATTGGATAAAAATAATACAAGTGGTTTAGGACGTGGTGGCATTGCACCCTTAGTCGCCATTTATACGCAACACAATATGCCTGGAGAAAAATCAGGCAGGAACGATTTTCAAAATCAATCTATTGCATATAGTTTAGACGAAGGAAAAACTTGGACGAAATATGCAGAGAATCCTGTGCTTAAAACCCCGAATTTAAAGGACTTTAGAGATCCTAAAGTAATCTGGTATGAACCTACAAAAAAATGGATCATGAGTTTGGCAGTGGCCAATCATGTTGAATTTTATAGTTCACCTAATTTAATCAACTGGAATAAGGAGTCCGAAATAGGTAAAAATTTATTTGCACATGGTGGGGTTTGGGAATGTCCAGATTTATTGTCTTTTAAAGTAAATGGACAAACTGTTTGGGTCTTATTGGTGAGTATGAATCCAGGTGGTCCTAATAGCGGATCTGCCACACAGTATATTGTAGGAGATTTTGATGGTCATACATTTAAGCCTTATACTACCGATATTAAATGGATGGATTATGGTCCTGATAATTATGCGGGTGTGACATTTTCAAATGTTGGAGATAGGAATATTTTAATTGGATGGATGAGCAATTGGAATTACGCGAATGTGGTGCCTACTGAAAAATGGAGAAGCGCTATGACGGTGCCTAGGGAATTGAGTTTAGTAAAACAAGCTTCAAATTCAAACCAATTCCTTTTAGTGTCTACTCCAGTAAAGGAATTGAAGAATGCTTTTGTTCAAATCGTGTCTAAAGAAAATGTTATTCCAAATCGTATTGACATTAAAGACATCAAGGCAACCCATTTTGAAATCATCCTTTCAAATACTTACAATGAAAAATTAATTATTGGATATCATGCGGACAAAAAAAAATTTTATATTGATAGAACAAATGCTGGGGTTTCAAATTTTAACCCAGGGTTTGCGGCAGTAGCAGTAGCACCAAGGCTTTCATTTACAATGAATATGGACTTGTCTATTTTATTGGATAAAACTTCTATCGAATTATTTGCAGATGGTGGACGTACTGTGATGACTGCTTTATTTTTCCCAACTTTTCCCTATACAAAATGGGAAATAAAATCCAAAGAAAAGATACCTTCAAGCTTCATGAAATTATATTCCTTTAAATAGGTAGCAAACTTTTTAAGTCTTCACTTGTTAATTCTATATGCAACAATTCACTCCAGACCAATGGCAGTCCTGGGAAAGATTTTATAGGGCTAATTTTATCAATAGCTTAACCGGATTTAAGTCGGCTAGTTTAATTGGTACAATCAATGCGCAGGGTGTGCCTAATTTAGGCATGTTTAGCAGCATCGTGCATATAGGGTCTGATCCTGCATTAATTGGCTATATCAACCGACCTCTTGCTGCTGCTCCACACACTTTGGCCAATATCAAAGCAGGTGGTTTTTATACAGTGAATCATATTCGGTCTGCATTTTTAGCTCAAGCGCATCAAACAAGTGCCAAATATCCCGACGAGGTCAATGAGTTTACAGAAGTAGGATTGACCGAGGAATACATAGAAGGTGTTAAAGTGCCTTTTGTGAAAGAGAGTTCCATCAAATATTTGCTTTCCTTAAGAGAGATTGTACCTATTACATTGAATGACACTTTTTTAGTGATTGGTCAGTTAGAACAAGTACTGATAGATCCTGCACTCCAGCCAACATCAGACGGCTTTTTGCATCTTGACCAAGCGGGGAGCATTTGTAGCAATGGTTTAGACGCTTATTATCATACCGAATTAATTGATCGTTATGATTACGCAAAGCCAGGTATACCGGTTCAAAAAATGGCAACCAAAAAATAGTTCATCCATTTTAGTGATACGCGTTTATTAGGAGGTATTTTTTGTTTCCTAGCTTATCTTTTATAAGCATAAAATCATATATTTAACATACTAAACCATTTTTCTAAATAAGCTTAATCAATAGAATGAAAAAATTATTTATAGGTATCATCTTTCTTTTGCCAGTGTTATCCTATGCACAAGACGGATTTACAGTTACAATGCGTATTAAAGGATTGGGGGAGCATCAAATTAAAGCAAATATTCAGAGAAATGGTAAATATGTGATTGATACCCTTACTAAAATAGATACCGATTTAGTGGTATGGAAGGGGACTACAATAGACCCGCAACTGGTTAGGGTAGAAGTGATGGATACAAGCCTCTATCTTAGAATAGGAAAAGCAGTCATGGCCCCTCCTGCACTTTCATTTTTATTGACCAATACAGATATAGAGATTAAAGCGGATGCTAAAGAAATTTTTACAGGAACAATTGAAAGTAAACATCCCGAAGTTCAATTATACAATAGCATTCGAACGGCAGACTTAGAAGATGCAAAAGAAAATTGGGCTTTACAACAAACGCAAAATAAAAAAAGAAATTTAAACGATACCATTGGTAATTATGAAATTACGCAGCGATTATTATTTCTAAAAAAGAAAAATCAGGCATTGCGCATTCAATTTTTGAATGATCATCCCGAAACTTTTACTAGTTTATTGGTATTACAATCCTTGTTCTTGATTTTACCAATCAGTGAATCTGAAACAAAATTTTATGCATTAACTGAAGAACAAAAAAAATCGAATACGGGGAAAGCTTTAATATTAAAGATTGAAAGCAATAAAAGTACTGCAACAGGTAAGCCTGTCATTCCTTTTGCCCAAGTTGGGATAGATGGAACGATGGTGGATGTAAATGCATACAAAGGGAAAGTTGTTTTAATTGATTTTTGGGGAAGCTGGTGTGTGCCTTGCAGAATTAGTCATCCAGCATTAAAGGAATTGTATAATCAATACAAATCAAAAGGATTTGAAATCATTGGCATATCTAATGAGATTGCCAATAGCAATAGAGATAAAAAAAAGCAAGACATCGCTTGGCGTAAAGCTGTTAAGGAAGATGGGCTTACTTGGCCACAGATCCTATACGATCCAGCAATAAAGGATATTGTAAAGGAATATGACATCAATGGCTATCCTACTAAGTTTTTAGTAGACCAAAATGGCAAATTTGTATTGCGTCTGCTTGGTAATAGTGAAAAATTACATGCAGAGCTTGCGGCTAAATTAGCCCAGTTAATGCCTGATTAAAGTGAGCCATTGCCTATAATTTGATTTTGACTTCATCGTCTTTTTTGGTAAATTACATCAAATCGATGTATATGAATCCATGTCAATTTAGCGATGCAAGAAGGGGCTTTTTAAAAAAGTCCGCTTCAGTTGCAGCACTTTATTTTACTCCGTCTGTTTTAGTGAAGACTTTTGCTGCCGATGCAATTGTGCCGATGCCTATTGCAAAAGAAAAATTAAAGTTTACCTTAAATGGAAAACCAGTCGCAGTTGAAATTGATGCAAGAACAACCATGCTCAATTTATTAAGAGAACAAATTGGCTATACGGGTACTAAAAAAGGATGCGAAATGGGGCAATGTGGCGCTTGTACGATTCATGTGAATGGGAAGCGTCTAAAATCTTGTACTCAATTGGCCTTGACCCATCAGAATAGTCAAATCACGACCATTGAAGGACTTGCGAAAGGGGATCAGTTGCATCCAATGCAGGCTGCGTTCTTAAAAAATGATGCATTTCAATGTGGCTATTGTACCTCGGGACAAATCATGTCCGCAGTGACTTGCGTTAGAGAAGGGAAAGCGACTAGCAGGGCAAGTATTCAAGCATACATGGATACCAATATTTGCAGATGCGGCGCCTATCAAAATATTGTAGACGCAATTGTGGAAGTCGCAAAATCTGGCGCTAAAATTTAATCCTTTTAATTTTCTTTTATGAATCATACTCATTTACATAAGCAGAACAACAATAGTTATAAAATTAATTTCGAAGACGAACGCGTGGATGGTGCAGATAAGGTAACAGGTAAAGCAAAATATACTGCAGAATACAATTTGCCGAATATGGCTTACGGCGTGTTTGTGACAAGTAGTATTGCTAAAGGCACCATTAAAAATATAGATACTGCAAAAGCTTTGGCAGCACCTGGGGTATTAGATGTTATTTATTATGCAAACTGTCCTACCGTGCCTGGTTATTTAACGAATGCAGCAGAGCGTCCTAAAAATGTATTTGAGTGGCGTGGCCACAAAGTATTGTATGATAATCAAGTACGCTTTTTTGGTCAACCTATTGCACTCATTGTAGCAGATAGTTTAGAGAATGCAAACGCTGCTATTCGTTTAGTGCGCGCCGAATATGAGTCACAAGCTTTTGAAACTAATTTTGAGCTTGTAAGAAAAGACGCTTCAAAATTAAAAGGAACAGTCGCGTATAAAAGAGGAACAGAAAATGCATTTAAAACAGCGTCTGCTTTTGTTGAAGCAGAATATGCAATACCTGCCGAAGTACATCTTCCTATGGAGATGCACGCTACGATTGCATTTTGGGAAGGAGAAGATAAAGTAACACTATACGATAAAACACAAGGACCAAAAAGTACGCAAACAACCATCGCTCGTACTTTTGGTTTACAAGATAAAAATGTTAGGGTGATTGCAGAAAATGTGGGTGGCGGATTTGGTAGTGGTTTAAGAAGTTGGGCCAATGTACCAGCTGCTGTGATTGCTGCTAAAAAATTAAATCGTCCTGTGAAAATTGTACTTACTCGTCCACAAATGTTTTCTTTAGTGGGCTATCGTCCACAGTCTTGGCAGAAAATTGGAATTGGTGCAGACGCTTCTGGTCGTTTTATTGGTATCACACACGAAGCCATTAGCGGCACTTCTCGTTACGAAGATTT
>CAMDNL010000030.1 GCA_945902975.1 Chitinophaga pinensis
GTCCAGTCACCATCAAAATGTCCTGTTTTGAATTGTTTATCACCATTTAAAAAGTATTTAATCTGAAAACCTGCTGAACTAATTTGATCATTAGGGATCATCCATCCTGGATCGTTCTTTAAAGCGTTTTCATCTACAATACTTTTATTTTGTGTCGCAATAGAAGCATACTCTCCTGCTGCTTTTTTATGCATATCAGGGTCTCCTGTATACACGATACTATGTAACACCTTAATATAAGATTTACCGGCATAAGCATGGATACGCATCACAAAAGGTGAACTATTATTGTCTTTTTTATTGTACAAATAGTCCCCTTCGATTCTAATGATGGCATGTAATGGACCAGATCCTTTTTCTTGAACACTGTGGTTTATTTTAACTCTAGAAGTATCAATTCCAGATTGGTCTAATATATTCAAGAAAGTGCCCTTTGTTTTGTTTGACTCAGCAATTAAGTCTTTATCATCAAAACCATTACGATCTAAATCCAATTCAACCTTATCTAGGAATCCACCCCCAAGTCTATTAATGGTAAATTGCAATGGTCCTGTGTTCACTCGAACTCTACCATAGGGTCTTTGATTGTTTTCTACAATGATGCGATCTCCAGTAAATTCTTTACGAACCACATCTGCTCCAAATTCAACACTATACTTATTTTGTGTATCAGAAAAGAAAAATACCCAAATCCATTTAACACTTGTCGAAACTGGCTCCCAGGTATTGACAATTGTAATTTGAGAAGGAATCTCTTCTCCCAAAGCATTCAATACCCTCACATGATCACTTGATTGTAGTTTGTCTTTAGGAAAAGGTATCCCTAGTAATTGTGGTGCACCTGGGACATTCTTTTCAATCAGTAAAGGAATTTTCTCAGAAGCTACTATACTATTGATCAAAATAAACTGAAAAATAATGAGTAGTAAAATTTTGTTTTTTTTCATTGTAGCGTTTTAAAATGAATCTATTAAGGGGGTATAAATTAGTTAATTTTACTATTATTAATTAAAGGCTTGGCCCATATTCCTATAGAAAGAATAAAGCCAAAAGTGACATATAAAAAGAGCATGCCATATTTAAGTGTAAAATGATCTCCTAGCACGCCTACGATCAATGGAATAATTGCTCCTCCACAAATACCAGTCATCAAAATGCCTGCAAATGAACCATGGTGTGCAGGAACTGAATTTAGACCTAAAGAAATGATGATTGGATACATCACTGCAATAAAAAACCCAACTGCAGGGAATGCATACAATGTAATGCTAGCTCCTCCAAATAATGCAATGGATAAAGAAAAAATAGCCAATGCGGTAAATAGAATTAAAATATTTCTTGTATCAAATAGTTTAACTAAAATCAACCCAACAAAAGTGCCTGCCGTCATCATCCCCCAAAACCAGGAAACTACCTGAGCACCTACTGTTTGAGGATCATAGGCATGGTATGTAAATAAAAATTGCGAAATCCAATTAGCGACACCCTGTTCAGAACCAACGTAACAGAATATGCCTAAAAAATAGAGTAGTACTGTTTTATTTTTAAGTAGTTCAATATGCACTTTAAATGCACCCGCTTTTTCATCTTCTTTTAATTCAATTTTTGGAAATTTAAACGCTGCAATGACCAAGAGCATGATTAAAGAAATAAAAGCAAATACCCAATAAAAAGAAACCCATGTCAAATTTGCCGGAACCACTTTCTTAAGTAAATAAAATAAGGTATTATTACTTGTACTCATATTTTGAGATAAATATGTATACACTAGTGGGCTAAGAAAGGAAGCTAGTCCAAAAAACAATTGACCCATTAAGGAATAAAAAGAAAACTCGGCTTCACCACCTGCGCTTCTTAATAGTGGGTTAATAACCACCTGAAGCATCGCCATACCTGATCCAATTAAAAATAAAGAAATAATGGCCATATTGTATTTTGGGAATAATCCAAAAAGCAATGCGCCTATCAATGCAATAGCAAAAGCAAAAAGCATCACAAATTTTCCTCCGTATTTTTCAGTCATGACACCAGCCGGTATAGACATAAAGCCATAAGCAATGAAAAATGCAAAAGGAAGAAAGGAAACTAAGGTTAAGCTTAAGCTAAAAGAATTGATAATTTCAGGAATAAGTGGACCAATGATGTTTGTCAAAAAAGAGATGACAAAAAATGTCAACAAAACAAGGCCTACTATGAAGTAATTCTTTTTCACATTAGAGATTTAAATTCCTAGTCTTGATGTACATCAAGACTAGGAATTGATAGAAATTAACTTATTTATTTTTCAACATAGGAAATAGTCTTCTGATATCTGCTTCTGTTGGCTGTGCGCCGTATTCTGTGATCTCAAATGATTCTGCATATTTAAAGCTAGCCGCTTTTTCAGCAGAATACCATTTAGCTAAACCAGCTTTTTGTGCATCGCTCATGCTTCTTCCCATCCAGCGACTTTTTAACCAAGCTTTTCTTTCTGCTGGATCTTTTGGTACTTTAGGATCAATCTCTCCACCGTTTCCTATCCATGGTAACCACTCATACATTTGAGAAGTATGCTCATTCAATCCATCTACTTTTTGATCTAAAACTTCATCAATTCCAATTACAATATCATGGCTAAATGGATTCGGCTTTTTAAAATTATCCTGCATGTATAAAAAAACAGGATTCTTTTTTAATGCGGGCACATCAGCAGCCACATTAGGCACAGCAACCATATAAGATGCATCTTCAACTAATTTTCCTGCATTTCTATGATCAGGATGATAATCATTAGGACGTAAGCCTAAAACTACATCTGCATTCCATTTTCTGATTTCACGAATCACTTGCATTCTAGCATTCAAGTCTGGTAATAATTCACCATCATGATTATTTAATACAACATATTCATCGATACCATATTTTTTTGCAGCACGCTGTGCTTCTTCTCTTCTTCTTTGTCCTAATACACCACCCCCTTCTGCATAGTGACCAGCGTCACCATTTGTTAATGCAACAAATTTTACAGCAACACCCATTTTAGCTAATAGGGCAGCGGTTCCACCCATTTTAGAATCTGCGTCATCAGGGTGTGCAAATACAGCTACCACTCTAATTCTTTTATCTTGAGCTGTTTGTGCAGTTGTATTCAAATTGAAAACAAAAATGAATAATACTGTAGCAATTAAAACTTTTTTCATTGTAAATATTTTATTTTATAAATTATAATCCAGGATTTTGAACCAATTTTCCGTTTGATACATCAATTTCCTTTTGAGGAATCGCAAATAATAGTCGAATACTAGCTTCAGGAACAACTAGTTGTTTTGCCATGACTGATTTAGCTACGCCAAATCTCAATAGATCTTGCCAACGTTGATTCTCTAAAGCAAATTCTATTCTGCGTTCGTCTAATAATTTCTGTGCAAAAGTACCGGGAGTAGTTGCACTAATTGCAGGTAAGCCAGCTCTTGCTCTAACTTGATTGATATAGGTATAGGCTTGTGCAGACTCCCCTAAGGCTTCCGCTAACATTAATAATACATCTGCATACCTTGCAACATACCAATTATTATCTCCATCAAATGTGGTCGTTTGAGTGGAAATATATTTTAATGAATACGTGGTATCTGGTATTCTTCTATTTGTAAAAACCGATTTAGCAAAACGTAAGTCACCTGTTTTATACGCAGCTAATAAATCAGGTGTCATGTTCATAGGTGTATTACCTCCGCCAACTCCACCAGCTCTACCAATGATAGAAGCGAAATATTCAAAATAACCACTTCCTTCTCCTTGACCACCTGTTTTATATTGAATTTCAAAAATTGATTCTGTTCCATTTTCGTTTGCTGCACCCCATAATTTTGCATAATCACTAACCAAACTATAATTTTTAGAATCAACCACTTTATTCAAAGCAATAATTGCTGCTGATTTATCACCTTTAGTTAAGTATACTTTACCTAAAAGCGTATTCACTGCACCGCTTGTTACACGACCGATGTTTGCACCTGTATATTTAGCTGGCAACAAAGGCTCTGCCATATTCAAATCAGTAATAATTTGATTGTACACATCGTTTGCAGGATATTGCTTTAAGTCAACATCTGCTGGTGAAGCCACATCCACTAATTGTAAAGGTATATTACCAAAAATGATAGCTAAATTATAGTAAAACAAAGAACGAATGTACAATGCTTCTCCTTTGTACCTTTTCTTTAAAGCATCGGGAACAGAAGAACCATCTAATTTATCTAAAAAGATATTACAACGTGCAATACCTCTATAAGAATCAGACCATGAATTTGACAATTCGTTTGCAGTCGTGATTTCTTTAAATAGCTCGACTTCGCATAGTGATTGCGCGATACCATTACAACCTCCTCCATTCAATGTGTTGTCAGATCTCATTTCATTTAATATCAAATAAGTTTGACCATAAGTACCGCGTAGTTGAAGTGCATCATACAAGCCATTAACAGCAACTGCAAAATCAGCTTCTGTTTTATAGGCAGATTGAATATTTCTCTCCGAAATTGGAGATAACTCGGTAAATTCTTTGCTACAAGATGCATGTACAAGAATTAATAAGGCATATAATATATTTTTTTTCATATTCGTTTATTTATTCTTTTAATTAAAATGTAAGGTTAAAGCCTAAAATAAAAGATCTAGAGATTGGATATGCACCATAATCTTCTCCAGGAACTAAGTTATTTGTAGCTTGTTGTTGAACCTCTGGATTAAAACCTAAGTAATTAGACCATATGAATAAATTCGTTCCCGTTGCATATACTCTTGCTTTTTTTGATACTCCTTTAATTGGAAATTCGTAGCCTAGGGTTACATTTCTTAATCTAACATAAGAACCGTCTTCCACTTGGAAAGAGGATGGTCTCATATTAAAACCATGCAATCCAGAATTACTATCTCCTCTTGGAATTTTACCATTCCCAGGTTGTTCAGCAGAGACCCATCTGTCTTTGTACGCCGCATAAGAGTTAAAGTTAGCTTCACCATTGAAAAGGTGTCTTTGGGTTAAGTTCAAGATTTCTCTGCCCTCTACCCCTTGAACGAAGATGCTTAAATCAAAATTGGCATATCTAAATTTATTTGTAATACCATATGTGAAATCAGGCATGTAGTTACCAAGTGTCGTTCTGTCTAAAGGAGTGATTTGACCATCTCCATTTACATCTTTGAACTGTAAATCACCAGGTCTTGCACCACCAGCGCCAACTAATAAATCTTTTGGTGCTGCTTTAATTTGATCCATTGTTTGGTATACCCCAACAACTTGATAACCATAATAACTACCTACTGGGTCGCCAATTCTGGTGATATGTCTTATGTCGCCAGCACTACCAACACTTAAAATAGGATCTCCAGTTGGGCCAAGTTTCAATACTTTATTTCTGTTAGCACTGATATTAAAATCTGTTGACCACTGGAACTTACCAACTGTATTTCTAGTATTCAAAGTAAACTCAACCCCTTTATTTTCAACTTCACCAACGTTTGTTAATGCAGTTGTAAAACCAGCAGAGGAAGCAATATTTACATTCAATAATAAGTCAGATGTTACACTGTGGTAATAATCAAATCCTCCATAAATACGATCGTTGAATAATCCAAAATCCAAACCAATATCTAATTGTTTTTTAGATTCCCAGCTTAATTGATCATTATTTAATGTAGATCTACCAATACCATTTACGAGTGTATTACCTAATACATAACTAGCATTGTTTAATAAACCAATTGAGCCGTAGTTTGGAATTTGGAAGTTACCAGTGAAACCATAACTTGCTCTAAGTTTTAATTCATTAATAGATTCAACATTTGACATAAATGATTCTTGGTCTATTCTCCAACCAGCAGAAATAGATGGGAATACTCCAGTTTGATTACCGGCACCAAATCTTGATGATCTATCAGATCTAATTAATGCAGACATTAAATACTTCTCTTTATAAGAATAGTTCGCTCTTGCTAAAGCAGAAACTAAAGTCCATTGTTCTTTAACTGCAGAACCACCTGTAACAATACCGCCACTAATAGTTTTTACTTGATCGTCTGGAAAACTATTTGCTTGGATAAATTGTAAATCATTATTTTGCTTTTGTGCTGTATAACCACCCAATAATGTTAGATTATGATCATTAAATGTTTTAGAATAATCTAAAGTATTTTCCCAAATCCAATTTAATCCTTGTGAAGTACTAGATTTTGCAAATGGATCTGGTCTGGTTGATCCTCTATATAATAAGCTAACCCCTTTGTAATAGGACTGTTGATAATTATCAAGATCAATACCAATATAGGTCTTAAATGATAAATCAGGTAAGATATTATACTTAAGATAGCTATTACCAAAGATTCTAAGATTACGAATGTTCTCCTTAATTGCTTGCATCGTTGCTAATGGATTATTAGCAGTTGTCATATAAGCACCTAATTGATTTTGGTTATCAGACTGATTGATACTTCCATCAGGCAAATAAGGCTTAACCACTGGAGAGTGCACCATTGCATCATAAATGATTCCAGGAGGTAAAGCAAAATAAGGTCCGTTTGCTGGTAAACGATTGTTATCTGTAAAAGCAATGTTTACACTAGAACCAATTTGCAACTTTGATGAAACATCATCAACTACATTTGCTCTAAAAGTATAGCGATCAAATTTAGAACCTTTGATTGTACCCTCTTCGGTATAATAACCAGCTGAAGTATAATAAGTCATATTGTCTTTTCCGCCACTAACAGATAAATTATAGTTTGAGACCATACCTCTTGAAAGCACTAAGCTTAACCAATCAGTATTCGTGCCATCCCAGTTGATATATTTTTCTGGAATTAAGAAATTGGCTTGTGTTCCTCTTCCTGCATTTGTATTAGGATTGTATAATGCATTGTATGTTTTACTAGCAGGATTCGTAGGATCGTTCGTTTGTAAATAGTTATTATTTCTAGTTTCTTTTGTATACTGTATCAATTCTTCTGAATTCATTAAATCTGGCAAATTCATCGCTTCATTAAAGCCAGTATACGCATTAAATGAAATTTGTTTTCTATTCTTTAAACCTTTTTTAGTTGTCACCATAATTACCCCATTTGATCCTCTTGATCCATAGATACCAGCTGCAGATGCATCTTTTAACACTTCTATAGATTGTATATCATTTGGATTGATCGTTGTAAAAGGATTAATTTTTGGAACTGTATAAGCCTCTGTTCTTTGTCCTATATTTTGTTGTAAACCAGAATTACTTGAAATTGGTAAACCATCAATTACATATAGGGGATCATTTCCTGCTGAAATAGATGCAGAACCTCTAATTCTAATCACTGGAGCCGAACCAGGTTCACCAGAAGGCACTGACACCTCTAAGCCTGCTACCCGACCTTGAATGGCATTCTCAAAACTACTCACTGCAATCTCCTTAAGTTGAGATTCATTGATACTAGCAATCGCACCGGTAACTTCTTTTCTTCTTTGTTTACCATAACCTACCACAACCACTTCATTTAAGGATTGTGAACTTGCATTTAATGCTACATTTAAATCACTTGACTTGCTTGCAGACACTTCTTTGTTTACATAACCAACATAGGTAAAAACGAGTGTGCTATTTACAGACGCTAATTTTATTTTATACCTACCATCATCATCTGTTGTCGTCTTATTCGAAGTGCCCTTCACTGCCACATTGACCCCTTTAAGTAACTGGCCGTCTTCAGAAGCAGTCACGACACCAGAAACAACAGTATCAGCTAATGCATTAGATGTGGTTGAAAAAGTTTTACTTGTTTTATAAGAGATGACAATGTTTTTATCGTCGATCAATTTCCAAGTGACTGGAAGTCCATCTAGTATTTTATTCAAGATCACTTCGACATAAGCATCTTTGAACTGCGCAGTAACTTCTTTGTTTGCAGGCAATACATCGTTACTGTAAAAAAAGCGATAATTAGACTGTTTTTCAATCATTTTAAAAACAGTTTGAATATCAGTTCTTTCCGAATCCAACGAAATTTTTTGCTGTGCAAAGTTTTTTGCCGAAAGCTGAATTGAAATGATAATTAATAAAAATCCGATTTTAATTCCTCTTGTGACAGAGAAAAGAAGATTTTTAATTGGAAAAGATTCTTTTTTTTCCATAGGTTTTCTTTTATTGGTTATTAAAAAGCTAAGTGATTCCATTGTTAAAAAAATTATTACCGTCAATTTTGTAATCTTATTAGAATTTATAGGAAGTATAAATCCTTATTCAATCACAATATTTTTATCATCTATTTTATAGTTAATATTTTTAGAATACTTGATCAATTGAAATACTTTTTCTAAGCTCACATTTTCAAATACGCCCGTGTACCTGTATTTTTTTACTTTTTCTTCTTTAAAAGTAATGCTAATGGCATATTTTCTTTCTAATTCAATTGCTATTTTTTCGAGTGGTTGATTCACAAATACCAATTTGTCATTTAACCAAGATGTTTCAGCAACCAAGCTATCCTGCCTTAAATAGGTGATTGAAGTCAATACTACTTTATTTTCATTCCTGGCTTTGATCTTTGTTACCGCAGTTAATTCATCTTGTTCTTTTGCAATAATTAATTTTTCAGTTGGCTTTAATATGATGATATCCTCGGGTCTTGATTTTAGCGAAACTTCAATCTTGCCTCTAATTAAGGAGGTCTCTGACTCTTTATCTTGTGGATAATTTCGTACATTAAATGAAGTACCAAGTACTTTAATATTGATCTTTCCAGTGTGTATGATAAATGGCCTTGAGCTATCATGTGCCACATCAAAATAGGCTTCACCCACAAGTGTAACTTCTCTAGTCTTACCTGCAGCAAAATTGAGGTAAGTTAATCTACTGTCGGTATTTAAGCGAACGATGGTGCCGTCTGGTAATTTTATAGAAGACTTTGAACCCCTTTTAGTGACGATTTCATTTACAAAAGCATTGTTATTTTGTTTAATAACACTTTTATCTAACAGAAGGGAATAATTAATAAAGAAGACGGTAAATACACAGGCTGCAATGCCTATCAAAGCAAATTTTCTTTTTGAAAAACTAGGGGATTTCTCCACCTCAGGTTCAAAAATATTGTCATTGATGGATTCAAACTTGCCCGCCAATTGCATTTTAACATAATGAGAAGCATATGATTGATCTGCTATAGATTCAGCTTCCTTTTCACAGTAAACAGGCTCAATCATTTGATCATATAAGAACTGTAAAGAAGGGTTGGCTTGTAAAATTGTATAAATTTCTGCCAACTGCGATTCAGAGGCATCACCAGAAAGCTTTAAGCTTAACAAGTCAAAAAAATATTGTTCTGTTTGTTTATTCATTGTTATACTATACTAAGACTAGATTATTGAGCCTTGCCGTTAAGGCAAATCCGATTATTTATCCCTTTTTATTATTTAGGCCTATTTTAAAAAATGCTGGAGGTCCATTCTGATTTTCCTTAAAGCAATCCTCATATGTGTTTCAATGGTATTTTGAGAGATTTCAAGCACTTTTGAGACTTCTTTATAGCTTAAACCCTCTTCCTTAATCAGCCTAAATACCATTTGGCATTTCATAGGCAAGGAGGCAATCACTACATTGACTCTTTGAGTCACTTCTGAATAGATAAAAAGTTGCTCTGGATTATCACCATTAATACTAATAATATCCTCATTATCAATTGTTTCACTCAAAGATTGTTGATGTTTTTTAGAAGATAAATAAGTAAAACAGGCATTCTTAACAGATGTAATTAGGTAGATTTTCAAATATTGAATTTGAGAAAGCTTATTTCCCATCTCCCAGACTTTTAACATGATATCTGAGACAATTTCTTCACTGACAGACTTGTCATGTAGAATATTATATGCAAACCGATACAAAGTAGGGTGAAAATAAAGAAATAGGCACTTATAGGATTGCTCATTCCTATAGTAGGCCACTTTACTTTGGTGATACAGCAATTCTTGTGAGGATAGTTTCAAAATCTTATTAATTTAAATTAAACACCTACTACTTTCTTAAATGTATCCATATCTATCGCCTTTTCATGTTTTGAAATAACCACGGTAGCCACTGCGTTCCCAATAAAATTAGTGACCGATCTTGCTTCACTCATAAAACGATCAACACCAATAAGCAACGCAAGGCCTTCTAAAGGAATCACTTTAATTGCTGTTAAGGTGGAAGCTAAAACGATAAAGCCACTTCCCGTAACACCAGCAGCGCCTTTACTTGTAATGAGTAAAATTCCAAAAATGGTTAATTGTTGGGAAATAGAAAATTCAACATCAAATACTTGGGCTAAAAATATAATGGCCATACTTAAATAAATGGAAGTGCCGTCTAAATTAAAACTATACCCAGTTGGAATAATTAAACCTACAACAGATTTTTCACAACCAGCTTGCTCTAATTTTTCCATCACAGAAGGCAAAACGGCTTCACTGCTACTTGCACCAATGACAATAAAAATTTCTTCTTTAAGGTATTTTAATAATTTAATTAAACTAAACCCATAGTAGCGCATGATGCCATTGAGAATCAAAAAGATGAAAATTAAAACAGTACAGTAAAAAGTAAGCATGAACTTTCCTAAAATCAATAAACTTCCTAAACCAAATTTCCCCATGGTGTAAGCCATACCGCCAAAAGCACCAATAGGACTGAGTTTCATGACAATATGTAAAATATTAAATAGGGCTTTATTGATGACCCCAAAGGTATTAATGATCCCCTCATTACCCTTCTTAATCATCATTAAACCCACTGCGAAAAAAATACTGAAAAATAAAATTTGAATTATATCTCCTTTTGCAAAAGCACCAATGATATTATCAGGAACAATATGCGTAAAAAAATCTACCCAATTCATTTCTTTACCTTGATCTACATAAGTAGCCACTTTTTCTTTATTGGTGTTCGCTAAAACAACCCCTTTCCCCGGCTTAATAAATGTACCTACTACTAAACCAATCAATAAAGCAATGGTAGAAACAATCTCAAAGTATAGGATCCCTTTTCCTCCAACCCTGCCTACCTTCTTCATATTACCAGCTCCAGTAATCCCTAATACAACTGTGAAAAATATAATGGGTGCAATCACCATTTTTATTAAGCTAATAAAAACGTCACTGATTATTTTACCAGTTTGAAAAAATGCAGGAAACAATAAGCCAACAATGATACCTAGAATAATACCAATTAAAACCTGTACATATAATATCTTCAAATATTTCATGTAATAAACTTACAAGTAAAATGGTCAAAAAAAGAAATAAAATAGATGAATGTCCATTTAGTGGATTACTTCTTTAGAGAAAGTGCATAAAAAACCTTGATTTACTTCACGGCAAAAATAATATCATTACACTTTCCCTTTAAATCCTAACTTGGCAGGCGTAATTGGCAAATCCCTTACTCTTTTTCCAGTGGCGTTATACACTGCATTGGTCACTGCAGCTGCAAAGCCAATCAAAGCAATTTCCCCAATCCCTTTTGCGCCAATCGAATTCATATTGACATCAGGCTTGTTCACAAACCAAACATCAGTTGGCGGAATTTGAGAATGTAATGGCACATGGTAGGCGCCAAAACTTGCATTGATAATTTGTCCAGATACATGGTCCATTTCCAATTGTTCTGTCAAAGCCATCCCAATCCCTCCTACCACACCACCAATCATTTGGCTTCTTGCAGTTTTAGGACTAATAATTTTCCCCGCATCACCCGTAGTGACAACTTGTAAAATTTTAATGGTGCCATCTTTAGGATTCACCGCCAATTTTACATAATGCGAAGAGAAAGAATTACTTGTAAACTTTAATTGCTCCGCAGTTTTACCTGTAGAAGCAATCATCAAATCAATTTGTTTATCAGGACTTAATTGTAATAAGTCTACAATAGTGATTTTGATACTTGGATCGGAACTTGCAATAACCATTTCATTTTTTACTTCTAACCCTTCTGATTTTAAAGCAGCAAAAGAAGGAATTAGTTTAATGGCTAGGTCTTTTAAATTTTGTTTTAAAGTCGTGCAAGCCAAGTCCACTGCAGATCCTACAGTAGAGGTGGTTCCTGATCCTCCCTGTGAAGGGCCTGGAGGTAAGTCAGAATCTCCTAATTTAAATTTAATTTTTTCAATAGGCATCTGCATTGCATTTGCTGCTATGATAGTCATGGAAGTGGTCGTTCCTGGACCCATATCACTCACTGCACACTCTAAAGTCAATTTACCTTCCTTATTTAACAATGCACGCACAGAGGCACTGCCCTTGCCTGCACCAAATACACCATTGGCCATACCATAGCCAATCAACCAACCATTTTCTTTTAATGTACCAGGCGTTGTAGGACGATTTTTCCAGCCAATTTTTTCTTTGCCGTAGGCGTAACAATCTTTGAGATTATTATCGGAGAAAGGCAATTTATTCTCAGGATTTATAGCGGTAAAGTTTTTTAACCTTAACTCAATAGGATCCATTTTTAATTTATAAGATAATTCGTCAATAGCAGACTCTAATCCATAAGAACCAGTGGCTTCACCAGGACCGCGCATCCAAACAGGTGTGCTCATATCGAGTGGAAGCATACTGTATTTTGTATCCACGTTCTCTGAAGCATATAAAAATTTAGAAACGTTCACAATCCCTTCTCTAAAATCTTCGTAACGAGAAGTGCCGCTAATGGCTTCGTGTGTGATACCAATAAAACGACCAGAAGCGTCTGCACCAATTCCAATTTTCTGCCAAGACTGTGGACGATAGCCCACTAAAGAAAACATTTGTGGACGAGTAAGTACAATTTT
>CAMDNL010000031.1 GCA_945902975.1 Chitinophaga pinensis
AAAATAGTAATGGGAATTTCGGTTTCAGAAAAAGTAGAAGGCTTTGCAGCATAACCCATTTCCTTCCACATGTCTGCCGAAAAATTATCTCGTATATCTCTAAAAATAGTCGCAAATAAATAGATGGCTATAAAAGCAATCACACCTGGAAAATATTGTTTTAGAATTAATTTTCTGTCTTCCCCTGTCATTGGAATTCTTTTTGCCCTCAAGGCTTCATCTTCTTTAGAAGGTGGCGGCACTTTCTCTAAGCCCCAAACAAATAGTACTAATGGCAATGCAAAAACCAATCCAGTACAAAATGGTACCCAGGTTTCTGTGATATTAAAATCTTGCATCAACCAGGCGCCTACCGACTTCACCCATCCTGCAGAAAAAATAAAACTTACGGCGAGTGCGGCGCCAATAAAATCTGTACTACGTCTACCTTCTACATAAGAAAAGACAACACCCCATAACATGCCTAACGGAAAACCATTGATGAATAAAAATAAAATGCTATAAGGCGCTGGCACAATGGCGAATAACAACCAAGCTGCCCAAGCAATACCAGTGAGTAAAAAAATAATTTTATAGCGATGCTTTTTTTCTAGACCAGAGATGAATTTAATACCATAAAACTTCGCCATCAAATAGCCCAACATTTGACTGATCACCATCGCGGTTTTAAATGCAATAGGACCAAAGGTCATGCCTTCAAAAGTGCAAACTGTAAATGATTTTCTAAATCCAAATATAAAAACATAGGTTCCAAAGGAAACTAAGGCAGCATAAAGTGCGACTGATTTTTCTTTTGTGATAAATGACATACCTATTTCTTTTTATGAAAACAATTTTTTGGAATCGTCCTCTTAAAGATAGGGTAATTCAACTAATTTTTGTGGTAAGCAAAGACAAAGGGCTTCTCGGGATTGTCTTTTAAACTGCGCTTTACTAAATGCGGCTTTTGAATGATTTTTCTTTTATTTAAATCAATCACTTCGATATTCTGATAAAACTGTTCTACATGTTCAATCTGATACAACATGGTGTGTATTTCCAATAATAATATCAATTGCTTTTGTCTTTTTAAGACATCGTTGTTCGCAAGATATATATGGCTTCTTAACATGGATACAAAACTACAATTTTTTACAAGTATATTTGAATAAGATTTAAAGATTCATGCAACAAAAAAAGGTACTCATCGCGCCATTAGATTGGGGACTTGGTCATGCAACAAGATGTATCCCAGTAATTACTGCGTTTATTGAACTTGGCTATCATGTAACGATTGCTACAGAAGGCGCGCACGAAATAATTTTAAGAGAAGCCTTTCCTGGTTTGACTTTCCTTAGATTAAAAGGATATGGAATTCGTTATTCTAAAAAAGCTGCGGGCTTTACATTTAAAATGATTGTTCAGATTCCTCGTATTTTGTACAACATCTTTAGAGAGTTTTGGTGGTTATCTAAAACAAATCGACACCAACAATTTGATTTGATTGTTTCTGATAATCGACTTGGTTTTTTTCACTTTAAAACAACTTCTGTATTTATAACCCATCAGCTGAATCTACAAACGCCTTATGGCTGGTCAACTAGATTTTTGCAATGGGTACAGTATACTTGGTTTAAACTTTTTTATGCCATGGTTTGGGTACCGGATATGGAAGGTGACCAAAATCTTTCTGGTATTTTAGGAAATCCAACAATAAAACCATCTGTGCCAGTTTGGTATATGAATTGCCTGTCTAGGTTAAATACATTTGCTTCCAATCAGGTGGATGATCAAGGACCTGCGCTCTTGTTTTTAGGCATTCTGTCTGGACCAGAACCTCAAAGAAGTATTTTTCAGGATATCTTATGGGCAGAAGGCAATCGGCTCAAGCAGCCTTTTAAGCTCATCGCAGGCACGGCTGGTCAGCCCAATAACCATGCTGTTTCTGAATTTGGATCTATCGTACCGCATTTGGGAGGTCCAGCACTGGTCAAAGCAATTGAAAATGCAAAGTATATTATTAGCCGTGGGGGTTATACAAGCTTAATGGAATTGATTCCACTGAATAAGCCCTTGATTTTAGTGCCCACACCTGGACAAACCGAACAGGAATACTTAGCTAAAAGATGGCAAGAAAAAGGTTGGGCCATTGCCTATGATCAAAGTGTATTTCATCTTGAAACAGCCCTAGAAAAAGCAGTCAATTTTAAGTACCAACCCATCCCTTTTAAAAGCTTTACAAAAGAAGCATTGGAAGCAACCTTAAAGCAAGTAAATTTGTAGCATGGCTGTACAGAAAACTGGAGAAGGGATATTTGAAAATTTATCCAACTATTTAATCATTGATGTTCGAAGTCCTGGAGAGTATGCACATGCCCATATCCCAACTGCCTTTTCACTTCCACTTTTCACCGATGAAGAACGCGCAGAAATTGGGACTACTTATAAACAAGAAAGCAGAGAAGCTGCCATTAAATTAGGGCTTCCTTTTTTTGGGACAAAGATGCAAAACATGATTGAACAAGTTGAGGGATGGTCTGCTATCTACGAAAAAACAAATGGCAAGAAGCCAATAATATTAGTACACTGTTGGAGAGGTGGTATGCGAAGTGCTGCGGTTGCATGGCTATTGGATTTATACGGTTTTCAAACGGAACAATTGACTGGAGGCTACAAGGCTTATCGCAATTGGGTTTTAGCGCAGTTCGAAAAAAATTATTCTATAAAAGTATTGGGCGGATATACAGGATCAGGTAAAACAGAAATACTTTTACAACTACAAAAAAGTAAGCTACCCGTTATAGATTTAGAAGGATTGGCCAATCATAAAGGATCTGCATTTGGTGCACTAGGGCAAAATGAACAAACTAGTCAAGAACAATTTGAAAATAATTTAGCAGAGGAATTAATTCATATCAGCGCAGTACATTCCTATTTTTGGATAGAGGACGAAAGCCAAAGAATAGGAACAAATATGCTGCCTATTACTTTTTTTAAAAATATGCGCAATAGTATTTGTTATTTTATTGACATCCCCTTTGATGCACGTCTGCAATTTATTGTTCAAGCTTATGGCAAATTTGCAATAGCTGATTTAATAGCAGCCACTTTGAGAATTCAAAAAAGACTGGGAGGATTAGAGACAAAGACCGCAGTGAATTTTTTAGTTGAAAATAATATCGAAGGCGCTTTTTCTATTTTATTAAAATACTATGATAAAGTTTATTTAAAAAATATCGAGGCTGCGGCTATTCCAAAATTCAAAACAGAAAAAATAGTAGCTTCGGAGGTCCATTCAATTCATAATGCAGGCCTATTAATGCATCTTTAATTTTAGCATATGTTAGAAAAATTTGTGGCGTGGTGGTTTTTTACATTAAGGGGTTGGAGAACGGAGGGCAATTTTCCTTACGCATTAAAGCAGTCTGTGATCATTGCAGGGCCTCATACCCATGGAGTAGATTTTTTCCTTGGTTTGGCGGTACGCCAACAAATGCATTTTAAATTTGTGCATTTTTTAGGTAAAAAAGAGCTGTTTAACCCCATCACTGGTTGGTTTTTTAGGCTTTTAGGGGGTTATCCGGTGGATCGAACCAAAAAGAACAATATGGTGGATCAGGTGGTGGAACTATATCGCAAAAATGAACGCTTTCATATTGCAATTTCCCCAGAAGGCACAAGGAGAAAGGTCTTAAAATTTAGGACAGGGTTTTACCATATCGCTAAAAACGCAGGGGTACCCATTTTGATGGTAGGCTTTGATTTTGGCAAAAGACGCGTTGTTTTTGCAGAGCCTTTCTATACCAGCAATGATGAATCTTCCGATTTACGCTCAATTGTCAATTTTTTTAAAGAATTTGAGGGATATGTTCCAGAATATGGCATCACAGACGATATAGTTTGTTAAAAACAAGTGATTTTTTATATTTGTTTTATTCCTATGCCGTAGTTTCTTATTTTTGTCACAGCAATAACTTGATTATTCATATACTAAAAACAGACTTAACATGAAAAGTAAAATTTTTTTAGCGCTTGCTCTTATAAGCTTAGGTGCTTTCTCTTGCGTTAGCCCTAAAAAATTACAAGAGGCAGAAACTAAATATGGGGAATTAAATGGCGCATACGCTGACCTTCAAAGTAAATACCGTGATGCACAAGATGCAACTGCAAAAGCAGTAAACGATACAGATAAAATGGCTGCAGAAAGAAAAGCTTTAGAAAATCAAGTGGTTGATTTAAATAAGCAAATTGACTTCTTGAAGGAAAACAACAATGTGGTATTGAGCCAATTGAAGGACATGTCTGTTGTAACAGGTGCACAAGCAGAAAGCATCAAGAAGTCTTTAGACAATATCGGATCAAAAGACCTTTATATTCAAGGCTTACAAAGTTCAATGGCTCGTAAGGATTCAATCAATATGAACTTAGTAATGAACTTGAAGGGCGTTTTAGGCGACTTAAACGATGAAGACGTTAATGTGAAAGTGGATAAGGGCGTTGTATACGTTGACATTTCTGATAAATTATTATTCAAAAGCGGAAGCTTTAATATCACTGACAAGGCTAAATCTGTATTGGGTAAAGTAGCTAAAGTATTAGCAGCACAACCATCTATCGAATTCATGGTAGAAGGACATACAGATTCTAAGCAATTGTTAGACAATGGTTCTGTGTTAGAAGACAACTGGGATTTATCTGTAAAGCGTGCAACAACTGTAGTGCGTATTTTACAAGATACCTACGGTTTAGATCCTAAGCGTATGACTGCAGCTGGTAGAGGTGAATATGCACCATTAGTTGGTAATGATAATGCAGAAAATAGAGCTAAAAACAGAAGAACAAGAATCGTGATCTTACCACAATTAGATCAGTTCTTTAAATTATTAGAAAATAAGTAGTCCTTAGAACAATCATTCTTTAAAAGATTGATTTCAATTTCTTTCCAAATTTTTCAGGGCACCCCTCAACAGGTGCCCTGATTTTTTGCACGCTATTTTTAAAGCTTTTTATTATTTTTAGTTTTCCACCTGCTTTATAATTGCAGCAAGTACACGTATCTTCGCAGGATGCAACAAGCGTATTTGAACGGATTAAATGAGCAACAAAAAGAGGCGGTTCTGCACCTTAAAGGACCCTTGATGATTATTGCCGGAGCGGGAAGTGGTAAAACAAAAGTATTGACCTCTCGTATTGCGCACTTAATGCATAGTGGTGTAGATTCATTTAATATCTTGGCGCTTACATTTACCAATAAGGCCGCGGCCGAAATGAAAGAAAGGGTGGAAAAAGCCCTTGGCAATACCGAAGCTCGCAACTTGTACATTGGTACTTTTCACAGCGTATTTGCGCGTATTTTAAGAGCAGAAGCTGCCAAGTTGGGCTATCCTCAGAGCTTTACCATCTATGATACAGACGATTCTAGGTCTGTTTTAAAGCAGGTGATCAATGATATGGGCTTGGATGATAAATTATATAAACCCAATATTGTACACAATCGTATCTCGTCAGCTAAAAACGGTTTAGTAGGTCCTAGTGAATATGCGATGGACAATTTTTTAAAGCAAGAAGATGCTAGATCCAATCGTCCTCAAATTGCAGAAATTTATGCAAGCTATGTGGCTCGTTGTTTTAAAAGCGGGGCAATGGATTTTGATGACTTACTTTTTAAAATGCATGAACTATTGCATGATTTTCCGGAAGTACTGCATAAGTATCAACATAAGTTCAAATATATTTTAATTGATGAGTACCAGGATACCAACCCGGTGCAATATCAAATTGCAAAACTACTTGCAGCGGTACACGAAAATCTTTGCGTGGTGGGTGATGATGCACAAAGTATCTATAGCTTTCGTGGTGCGACCATAGAAAATATTTTACAATTTCAAAAAGATTATGACGACGTTAAGTTGGTCAAGCTAGAACAAAATTATAGAAGTAGTAAGTCTATCATTGAAGTGGCTAACTATGTGATTAAAAATAATAAGGGTCAAATTCCAAAAGAACTTTGGACCGATAACGAAGAAGGAGACAAGATTAAGTTGGTGCGAACAATGACCGACAATGATGAAGGAAAATTTGTGGCAGATAGTATTCAAGAAAATAAATTAAGAAATCATTTTTACAATAAAGATTTTGCCATTTTATATAGGACCAATGCCCAGTCCAGATCCTTTGAGGAAAGTTTAAGAAGAACAGGCATTGCTTATAAGATCTACGGTGGGCTTAGCTTCTATCAAAGAAAGGAGGTCAAAGATTTTATCGCTTTCCTACGCGTCGTTGCCAATCCAAAAGACGAAGAGGGCTTAAAAAGAATTATCAATTACCCTGTTAGAGGGATTGGTAAAACTACAGTGGAAAAATGTTTGGTGATAGCGAGTGAACAAAATATTACTTTTTTTGAAGTACTAGAAAAAGCAAAAGGATTTGGATTTAAAGCTGGCACACTCAATTCAATAGAAGAGTTTGTGACCATGATAAAATATTTTCAAAATCTCTTAACAAAAAATAATGCCTACGATGTGGCAGTGCAAGTTGGCAAGAGTACCAATATGATTAAGGAGCTTTTCAACGACAAGTCTACCGAAGGATTAGCGCGTTACGAAAACGTACAAGAATTATTGAACTCTATTAAAGAGTGGACAGAAAGCCCTAGCAATGAGGATGGTGAATTAGGAGATAAAAGCTTGGGCTCTTATTTACAACAGATCACTTTAATTACCGATGCCGATAATGACACTGGCAACGAAGACACCGTAAAATTAATGACGGTGCACGCCGCAAAAGGGTTGGAATTTGATTGTGTTTTTGTAGTGGGATTAGAAGAAACATTATTCCCAAGTGGCATGAGTATTAATACAAGAGAGGAATTAGAGGAAGAGCGTAGGTTGTTTTATGTTGCCGTAACAAGAGCGAAAAAACATTTATGGTTAAGCCATGCGAATTCAAGATATCGATTTGGTCAGCTGGTGCAAAATGATCCAAGTAGGTTCATCGAAGAAATGCCAGAAGAAAAATTAGACAAGTCTAGTGCGGGTGGTGGCGCAAGAAACCAATCAAGTGGCTGGGGCAGCGCCTACGACAGAATGCATGGAGGTAATAAATCGGGCTATATCAAGCCAAGTACCGGAAGCGGTGTTGCTAGTAGTAAGCCTAGCTACTTACCTGTAACACCACCAAGTACACTCAATAAAAACCATATTCCTTCGGTCAATTTTACCGCTGCAGACCCAACTGCACTAGAAGAGGGCATGAAAGTAGAGCATCAAAAGTTTGGTTTCGGGATCATTAAAACCATTGAAGGCTCAGCGCATAACCCCATAGCCAATATCCTATTTGATGTCAATGGAGAGAAAAAGATCATGTTGAACTACGCTAAATTAATGATCATCAATAGCTAAGTGATTTAGACATTGCAATTTAAATAGGCAGCAACTTGCCGTTCTTGGTCTTTCGATATCGGAAAAATAAAGGCATTATCCCCTTTCTTGGGCTATCAAGCCGTCCAATTTGATTATTTTTGTATTGGACTGAATAAAAAAGCAATTATGATTACAACAGGCAATACCATCGTGAGCATTTATACAGAAATGACCCCAAACCCAGAAACAATGAAGTTTGTGGCTAACAAACTATTGTACCCAGGCAAAAGTTTAGATGTTGCAGAAGAAGCTTTGGCTACTGCATCTCCATTGGCGAAAGAATTATTTAGTTTCCCTTTTATCAAAAGTGTTTTTATCGCTAGCAATTTTGTGACGCTTACAAAAACAACTGATACAGAAGATTGGCAGGATGTGATTCCTACGATCAAAACTTTCTTGAAAGAATATTTAGAAGCAGGTGGCGTGGTAGTGAATGAAGATGAAGTTGCTAAGATGAAACAAGAAGCAACCAATGTTGTTTCGGCTGATGATGATGATGTGGTAAAGCGTGTAAAAGAATTATTAGAAAACTATGTAAAGCCAGCTGTTGAAATGGATGGCGGTGCAATACAGTTTAAAAGTTATAAGGAAGGGATTGTCAACTTAATGTTACAAGGCTCTTGCAGTGGTTGCCCTTCAAGTATGGTCACTCTTAAAGCAGGTATCGAAGGCATGATGAAGCGCATGATACCAGAAGTAAAAGAAGTGGTAGCAGAAGCGGAATAGTTGGCCATTCTGGTTCGCTTTAATAAAGATAGCGCACCAGAATTAGCCCTCTAATTATTTTGTTCAAAAAATTAAAAATTTTTCAAACTTCTAGTAATTTTAATCTTCTATAGTTTATTATAAAGCGCTCTCAACTTCTCTCGCGTCATAATTTGCTCCCAATCTTTTCCAAGTGCATTCTCCCATAAAGGTTTCATACCAAGAGATACATTGATCATTGCATCAAATTGTTCCTCTGATAAATTCGCACAAATCCCAACTGGAATATCAATATTGTTTTTAGCCACCATATGCTTAAACTCTTTCACGCCTGCTGGATAATATTCTTCTAAATGATTCATCACGATACAGTTTCCAATTCCATGTTTTGTTCCTAATAAATAACTTAGGCCATAGCTCACTGCATGCGCCACACCCACTTGGCTATACGCAATACTCATACCACCTGCATAAGAAGCCATCATCAATTGATCATCACACTCCTCGTCCCAGGTATTTTTTTCTACAAACACTTTTCTACAAAGTTCTAATGCTTTTTCTCCATAGCTCTTACTAAACTCATTTAAGAATGTGCCTTCTAAACTTTCAATGCAATGAATATAACAATCCATCCCTGTATAAAAACGTTGGTTTGCAGGCGCGTCTTTTGTTAATTCAGGATCTAAAACAATTTGATCAAATGGTGTAAAGTCAGAATTCATGCCCAGCTTTCTAGTTGGACCCGTTAATACTGTCGTACGACTCACTTCTGCACCTGTGCCACTTAATGTAGGAATACCCACTTTATATACACCCGCTTGTTTAACTAAATCCCATCCTTGATAGTCTGCAGAAGAACCTGGATTTTTCATCATTAAGGCAACCGCTTTCGCTAAATCTAAAGTTGATCCTCCGCCAATACCAACAATACCACTCACTTCGCCAAACGCTGCTTTTAATTCAGCTGCAATTGCATCCACCTGTGTGGTCTTTGGTTCATAAGTCACATCCACAAAAACAATTTTGTCTTTCCCTCTTAAAGGCACTCTACTTGCCAAAGGCTTTCCTTCAAAAAAATGATCTAGAAAAAATATCATTGGAAAATCACCCTTACGATGCGGGGCAATGATTTCATCTACTTGATTAAACGCACCACGGCCATACACTACATAGTCGACCATTTTAAAATTACGAAACTGCATAATTATTTTTTTACTCGTATCAAAGTTACAATCTTATTCATAAAAAAGCGACCCCATGGAGTCGCTTTTAGTTTACTGTGCTAATTTCTTTTGTAGTTCCTCTAAGGAAACGCCTTTTGTTTCTGGTACTTTAGTTAAAATCCAAACTAATTGTAATGCCATCATCACGGTAAAGAAAGCAAAGATGGGCCAAGGATTATCTTTGAAAATTCCATTTTCACTATCTAAAAATACTGGTGTGACTAAAGTAATCAATGCTGCAAAAACCCAGTGTATGCTAGCTCCAAAGGCTTGACCCTTGGCTCTAATTTGAGTAGGAAAGATTTCTGATATCAATACCCAAATAACAGCACCCTGTCCAATAGCATGCGCAGCTATAAATAATAATAAAAAGCTAAGCATGAACTCGGGTGCGCTATGATAAATAAAACCGTAAGCCACCATGGATAAACTTATAATGTATCCAAATGAGCCAATGATTAATAAAGTCTTACGGCCTATGCGGTCAATTAACCAAAGACCTACGAATGTAAAAACTAAATTCATAAGGCCTAATGAAATTGAGCTTAGTAATGAATTGTTTTTAGCAAAACCTGCTTCTTCTAATATTCTAGGAGCATAATATAAAAGAAAATTAATGCCCGATGCCTGGTTAAAAAAGGCTACGAAAAAAGCAATAGAAATTATTTTGCTGTGATGCTTGGTAAATAATTGAATAGTGCCTTGTGCTTTTTCTTCCTCGTAAGCTGTTTTTATTTCTTGAATCGTTTCATCTATATTTTCCACACCAACAATGGCTAAGTTTTGTCTAGCGCCCGCCTCGTCGTTTTTAACAGAGAACAACCATCTTGGGCTTTCCGGTAAGCCTAGTGTCATTAAAGTATAAATGATAGAAGGAATTAATAAAACAGCTAACATCCAACGCCAGTCATTGGCACCGCCTACACCTGCTAAAAAATAATTAGATAAATAAGCCACTAAAATACCAAAGACGATATTGAACTGGTACATACCCACTAATTTTCCTCTATTGTTTTTATTAGAAATTTCAGAAATATAAGTAGGCGCTGCTACAGAAGAGACACCAATGGCAATACCACCAATTAATCTAAAGAAAGAAAAAGTATAAGGGTCTTGTGCCAATGCAGATCCAATGGCAGATGCAATAAACATAATACCTAACCATATCAACACTTTTTTACGACCATACTTTTCTGTTGGTGCGCCTGCAAATACAGACCCAATCACGGTACCCCATAATGCCATGGACATAATAAAGAATCCATGAAACCAAGGTGTGGTTTGCCAAAGTTCTTGAATCGGTTTATCAGCTCCAGAAATCACCACCATATCAAATCCAAAAATAAACCCTGCAAGTGCAGCCACTACGGTTGACTGAAATAATTTTCCTTTGTTCATGTGATTTTAACTTTGATTGAACCGTTCTTTAAAATATACAATTAACTATACTAAAATGCTACTTATAATAATGCAGCTGCTTTAATCAAGTCTTCGGGGGTGTCTATTTCTACGCCCATATAATGAGTAACAGCCATTTTAATGGATACGCCATTTTCTAAATAACGTAAGCACTCAATTTTTTCTGCGGCTTCTAATGGTGACATGGGCCAATTGGTGAAATCAATTAAGGCTTGTTTTTTAAATGCATACACGCCTACATGTTCGTAATACGTCATAGCCGTATCTGTTGATCTTGGATAAGGAATCACGCTGCGTGAAAAGAACAAGGCGTTCCAATTTTTATCGACCGCTACTTTTACATAATTAGGATCTTCAATAGATGCTGGATTGGTTAATACCTGCATTAGAGAAGCAACCTTTACCGTTGAGTCTTCAAAACAAGCAAGTACTTTTTCTAATGGTTCGCGCTTCACAAAGGGCTCATCCCCTTGAACGTTCACCACAATATCTATGTCTATATTTTCTATGGCTTCTGCAATTCTATCCGATCCACTTTCATGTTCTCTTTTACTCATAATAGCCTTGCCGCCATTGGCCACTATTTCATTAAAAATTATTTCACTGTCAGTCACTACATACACTTCATCAAACAGTCCAGTTGCCTTTGTATTATCATAAGTATGTCGAATCACCGATTTGTCGCCAAGCATTTGCATCAGCTTTGCTGGAAATCTTGTCGCTGCGTACCTGGCTGGTATAAATGCGCCAACTTTATTCATGGATAATTTTAATTTATACGAATTTGAAAAGCGATGGATTAATAATCTGATTTAATGCTTTTGTCAAACGGCATCTTTAGTTGATAAGAGATGTCTGCATGTTTTGAATTGTCTACCACATCTAATCCGTATACAATGTCTTTCATGTCCGTGCTGTCATAGGTTCCAAAAAGACGATCCCAGAATGAAAATATATTTCCATAGTTCGCATCTGTTTGTGGTCTTGTGACATGGTGATGCACACGGTGCATATTAGGTGACACCAATATTAGACCAAAGCTTTGATCAAACCATTTTGGTATTTTAATATTAGAATGGTTGAACTGAGATAAAACTACGCTAGCACTTTGATACAACATCACCAACCACATGGGCGCACCCAATACCATTACACCAATGATAGCAAAGACAGCTCTAATAACAGATTCACCAGGATGATGGCGATTTGCCGTTGTCGTGTCTACATAAACATCTGCATGGTGTACCATATGAAATTTCCATAAAAACTTCACTTTATGTTCGATCATATGCACAAGGTAGGCGCCTATTAAATCCAATAGCATTAAACCAATGATGAGTTCAAATAAGATGTGCATTTTTACAACTTGTAGTAATCCCCATCCATTGGCCACCACATAATCACTCGTCTTCACCATCACTAATGCAAACGCAAAATTGATGGCAATCGTTGTAAAAGTGAAGAAAATATTTAACGCAGCGTGCTTGGTTTTATTATATTTAAATTGAAACAGTGGTACGGCGGATTCGATGATCCAAAAAAAACTAATTCCTCCGGCAAGAATCAATGCTCGATGCAAACTTGGAATGGTTTCAAAATAGGTTTTTATCGCCTCAATCATAGCAATTTGTTTTGTGCATAAATGTAAATAAAAAACCCGATGTTCTGCAGTCAGATACACCGGGTTCTTCTTAAGTCTTGTTAAAGACTTTGTATAGGATAGGGATTAACTATTTAACATTAATGGCATCACCAACATCAACAAGTCCTCTCCTGGAGCTTGTTCTGAAGGTTT
>CAMDNL010000032.1 GCA_945902975.1 Chitinophaga pinensis
TTGCGTCTTCCAAATCTTGGCGACCAAGTTTTATCACTCATTGCACCAATGATGGGTTGAATGAGTAGGCCTGTCATGGGGCCAGCTAAGTTGAGCATGGGTATCTGATCTGGACTTGCGCCCAACATATCATAAATAGGATTCACTGCAGATTGTTGTAATCCAAAACTGTATTGAATTCCTAAGAAACCAACATTCATGTTGATGACCTGCGAAAAGGATAACCTTGGTTTAAAACTCATATTATAGTATTTAAGCAATGCGTTCTTTAAATATAGTGATTTTGTCATTTTTACTAACAATTGTTGTTATATAATCCCTCTTTTTTATTGCTATTTTTCCAGCGCAAACCTTTGCGCTTTGTATCTTTGCGATCAATCCCTACTTTTAGCATATGTCTATTCCAATTCAATTTCATAAATCTCAAGTGATACAAGGGCTTCGATATCATTTTATCAAGCAACCCGAAATCAAGGGCTTGTTGTTATTTGTAAATGTTTATGCCATTATTACCGCTGTACTATTGTTTTATAAAAAAATCAGGCCCGAACTTTTCCTTGTTGGGTCCTTGTTGTGGATCGTACTTATGGTATTTTTTTGGTTTTTATTACCCTGGCTATTTTATAGAAAAACCAGCATGTTCAAACAGGATTGGCAATTTAATTTTAACAGCACTGGAGCCAGTTTGGAATCAGATACTGGAAGCGCAGCATGGGCCTGGACAGATGTGACTCGATTCTTTGAAAGTCCCTTATTTTTTCATGTTTATTTTGCCCCAAAATCCTTTTTCATCCTACCTAAAGCCCATTTTAGCTACGAAGACCAGCAATTAATAAGGGGTTATTTCAAAAAAAGTTAGCAATTGTTAGTATTTCAAGCAGTTTTTAGCCTTAAAACGACCAAAAAAAGCAGTATTCCCCTAAGATTGTCAAATGTGAAAACAAAAAAGTAAATAAACGGCTAGTATTTTGACAAAAAGTATATTTTTGCCGCGTAAACAAAAACTTTTTACAATGTCAGACATCGCAATTAGAGTTAAAAAAATTATCGTTGACAAGTTAGGTGTAGATGAAGCAGAAGTAACAAACGAAGCTTCATTCACAAATGATTTGGGCGCGGATTCTTTAGACACAGTGGAATTAATCATGGAATTCGAAAAAGAGTTCAATATTTCTATTCCAGACGAACAAGCAGAAACAATTACTACTGTTGGTCAAGCTGTTGCTTATTTAGAAGAGCACGCAAAATAATATTGTATTATTTTATAAGCTGAAACTTCGGCATATTTAATCCGCCTTTTTGAGCCTTGCTTTAAAGGCGGATTTTTATTTTAAAAATATTCACATGCAAACTAAACGCATTGTAGTTACAGGAATAGGTGCCCTAACACCCATAGGGAATAATGTAGAAACATATTGGAATAATTTAATCAATGGCGTTTCTGGTGCAGACATGATTACGCAATTTGATGCGTCTAAGTTTAAGACAAGATTTGCATGTGAAATAAAAGGTTTTGATCCAACTGAATTTATGGATCGTAAGGAAGCTAGAAAGCTAGATCGTTTTGCACAGATTGCTTTGGTAGCAAGTGATCAGGCGGTATTGGATGCGGGCATTACCAAAGAAAATGTAGACCACGATAGAGTGGGTGTTATTTTCGCAAGTGGTATTGGTGGCTTAACAACTTTCACAGAAGAGGTGACTAATTTTGTGCATGGGGATGGCACGCCAAGGTTCAATCCTTTTTTTATTCCAAAAATGATTTTAGATATTGCTGCAGGACAAATATCCATGAAGCATGGATTTAGAGGTCCTAACTATGCGGTAGTGAGTGCTTGTGCATCTAGTACAAACGCCATTATTTCAGCGATGGATAATTTAAAATTAGGTAAGGCAGATATCATTATCACTGGCGGATCGGAAGCAGTAATTGGTATAGCAGGCATGGGTGGATTCAATGCAATGAAAGCGATGAGTGAGCGCAATGACGATCCAAAAACTGCAAGCCGTCCTTACGATAAAGACCGTGATGGTTTTATCATGGGTGAAGCAAGTGGTGTTTTAGTATTAGAAGAATTAGAGCATGCGATTCGTCGTGGTGCAAAAATATATTGTGAAGTAGTAGGTGGAGGCGCTACAGCCGATGCTTATCATTTGACTGCTCCGCACCCAGAGGGGCTGGGCGCAAGAAATGTGATGAATGCTGCATTGAGAGATGCAGGGATGCAGGCCAATGAGATTGACTACATCAATACCCACGGTACTTCTACACCTTTGGGGGATATTGCAGAAGCAAAAGCCATCACAGAAGTGTTTGGAGAGCATGCGTATCATTTAAATATTAGCGCAACCAAGTCTATGACAGGTCATTGCTTAGGTGCGGCCGGTGTGATTGAGGCGATTGCTTGTATTCAAACAGTGATACACGATATCATCCCTCCAACCATCAATCACTTTACAGATGATCCAGATTTAGATCCCCGTTTAAATTTCACATTTAATAAAGCCCAAAAGCGCGTTGTCAATGCCGCTTTGAGTAATACATTTGGATTTGGTGGACACAATGCTTGTGTGATTGTTAAGAAATACAAAGCTTAACTAAGCCTTAGATGAAGCGCTTATATCAACTAATTTTTTCTTTCAGAAAATCTGAATTTGAAAAAAGCGTGTACATGTTAATTGGCTATCGAACAACTAAAATGGTGTTATTCCACACCGCATTCAACCATCGATCTTTAAAAGAAAATCCATCAGAGAACAATGAAAGGATGGAATTTTTAGGGGATGCTATTATTAGTTCAGTTGTGGCGGAGTACCTCTTTAAAAAATATCCCTACAAGGGCGAAGGTTTTTTAACCGAGATGCGCAGTAAGATGGTGAACAGACAACAGTTGAACCATATTGCCATTCAAATGGGGTTAAAAAAAATGACCCGTTTTAATAAATTAGATGGTGGATTAAAGAGCAGCCAAATTTTTGGTAATACCCTAGAAGCCTTAGTGGGCGCTATTTACCTAGATAAGCAATATAATTTTACTAAAAAATGGATCATCGAAAAAATGATTCAGCCGTATTTGTTCATGGACGAATTAGAACAAATAGACATCAATATTAAAAATAAAATTATTGGCTGGGCATTAAAGCAGGGCAAGCAAATTGATTTTGTTTTAGCCGACGAACAATTAGAAGGAAGAAGAAGATTATTTACTATCAATATTGTCATTGACGGAGAAGTCATTACTTCTCAAAAAGGATTTACAAAAAAAGACGCCAGTCAAATTGCAGCACAAAAAGCGATTGAGATTTTACAAATTACCTAGGTAAATAAATTAGCTAGCAAAAAAATATTGAGCGCCTTATTTTTTCGTCTGGCATAATTCAATCAAGACCCCGCCTGCATCTTTTGGGTGCACAAAGCAAACCCATTTATTATCAGCACCCATTTTAGGCACCTCATTGAGTAAGGTGAAGCCTTCTTTTTTCAATCTTTCCATTTCTGCAAGAATATCTGGGACTTCAAAAGCAATATGGTGTAATCCTTCCCCCTTTTTTCCAATAAATTTTGCAACAGGGCCATTCGGGTCTAAGCTTTCTAGTAATTCTATTTTAGCCCCGTTTTGTAAAAAAAACGCCGTATCCACCGATTCGCTACTTACTTGCTCCGTTTTATAGCAGGACTCGCCTAAAAGTCGCTCATACAAGGGAATACTCGTTTTTAAGCTGTTCACTGCAATGCCTATATGGTCCACCTTATAATCCATCTTTGCTTGTTTTACGAATTGGGAAAAAAATGCCACCTAAAGCTAACGAAATTCTACATATTCATATTCAATCTCTAACTTTGTGCTCTTAGACAAATATAAAATAGAACTATGTTAAAATTACCAATTTATCTTGACCATAATTCAACAACCCCAATGGATCCTAGGGTTTTGGAGGCGATGATTCCTTATTTCACTGAAAATTTTGGAAATGCGGCAAGTAGGAACCATTCTTTCGGATGGCATGCAGAGGAGGCAGTGGATTATGCGCGTGAGCAAATTGCTCAATTAATTGGTGCAGACCCAAAGGAAATCATATTTACCTCTGGTGCAACCGAAGGCAACAACTTAGGAATTAAAGGGGTGTATGAAATGTATGCAAGCAAGGGTAATCATATTATCACTTGTACGACCGAACACAAAGCGGTTTTAGATACTTGTAAGCACTTAGAGAAATTGGGTGCAGAAGTGACTTATTTAGAAGTTCAACCTGACGGATTAATAGACTTAAAAGCATTAGAAGCTGCCATGAGACCAACGACTATTTTAGTGGCGATCATGTATGCAAATAACGAGATTGGTGTAATACAACCGGTGAAAGAAATCAGCGCAATTGCTAAAAAGCATGGAGCACTTTATTTCTCAGATGCGGTGCAAGCGGTAGGTAAAATTCCTGTGGATGTTATTGCAGACGGGATAGATATCATGTCCTTTACAGCACATAAAATGTATGGCCCTAAAGGCGTAGGTGCATTGTACGTTCGTCGTAAAAATCCAAGAGTAAAAGTGACAGCTCAAATAGATGGCGGTGGCCATGAAAGAGGTATGCGCAGCGGTACTTTGAACGTGCCAGGTATTGTTGGATTTGGTAAAGCTGCAGAAATAGCAAGGTTAGATATGGCTGGCGATACAGAAAGAATTTCAAAACTAAGAGATAAATTAGAAAATGCATTAAAGGTAATCGACGAAACTTATGTGAATGGAAACCCAGCACACCGTTTGCCGCATGTAAGTAATATTTCTTTCAAATACGTAGAAGGTGAGGGCTTGATGATGGGCTTTAACAAAGACATCGCATTGTCTTCTGGTTCAGCTTGTACTTCGGCTTCATTAGAGCCTAGTTATGTATTGAAGGCTTTAGGCTTAGGAGACGACTTAGCACATAGCTCATTGCGTTTTGGCTTAGGAAGATACACTACAGAAGAGCAAATTGATTATACCATCAAAGCTGTAACAGACACTGTATTGAAATTAAGAGAGATGAGTCCTTTGTGGGAAATGTTCAAAGAAGGAATCGATATCGATGCAATTCAATGGGCACATCATTAACATTTTGTACTTTTATAGGGAAGTGGCTTAGCCACATCATTCATTAAAAGGCTTAATCATATTTTTGAAATATTATAAATAAAAAAACATGGCATACTCAGATAAAGTAATCGATCATTATTCTAATCCTAAAAATGTAGGAACATTAGATAAAGCATCAAACACAGTTGGTACAGGATTAGTAGGCGCACCAGAATGTGGTGACGTAATGCGTTTACAAATTCAAGTAGATAACGCTACTGGCATCATCACTGACGCAAAATTCAAAACATTTGGTTGTGGTTCTGCAATCGCTTCTTCTTCTTTAGCTACAGAGTGGTTAAAGGGTAAGTCAGTGGACGAAGCAGTAAAAATCGACAATATGGATTTAGTGGAAGAGTTAAACCTACCTCCAGTTAAAATTCACTGTTCAGTGTTAGCAGAAGATGCGATCAAAGCAGCAATCAATGACTACCGTTCAAAGAATGGTTTAGAGCAATTGGTATTTGAAGAGCGAATTCACTAATTCATTACATGAGTGAAGTTTTAGAAAATACAATTTACGTGAGTGAAAAAGCAAAGGCAAAAGTGAAACAACTGATGCTGGATGCTGGCGTCACCGACGACCCTTCTTATTTTTTAAGAGTAGGTGTGGTGGGCGGCGGCTGTTCTGGGTTGAGCTACAAGCTAGACTTTGACAATGAAATTAAGCCAATGGATCAAGTCTTTGAGGACAACGGCGTAAAAATTGTCACCGACCTAAAAAGCTTTTTATATTTAGTCAATACTGAATTAGAATTTTCAGATGGGTTGAACGGTAAAGGTTTCTATTTCAACAATCCCAATGCAAGCAGAAGTTGCGGCTGCGGAGAGAGTTTTGCGGTATAACTTTTTTAGTTTTTCAAACGCCCATAAAAATTAACGATTTATCTAAAATGCCCCTGTAAAACTGGGGCATTTTTTATGTAGCTTTGGGTCATGTGGGCAATATGTAAAAAAGAGTGGGCGCATTATTTTGGAAGCCTTTCTGGCTATTTAATCATCAGTTTTTATTTACTGGTTAATGGCTTATTGTTATTTGTCCTCCCTAATTTTAATGTGTTAGATTTTGGCTATACAAGCCTGCAAGTCTATTTTGATTTTGCACCTTGGATTTTGATCCTTTTGATTCCTGCAATTACCATGAGGAGCTTCTCCGAGGAGTACAAGCAAGGCACATATGAAATCTTAAAGAGTCTCCCAATTTCGACCAGGTCTATTTTGGTCGGAAAATATCTTGGGGTTGTTTCAATCACCATCTTAGCAATCCTCCCAACATTTTTTTATGCCATTGTACTTAATTATTTAAGTGCAGTAGGTGGCATAGATTGGGGTGCAACCATTGGTGCTTATATTGGTTTGATTGCGCTTGCTGCTGTCTATGTGGCGGTGGGTGTTTATATGAGTAGTGTGACAAAGCATACTATGATTGCCTTATTGGGGTCTATCTTAATTAGTATTTTTTTATACAAAGGCTTTGATTGGATTGCTGATTTGCAATTTTTTCAAAATGGCTATGATTTTTATACACGTCAATTAGGGCTTTCGGCACATTATCAAAATTTAAATAAAGGCGCGATTGGGTTAGCAGATATCCTGTATTTTAAAATCGTTATTCTTTTATTTGGTCTGGGTGCGATTGAACAATTATCTGGGAAGTTCAAGTATAGCTGGGTTTTACTAGTCATGCTTTTATTGAATATGCTAAGTCATTTGTATCCATTGCAAATAGATCTTACAAAAGACCAGCGCTATACCATGAGTAGTCAATCTAAAATATTGATTCAAGACATCAAGCAGCCAGTCAAAATACATTTTTATCTTGGTGGGGAGTTGCCGGCGCATTATAAAAAATTAGAGTTAGCGACCATTCAATTTCTAGATCAACTTCAACAAATCAATCCTACTTGGATTAGCTGGGATCAAACTGTTCCTGGGGAGCTATATAAAGACAGTGCGTTGATGCTATTTTATGATAGTCTGCAAAAACAAGGCTTGCCAATGGATCGTTTTCAAAATACAGGAACCATCACCGATAAAAAATTTGATCAACTTTTAGTCCCAGGACTCTTGATCGAAGTGGAAGGGCAAAAGCCTATTGCAATTGATTTAAGAAGCAGTAAGCAGTTCTTTAAGCCTTATAATATTGTAAAAGAATTACCCGAAATAGACATTGAAGCTAGCTTTAATGCAGCCGAAGCGCTTTTGGAATATAAAATAGTGCAGGCTATTTATTTAATGAATAGAACTGTGCGTCCAAGCATTGCTTACTTAGTGGGCAATGGAGAACCATTGGATTACACAGTGAATGATTTAGGACAGTCTATTAAAAATCAATATAATCTTGGTGTCTTTGATTTAAAGAAAGGATTTCCTGATGCAAGTAAAATCAACACTTTGTTGATTGTAAAACCAACCATGCGTTTTACGGAATTAGATCAATTAAAAATTGATCAATTTATACTTGCTGGTGGCAATGTGATTTGGGCTTTGGATCCTTTGTATGCAGAGTATGATAGTTTACGCAATACGGCTGGCGTCTACCTTGCATATGATCGTGGACTTGGTCTAGACGCGCTAATGTTTAAATATGGTGTTAGGGTGAATCTTAATTTAGTGCAGGATTTAAATTGTGCTAAGTTGCCGATGGTGGTGGGCATAGATGCATCAGGGGCTCCAACGATTCAAAGAGTGCCTTGGCCATATTATCCTTTTGCGCAAGCAGGATCGGAGCATCCAATGGTCCAAAATATGGATAGGGTGCTAACTGCTTTTCCTGCAAGCTTAGACACTGTGCGTGCATTAGGTATTACAAAGACCATTTTATTAACAACAGATACAACTAGTAGAATCATTAGCAGTCCAACCATGATTCAATTAAATAGTGGTCAACAAGAGGGCGAATTAGCAAGCTTTACAAAACAACATATTCCAGTGGCAGTCTTATTAGAAGGACAGTTTAAATCTGCGTTTACTGGTAGGTTGACTTCATCATTGATGGACTCCGTTCAATTAACGACTGGCAAAGCTTTTATCACAAATGGTATCAAAGCAGCAAAGCAAATTGTACTATCCGACGCAGATTTAATCACCAATTTTGTAGATGCGCAAAAAGGACCACTGCCAATGGGGATGATTCCTTATGAGGGTGTTCAATTTGCGAATCCTGTTTTTTTTCAAAATGCAATTGCGTATTTAAACGAACCAATAAGTTTATTGGAAGCTAGAAAAAAGAATTTAGTCTTAAGAAGATTAGATGCGGGAAAAGTAGCAGAAAATAGACTTTGGATTCAATTGGTATTATTACTTGGTCCACTCTTCTTGCTTGGACTAGGCTATTGGGGCGCGTATTATTCCCGCCAATCTCGATTTGCTGTATCTAAATCATAGCTTATCTTTACAGCATGACAACAGATCAAATTGTATATACTGTTTTTGGCGTAGTCGTTGTGACTGCTTTAATTTTAGACCTAGGTTTTCTAAGTAAAAAAAATGCATCTATTTCTATTAAACAAGCGCTTCAGCAAACCTTTATTTGGGTGATGTTGGCATTGGGTTTCTTTGTCTTTATGTGGGTAGAAGAAGGGCAAAAATTAGCCTTTGAATATTTAAGCGGCTACTTAATGGAATGGAGTTTAAGTATTGATAATATTTTTGTATTTATTTTAATTTTTGACGCTTTTAAGGTGAAGGAGCAATACCTCTCCAGGGTATTGTTAATTGGTATTTTGCTTGCCATTGTGTTTAGGGTGATTTTTATTACAGTAGGCGTTGCACTCGTTGCAAAGTTTGCTTGGATTTTATATTTATTTGGATTGTTTTTATTGTATACAGGCTATAAGATGTTTTCTGCTGGAGAAGACGAAGCCTTTGATCCGCATAAATCTAAAATCTACCTTTTCTTAAAAAAGTTTTTGCCAATCACCAACGAAGACGGAGATGGAAAATTTATGATGCGTATTGGCGGTAAGCCAATGTACACAAGCCTTTTTGTGGTCGTGGTTTTATTGGCTGCAATTGATTTGGTGTTTGCTTTGGATTCTATCCCAGCTGTAATGGGTATTTCTATGAGTAGCTTAGTGATTTACACTTCTAATATTTTTGCGATACTTGGTCTGCGTTCATTGTTCTTTTTATTAAGAGGTGCTGTGAATCAATTTGAACATCTACAACAAGGTATAGCAATCGTTTTAATATTCATTGGTGTTAAAATGCTTGGAGAGCATTATATCAGTATGGTCATGAGTAAAAACACCCAAGTACTTTTATCACTATTAGTGATTGTATTTTCAATCACAGGTTCAATCTTGTATTCCATCTTTTCAACTCGTCAAAAAAATCTACCAAAGAATTTTGAGGACAATACCATTTAATTTATGCAATTTAAAATGAACGGGAAAAAAGTAGCAGCATTGATTATTGCAATTATAGCAATAGACCAGTTATTGAAATTTTATATCAAGTTGAACTTCTTTTTAGGAGAGGAACACCAAGTAATTGGATCTTGGTTTAGATTACATTTTGTAGAAAACGAGGGCATGGCATGGGGTCTTAAATTTGGAGGTGGTTTTGGTAAAATTGCATTGACATTATTTAGATTGGCTGCGGTGATTTGGGGTACTTTTTTAATTAAAGGATTTATTCAAAAACAATACCATACAGGGTTTATCATTTGTTCGGCTTTAATTTATGCTGGGGCATTGGGCAATCTAATTGATAGTATGTTTTATGGGCTGTTGTTTGATGCGAGCATCCCCTATACAGCCATGGTGGCGCAATTTTTGCCAGAAGGGGGCGGATACGCCAATTTTTTACATGGCAAAGTGGTAGACATGTTTTATTTCCCAATTATCACAGATGCGCATTTTCCAAGCTGGATGCCTATTTGGGGTGGCGAGTCCTTTGAATTCTTCCGTCCTGTGTTCAATTTTGCCGATATGTCCATTAGTTCTGGTGTCATCGCATTATTTGTGTTTCAAAGCAAGTTTTTCCCTTCAGAGGAAGCCGCATAATTTCGTTTCCTTTTTTCCGCGCTTATTCGTACCTTCAAGGCCTAAAAATCAGATAGGACAAGCGTTTTATGAGTAATCAATATCCAGAATTTAATGGCTTACATCTGCCAACCATCGAGGCAGAAATTTTAGCAGCTTGGAAAAAAGAACAAGCATTTGAACAATCCGTTCAATTAAGAGAAGGTAAAACACCATTCGTGTTTTATGAAGGCCCTCCAAGTGCCAATGGTATGCCTGGCATTCACCATGTGATTTCAAGAACATTAAAGGATATGGTTTGTCGATATAAAACCATGCAAGGATTTCAAGTAAAGCGAAAAGGCGGATGGGATACCCATGGCTTACCTGTTGAATTAGGCGTAGAAAAAGAATTAGGCATTACGAAGGAAGATATTGGAAAAACAATTACAGTAGAAGCATACAATCAAAAATGTAGAGAAGCGGTATTGCGTTATAAAAAAGAGTGGGATGATATCACTAATAAAATGGGGTATTGGGTGGACTTAAACAATCCATACATCACATTTGAAAATAATTATATTGAAACATTGTGGTGGATACTAAGTACGCTTTATAAAAAAGGCTACTTGTATCAGAGTGTTAGTATTCAACCTTATTCTCCTGCAGCAGGAACAGGATTGAGTTCACATGAATTGAATCAACCAGGCACGTATAAGGATGTAAAAGACACTTCGGTGGTGGCCATGTTTAAAGCAGTTGCAACAAAAGAAAGTCAATTTATTTTTGATGCAGCATCAAGCAATCCACTTTCTAAGGAAGTCTATTATATGGCTTGGACAACTACACCTTGGACTTTACCATCGAATTTAGGATTGACTGTTGGACCAAATATTGAATACGCTTTAATAGCTACTTATAATCCATACACTGCAATGCCTGTCAATGTAGTTTTAGCTAAAGCCTTGGTATCAAAGTATTTCAAAGAAGAAGGGTTGAGCTTGACTAGTTTTGCAGAAGGAGATAAGATTGTGCCTTGGAAAGAATTAGCCACATTTAAAGGAAGTCAATTAGACGGATTGCGCTATGAGCAGTTGATGCCATTTGAAGCAAATAATCCTGCCAATATAGAAGGCGATCCATTTAAAATTATTATAGGTGACTTTGTCACGACAGAAGATGGAACAGGAATCGTGCATACTTCACCAGCATTTGGCGCAGATGACTATAAGGTGGGACAAAAAAATAATTTAGGCATTATTACTTTAGTTGATAGAGCAGGAAAGTTCATTGATGGTGTGGGAGAATTTGCAGGAAGATTTGTGAAAAATTACAAAGACGAAAAAGATTTTCAAGATGTGAACGTGGATATCTCTGTTAAATTAAAAAAAGAAAATCGTGCGTTCAAGGTAGAAAAATACGAACACAATTATCCGCATTGTTGGAGAACAGATAAACCAATTTTATATTATCCTTTGGATGCATGGTTTATCAAAACGACTGCAGTGAAAGATAGAATGGTGGAGTTGAATAAAACCATTAACTGGAAACCAAAGAGTACAGGAGAAGGTCGTTTTGGTAACTGGTTAGAGAACATGGTGGATTGGAATTTATCACGAAGCCGTTATTGGGGAACCCCACTTCCTATTTGGAGAACAGAAGACGGAACAGAAGAAGTTTGTATTGGTTCAATAGCCGAATTGACTGCAGGATTTGTAGCAGCAAAAGAAAAAGGGTATAATAAAGACGTACAATTACAAATTGTAGATGGTAAACTAGATGTGGATTTGCATAAACCATTTGTGGATCAAATAGAAATTTTAAGTCCTACTGGCAGACCAATGCAACGCGTTTCAGACTTAGTAGACGTATGGTTTGATTCGGGCGCCATGCCTTATGCGCAATGGCATTATCCATTTGAGAACAAAGATTTAGTAGACAAAGGATTGGCCTTCCCGGCAGATTTCATTGCAGAAGGGGTAGACCAAACTAGAGGCTGGTTCTACACATTGCATGCATTGGGTGTGTTGCTATTTGACAAGGTGGCGTACAAAGCCGTGGTGAGTAATGGCTTGGTATTGGACAAGAATGGCAACAAAATGAGTAAGCGTTTAGGCAATGTGGTGAATCCATTTGAAACCTTAGAAACTTATGGAGCAGATGCGACAAGATGGTACTTAGTGACCAATGCATCTCCTTGGGATAATTTAAAATTTGACTTATCAGGAATACAAGAAGTACAAAGAAAATTCTTTGGCACTTTGTACAATACCTATCAGTTTTTTGT
>CAMDNL010000033.1 GCA_945902975.1 Chitinophaga pinensis
TAAAGAAAAAGCCAATAAAGACCTTTCATTATTGAATAATCTAAAAGATATTAGAAACTTCTTACTATCACTAAAAGCGAGTCTATAAAAGCCTACCCTTTTTCTGAAAATTGAATCTGATGTGTATTTGCATATTCAATGGCAGCAAGATTTAAACGTTCTCTCAACATTTGAAACGCATCCATGTCCATCTCCATGTTGACTAAACATTCTACATGCAATGCATGGTATTGTTTTCCGGATTCAGCTATAAAAACTTGAAAGCTATTCAGCTCAATTTCGGCTTTTAAAATTGTGCGCATATGGTTGGCAAAATCAGCCAATGCTTGTGCAGAAGTGGCAACACTTAATTGCAAGTCCATATCAATCTTACGTTCAGACCTTAGCGAAAAATTGTCCACTATAGAATCAACCATTTGTTTATTAGGAACCGAAATATAGGTTTTGTCTTGTGTACGAATACGTGTGCTTCTCAATCCTATCTTTTCGATTGTACCAGTAAATCCACTCACTTTAACCAAATCCCCAACAGTGAAGGGCTTGTCAAAAAAGATAATAAAAGAGGCAATGATATTTTCTAGACTTTCTCTTGTAGACAAAGCGACTGCAGCACCCACAATACTTAAGCTCGTAACAAGATTGCCAATATTTTCGTTAAATACATACCTCAATACCAATAAAACGCCAATGATATAAATGATCACTTTAAAGAAATCTCTAAAAAATAAAACCAATTGATCGTCAGATAAGTCTTTGGTTAACCTTGCTTTATTTTCTAAAATAATAGAAATAAATTCCAGGGTTCTTAGACTCACTCTAATCAAAAGTAGGACAAACATGAATTTTACCCCTGAATCTAAAAACTGCTGCAAACTCAACTTAAAAAGTTTAAGATCCCATGCTTCAGGAAACTTTAATTCGTAGATCGCAATAATAGCGACTAAAAATATTAAGAACTGTTCGATAGGCACTATTAAACGATGCACATGGTTTTTTCTTAAATCTGAATGGTTCTTCTTGTCTACCCAAGTATATATCATGCTTGCAAAAAAACGAGATATCAATCGCTTAATAAGTAGCGTAATTAATAAGATAGCAGCTACAAATAAATAGCTTCGTAAAGCATTGCTCAATATGATTTGATCTATATTCATAGCATTATGTTGTTGCTTCCCAAGTTAATAATTGCAAATCCTTGCCGTCAAAAACAGCATAGGTGTTTAATCGAATCCAATCACCTAAATTAATATACCTACTTTTTTCATTGATCTTAAAGTCCATTGCAAAATGGCGATGGCCAAATATAAAAAAATCAATGGCCCTTGTTTTAGCTTGCTCTTTGGTATATAGAATGAGCCACTCTTTATCTTCTCCTAAAAATAATTCATCTGCATTACCCGTTTTTGCACGGCTCTTTCGACTAAAATAATTCGCTAATTGAATACCTGCATCTGGATGTAGCCACCTGAACAGCCATTGACAAATAGGATTGGTAAATATTTTTTTTAAACGCTTGTATCCATTGTCTCCGGGGCCCAATCCATCACCATGTCCAATCAAAAACTGCTTATTGTGGATGGTAAATTCTTGTGGCTCAAAATAGAGTTTCGCATTCAACTCTTTTGATAAGTAGTCCTGCATCCACAAATCATGGTTGCCAGTAAAAATATGCAACTCAATCCCTTCGTCCGCTATTTGTGCAAGTGTGCCTAAAATTCTAACAAATCCTTTTGGCACCACAGTTTTGTATTCAAACCAAAAATCAAAAATATCGCCAACAATAAAAATAACACCAGCATCCTTGCGCGCATCTTGTAAAAAGCGCACCAAACGGTCCTCTCTTTTTCTACTTTCTACTTCATTAGGCGCGCCTAAATGAAAGTCGGAAAGAAAATACACTTTTTTACCTGTTGCTATTTCCATGGAGGTTGTTTAAATTAAAATTACAACTCTAATGGGTTATCGATTAAAAAACAATAGACTTCCTTAGGTCCATGTACGCCAACCACCAATGTCTTTTCAATGTCTGCGGTTCGACTAGGCCCTGTTGCATAACTGATCATAGAAGGGAATCCTTCTAAATTGTCTTTGAATTTAACCAAGCTGTCTGTCATGTCATACACCAGTTGGTCGGCATAGGCAACACAAATATGGATGGGCGCATACACACTAGCAGTCCTCCCGCTTAAGTCTTTACTGCTTAATACGATGCTACCTGTTCTAGCCACTAAGTGTGAACATAATGTAATAGCTGCATCACAATCCGCTAAGTCTTCTGTTGTTACAGGATCAAATTGTAAAGGTCGCAATGAAGTCAACCATGCTGTTTCTTTTGAATAAATTTTATTCCAACCTTTTGTGATAATTAAGGCATTCAATTGATTGATCAATTCTTGCTCATCGGCACAATACACAAATTTGCCCAAGAGTTCTGTAAACTTTTGAGCAAATTCAATCGCCATTTCTTTTTCAGTTGGGATAAAAATAGGCGTATCCGCCACTTGATCTGGAAAAGGAACAGGCACTGGATCTTTCAATGCCTGTTTGATCTTTTGTAATATTTTTTGTCTTGCGCCTTGCGATTCCATTTACAACTTATTCGTGATTATCAGTTGCGTCTGCTGCATGAATAGTTGCATTTGCATTTTCAATCACGTCATCAGATTGATCTGCAGGCGTTTCAACAGTTGTTTCATTTGGCGCAAATTGATTGTCTGCATTGGCAGCGACTGTTGTTTCTTCAAGGATTTTCTTTTCCTCAAATGGACGGTCACCAATCAATTCCTCTACATCAGACTTATGCAATACCTCTCTAGTTAATAATGCTTGAGCTACTTTCTCTACTTCTTCTTTTTTAGATTGCAATAAATCTAAAGTTCTATGGTAAGCAGCATCAATCATCTTGCGCACTTCTTCATCAATAATTTTTCCAGTCTCTTCACTAAATGGTTTTTGGAAAGTGTTCTCTTGTGATGGATCGTAAAAACTAACGTTGCCAATTTTTTCGTTCATACCATAAGTGGTCACCATCGAATAAGCCATCTTCGTAATTTGTTGTAAATCGTTAGAAGCGCCTGTTGAAATACGACCAAAGAAAATTTGTTCAGCAGCACGTCCACCTAATGTCATACACATTTGATCGGTTAATTGCTCAATGGTATACAAGTACTGTTCCTTAGGTGTATACTGCGCGTAACCCAATGCAGCCGTACCTCTTGGCACAATCGTAACTTTTAACAAAGGATAGGCATGCTCTAGGAACCAACCACAAATTGCATGACCTGCTTCGTGGTAAGCAATGACTTCTTTTTCTTCCTTAGATATAATCTTATTCTTTTTCTCTAAACCTCCAATGACTCTATCAATGGCGTCTTGAAAATCTTTCATCTCTACCCCTGTCTTTCCTTTACGTGCGGCAATCAATGCAGCTTCGTTACACACATTCGCAATATCAGCACCAGCAAATCCTGGCGTTTGTTCTGCTAATTTATGTACGTCTAAACTTTCAGATACTTTGATTGGACCCAAGTGTACTTTAAATATTTCTTCACGACCTTTTACATCTGGACGATCAATTGAAATCTGACGATCAAAACGTCCTGGTCTTAACAATGCAGAGTCCAATACATCAGGACGATTGGTCGCAGCTAGGATAATGATCCCAGTGTCTCCACCAAATCCGTCCATCTCTACTAGCAATTGATTCAATGTGTTCTCGCGCTCGTCGTTGCTCATCATGGCATTTTTACCACGTGCACGACCAATCGCATCAATCTCATCTATAAAAATAATACAAGGCGCTTTTTCACGCGCTTGCTTGAATAAATCACGTACACGACTTGCACCCACACCCACGAACATCTCCACAAAGTCAGAACCACTTAAGCTAAAGAAAGGCACTTGTGCTTCTCCCGCCATGGCTTTTGCCAACAATGTTTTACCTGTACCTGGAGGGCCTATTAACAATGCACCTTTTGGAATCTTACCTCCAAGGGCTGTGTATTTTTTTGGTTGTTTTAAGAAGTCCACAATCTCCATCACTTCTTCTTTTGCTTCTTCTAAACCAGCGACGTCTGCAAAAGTGATATTGACTTTAGTGCCGCCTTTTTCAAATAAAGTCGCTTTTGATTTGCCTACATTAAAGATGCCACCAGGGCCACCACCACTTCCTCCGCCGCCGCCCATCTTACGCATCATCACCATCCAAATCACGACAATGATTAACATTGTAAATATGGTATTGGCGATTGGACCAAACCACTCACCTTCTTTAATCGTATTCTGCGGTACTTCTTGAATGCCTTTTTGCTCATAGAACTTTTGTAAACGTTCGTTGAAACTATTCCAATCAGTTACACTAAATTCAAATAATGGTACCCCTTTTACTTTTGCTTTATCTAATTTCTTCTTAAACTTTTGCACGTAGTAGTCCTTCTGAATACTATCTGCCTTAATGTATACGCGAACGATCTCTTTGTTTTGAACAAGGTCAATGCGTTCCACATCACCACGCATCAACATCACTTGCTTGAACTCTTGTTCAGTGGTGGTGGTTAATTCGGGTGCCATTTGAAAAAATCGAGCCGAGAAAAGAGACAATGCAATTAGTCCATATATCCAATAGATATTGAACTTGGGCATTTTGGGCCCCTCTCCCAAAGGCGAATTTTTCTTTTTATTATTTTTTGACTCTGACATAGTATTGTTGCTGTTACTGCTTTTTTATATAAACAAGTAGAAATGAATTTTGTTGACCTAGGCTCAATTAATCTTCATGTGTTTTCATATCCGCATCACTCCATAATTCTTCCAATTTATAAAAACCTCTTGCCTCTGGGTGCATCACATGCACCACTACATTGATATAATCAATGAGCAACCACTGCCCACCTTGCTTACCCTCTGACTTATATGGAAGATCGTCACACTTATGCTTTACCTCATAATCGATATAATCTGCAATGGCTTTTAACTGTGTCGTGTTACTTGCTTCACAGATAATGAAGAAATCAGCTGCCGCCTCATGCACTTTTTTGAGGTCAAGGCTAATTACATTTTCACCTTTTTTATCCAAGATAGCCTGTATAATGGTTTTGAAAATTTTAGAGCTACGAGTGAGCCTTGTAACCGTGTTTTTTTTACGGTCATTTAAAGAAGAAAGTTGTTCCAATGCGCTTATTTTTAATGTGTTAAATCCTGTTTCTAAACTAACTTTACAAAAATAGCAATTCTTTGTCACCTGCCACACCAAATATCATATTAGGCGAGCCGCTTATAGAACTGTCTACAATAGATAGTACCAATATCTATGCCATGGCCCAAATCAAGGCCGGATTGGCCAAGACTGGCAGTTGTTTTAGGGCAGATTATCAAACCCATGGAAAAGGGCAACATGGACGCGTTTGGGAGAGTTCAAAGGGGCAAAACATCCTTTGTAGCTATATTTTGGAGTTAAATACGCTGGATGTACTTAAAAAATGGGCACCCACCGACCAAATTGGTTTTTCAGCAGCCATTGCACTAGGGATTCGTGCATTTTTTGATGCCCATACCAATGGAGATACCAAGATAAAACGACCAAATGATATTTATTGGCGTGACAGAAAGGCAGGGGGGATTTTGATCGAAAATCTGCTCAAAGGCACGGAATGGACCTGGGCTGTTGTAGGCATTGGGATCAATATCAACCAAACTGTATTTTCGCCAGAAGCACCCAATCCTGTTTCCTTAAAACAAATTACTGGGCGTGACTGGGACATCCTTTCTTTGCAGGAAGCATTGTCAAAAGCACTCACAAAATCGATTCAAAATTGGTTGATGGAGGGCGATGAAAAAACCTTTCAAGCTCTTGATGCAGCGTGTATAGAAATAAAATAATTGTGAAATAGTTATCAGCTATAAAGCGACTTAAAAATAATAAAGTAAATATGAGTATAAAATTAACAGAACATTCTAAAGGCGGTGGTTGCGGATGTAAAATTTCACCTGCTATCCTTTCAGAAATATTAGCTGCACATAATGTAGGTGCAAAAACGAATGTAAAAAATTTATTAGTAGGCAACGATAGTAGAGATGATGCAGCAGTGTATCAGCTAGACGAAAAAACGGCCATGATTAGTACGACCGATTTTTTTATGCCGATTGTAGATGATGCATTTGCTTTTGGACAAATTGCTGCAGCGAATGCCATTAGCGATGTCTATGCCATGGGAGGCAAGCCTATTTTTGCATTAGCTGTACTAGGTTGGCCATTGGCTACACTGCCTGCAAGTGAAGCAGCTAAAGTAATGGAAGGTGCACGCAAAACTTGTACCGATGCGGGTATTGTCATTGCAGGTGGACATAGTATTGATAGTCAGGATCCAATTTTTGGATTAGTAGTCAATGGATTAGTCGATATCGAAAATTTAAAAAGAAATGACACGGCTCAAGAAGGGGATGTATTGATATTAACTAAACCATTGGGTGTGGGCATTATGGCGACTGCACAAAAAAGGAAACTATTAACGGATGAAGATTTAAATTTTTTAGTGAAGCAACTCACCACCATTAATAAAGCAGGTGAAGCATTAGGAAAAATAAAAGAAGTACATGCCATGACCGATGTAACTGGTTTTGGATTACTTGGACATTTAACCGAGATGATGGAAGGCAGCAATTTATCTGCCTCTATTCACTATAATCAACTACCCATTATACCAGCGGTAAGAAATTATATTGCTCAAAAAACAATCCCTGGTGCAACTGCACGCAATTGGAGTTCAGTTAGTGCTGGCGTAGTTTTGGGCCCCGGGGTAGATGAAGTAGAAGCCAAGTTATTATTACCCGATCCGCAGACCAATGGAGGCTTATTAATTGCAGTAGCCCCAAGTGCTTTAAAAGAAGTACAAACTATTTTACAAGATATGGGGATTGAATACTTTAACCCTATTGGCGAGTGCAAGGCTGCAAAAGAAAAAAGAATTTATATCGATTAGTCGTGTGTAAAAAAATAGAAAAATAAAGTAGCAAAAAAATCGTGGTAATTGAACAAGGATATACTTATTCAAAATGTCTATTCAAAAATTAAATGCCCTTTGTTTTTGATTTGATCTGGCGTGAGTTCTGCAACCAACTGCACACCCTTGATATTTCTTATCGTGTATAAAATATCTTTTACTTTTTCATCCTCAATCCATTCGCCACGGATCCACCAAATAAAATCCATGTGTTTTAATTCGGGTAATAAGTACTCGCCATCAAATTGATTGTGATACACAAAATGGCCAATAGTGGTATTGGGCTCATAGCCTTCATACATTGAAAAATAATAGGTTCTATTTTTTCTTTTCAATGCAATTTCATGGTTGGGATTAAACCTAAATTCAAAACCCATATACTGATTGAGTAAAATACAGAACTGATAATTTTTGATAGGCGCAGTGATCCCCAAGATTCGAGAGCCCTCAAAATCTTGTTCATTGATTTCTTCTTGGTTTAAAATAATTTTTGCGCTCACAATATTTAAAATATCAGTTGAATGAATTTACGTTTATATATTTAAAAAACAATCTCCACTTTAATTTCTTCTGTACCTCTTTTATAAATTAAAAAAGTGCTATCCCCTTTTTTAAACTTAGACAAAGTGGTCATATAGCTCATCACATCTATGAATTTATAGTCGCCCATTTGCAATAAAATATCGCCCGCTTTTAGGCCCAATTTTTCTCCTAATTTACCAGCAGAAGCGCCCTCAATCCTTAGCCCAGTGCCAGTATACGCGTAATCAGGCATGACACCTAGACTCACTGTAAATTTGGTACTACGGCCCATTGCAGCTTCACGCGTTTTTAAGAAATCTAACTTACCATAAGTGTTAGTGGTTTGAATAATCCCTTGCACAAAACGGAGGATATCTTTTTGCCCTTCATAATTAATCTTATCCCAATCGTCTGTTGCTTTATGGTAATCTGCATGGCTGCCGGTAAACATAAATAAGACTGGCATATCTTTTCTATAAAAACTAGCATGATCACTTGGACCCGTCCCGGCACTATCAATGGTGTATAATAATGTAGTGGGTGTTTTTGAAATAATTTCGGACCACTTACTAGAAGTGCCATATCCACCTAAGCTCATTTTTTTAGTTGCATCATACCTGCCCACCATGTCCATATTCACCATATAATTAAAACTAGTTTGAATGGTTGGATGGTCTAACCAATATTTACTTCCTATTAAACCAAGTTCTTCAGCAGAGAAATGAATGATTAAATAATTATTTTGATTGTACAGGTTTCCTTGCTTGGATTCCTTTTGTAATAATTTAGCCAATTCAATCAAAGCCGCAGTACCACTGGCATTATCGTCGGCGCCATTACGGATATCATTATTAACATCCAATGCATTTTTATCTTGGTTGTACCCTAAGTGATCTAAGTGCGCACCTAATACAACAGTATGGGCTGCTTTATTATCAATGAATGCCACTACATTTTTTCCGGTTCTAATTTGTGTCTCTACTACCAAGTTTGTTTCAATATCAAATGTGCCTAAGGCATCATTAAAATATTTTTTAAACCCATCTTTAGTAATATACACCACCGGAATCGCTAAGGCAGCAGCCGTATCAAATTTGTTAAATTGTATATTGTCTACCAAGCTACCGCTATTGTATAAGAACAATGCCTTGGCATTTTTTTGATGCATTTCAGAACTGGTTGTCTTCATCCAGTCTTGTAAATCAAAATGTGGATTGCTTTGTTGCTCTTCTAATACTTCTTGCAAATCTTTAAACCAAACTTGTCCTGCTTCTTCTAATGCAAGGGTTGACCTCGTCTTTAATTGACCATTCAATCCAGTGGACACAGTAAAAAAATCAGTGCCAAATTCCATTGGTTGTTGATTGACTTTCAAAAATGCATTTGCACCCCATTTTTTTCCTTCATTGATTGGAAATGCTTGGAGATATCCTTGCGTACCCATAGGTTGTAAACTTGTACTTTCATATTGTGCAATGATATAGTCAACCGCTTTTTGCTCGCCTTCACTACCTGCGCGACGCCCTTCAAGCACATCGCTCGCTAAATACTGAACATGTAGTTTTAAATTTTTCACCAGCTGACGATCCCCCTTATTTTGTTTTTGGGCTAGACCGAAAAAGGATACAAATAGTAAGAGGAAGGTAATAATTGGACGCATTGATCTTGTTTGAAGCTCAAAATTAAGCATTGAAGCGTAGTTTAATCAGCAAATTCTTTAAAAACTGTCAAAACTCATATATTTCTAAAGCTTTCAATTTCTAATTTCGTAAGTAGTCCCTATGCTTAATGGCTAGCTTTGCGACCAATCGTGAAAGCAGGTATACATATCGCCTTAGTGGGTAATCCCAACAGTGGAAAAAGTTCTCTTTTTAATGCCCTAACTGGTTTGCAACAAAAAGTAAGCAATTTCCCTGGTGTAACTGTAGACAAGAAAACAGGAGACCTGAAAATTGGCGTGCATGCAAGCACACTCATTGATCTTCCGGGCACTTATAGTTTTTATCCAAAGAGAGAAGATGAATGGGTGGCATACCGAGTGTTAATGGGGGTAGATGAGGATGTAAAAACAGATGTGATTTTATTAATTGCAGATGCAAGTAATTTAAAAAGGAATTTACTTTTTTGTAGTCAAATTATTGATTTAAAAATTCCTGTCGTATTGGCGCTCACTATGAATGACCTCGCACAAAAAAAGGGCATTAAAATTGATATCGCTGGACTACAATCCGATTTAGGTATTCCTGTAGTTGCGGTGGATGCAAGAAAAAATAAAGGCTTAGGTGAATTAAAAAAAGTATTGGGGCAGATTATAGAAACACCTCGCTCCAGAAATCAAGCAAGTTTTATTGACAATAAAAATCTTGCCCCTGCTGCCATTGACGCATTTAAAAAAACATACCCAACACATAGTGACTATGCTGCTTTGCATTATTTAATGCACCACGAAACTTTTCCTTTGGATCAAGAGATGCAGGAAAATATAGAGCAGATAGAACTTGAGAACGATTTTAACCACACCAAAACACAGGCTCAAGAAATCTTACAACGCTATCAACGCATTCAAGAGCTGATGAAAAAATGGGTAACCGAGCCAGACCCAACTGCGAAGAAAAAAAGAACAGACCGATTAGACAATATATTGTTACACCGTGTTGGAGGGTATATTATTTTATTGAGTGTTTTGTTTTTATTATTTCAGTCTGTATTCTGGATGGCCTCTTTTCCAATGGATGGGATTGAATGGATTTTTACCAATATCACCACTTATTTAAATGCGGTATTGCCTCAAGCTTGGTGGCAGGACTTACTAGTGAATGGATTTGTAGCGGGCATTGGTGGAATTGTAATTTTTGTGCCGCAGATTATGATTTTGTTTGGCCTCATCACTTTGCTAGAAGACACGGGGTATATGGCTAGGATCAGTTTCTTAAGTGATAAACTCATGCGTAAAGTGGGACTGAATGGAAAGAGTGTGATGCCCATGATTAGTGGTTTTGCATGCGCTGTGCCAGCTATTATGAGCGCGAGAAATATTGAAAATAAAAAAGAGCGCTTACTCACGATATTGGTCACGCCTTTTATGAGTTGCAGTGCAAGACTACCTGTATATACTATTTTGATTTCTTTGGTGATAGACAATACCATGTATTTTGGTTTTTTAAGCCTCCAAGGATTGGTGATGATGGCACTTTATTTATTAGGTATTGTGATGGCACTTTTAGCAAGCTTTATCCTTAAGTTGTTTATTAAAATAAAAGAGAAAAGTTATTTTATTTTAGAACTACCAGTCTACCGCGCACCACGTTGGGGTAATGTGGGGATGACAATGATTCAGAAGGCAAAAATATTTGTAGTGGACGCGGGTAAAGTGATTATGATGATTAGTTTGTTGTTGTGGTTCTTAAGTTCTTACGGACCCGATACAAAAATGAAACAACTTGATGCCCAATATGCATTGGCAATTAAAGCGAATCCAACACAAGAAGCACAATTAGAAAAACAATACAATACCGATAAACTTGCCAATTCTTATGCTGGCATATTGGGTAAAAAAATTGAGCCAATTATAAAGCCACTTGGATATGATTGGAAGATTGGCATTGCACTGATTACATCCTTTGCAGCAAGAGAAGTATTTGTAGGGACCATGGCTACTTTATATAGCGTGGAGGAAGATAACAATAGTAGCTTAAGAGAAAAATTACGTGCCTCTGTTTGGCCTGATGGCAAACCAGTTTATAGTTTAGCCACTGCACTTTCTTTGATGGTATTTTATGTACTTGCGATGCAATGTATGAGTACACTCGCTATTGTGAAAAGAGAAACAGGTACTTGGAAATGGCCGACGATTCAATTCTTTATGATGACAGGACTAGCTTATCTTTTAAGCTGGCTGACCTATATCATTGCGAAGTAAAATTGGAATTAAGCACCAACTAAAATCTACCAACCAGAAATAGCCAAAATCTCGGCAGTATGGTCTTTTGTATCTGGCTTTTCAATGATATGCTGCACCATGCCAGCTTCGTCAATTAAAAAAGTGGTTCTTGAAGTGCCCATATAGGTCTTCCCCATGAACTTTTTCTGGCCCCAAAGATTGTATTTGTCCACGATTTTCTTGTCTTCGTCTGCGATTAAAGAGAAAGGAAGCTCGTATTTATCGATGAATTTCACGTGAGAGGCCACCGAATCTACGCTGACGCCCAAAATAGCGATCCCCTTCTTAATCAATTTCTTATAATTATCACGCAAATTGCAAGCCTGCGCTGTACAACCTGGAGTATCGTCCTTTGGATAGAAGTATAAAACTAATTTTTGCCCTTTAAAATCCGCGATTGAGACTGTTTTTCCGTGTTGATCGGCTCCTTTGAATGCTGGTGCCTTAGCCCCTTCTTTTATAACTGCCATAACATATAGTATTGTGGTGAAGATACGAATTAAAAAGGAGAAAATTGTTTCACTTAAAATAGACCGAATGCAACCAAAAATTAATAGATTTGCACAATTTATATTTTTGTAGCCATGCCAAGAGATA
>CAMDNL010000034.1 GCA_945902975.1 Chitinophaga pinensis
ATGGTGAATTCAACGCCTTTAGCAGTATAGTTTTCAAAATCGCGATAAAAATCATCGGTGTATAAAAATAAAAATACACGACCTCCAGTTTGGTAACCAATGGCTTTTTCTTGCTCGGGTGTAGCTGCTTTAGCAAGCAATAACATACAACCATTATTGGCCCCAGTTGGTTGCACCATCACCCATCTTTTGGTTTCAGATAATACCGTGTCTTCGATTAATGTAAATCCAAGTACGGTTGTATAATAGTGAATGGCTTCATCGTAATCACGAACTACCACAGCAATATGAGCGAGATGTTGTTGCATGTATCAAATATACAATTTGTATAAACATCTTCAATCAATCTATTTGTATATTTGTATGCAAATAGAAACGGTTCAGCTAACTTTTAATTTTGTTCTCTCAATTATGACTCCTATAAAAAACATCATTTTTGATCTTGGTAATGTCTTGTATGATATTGACTTTAAAAAAATGTACAACGAATTTGATCAATTAGGTATTCCTAATTTTGAAAACTATTTTACACTCAATCAATGTGATCAATTATTTTACGATATCGAAAAAGGCTTAATTAGTGAAACAGCATTCTGTGAGGGCTTCAATCAATTGTATCATTTATCACTAAGGCATAGTCAAATTATATCCGCTTGGAATTCCTTGCTCATTGGATTTAGAAAAGAAAGTATGGAATGGATTAAAGCAAATCAAGAAAAATTTCCCATGTTCTTATACTCCAATACCAATCAAATTCATTGCGATTATGTACTTCCTCAATTTGAAAGGGAAATAGGCGGGGATTTCGAAAAGCTATTTAAAAAACCTTATTATTCTCATCAAATGGGGATGCGCAAGCCAGACCCTGCCTCTTTTCAATATATTTTAGACCAGGAAGGATTAATTGCTGCTGAAACCTTGTTCATTGACGACAATGAGCCCAATATCATAGGAGCGGCTTCGGTAGGATTGCAAGTATTGTATTTGCAGCCGGGTATGTTCATTGAAACGGAATTGCCTAAAATCTTAGGGTAAATTTTACTTAAGTTCCTCAAAATCAATGTAATCGGCGTCTTTTTTAATCGAATCCTTAGTGACTTTTGGGGCTGCTTTTGGTGCCTCTTTTGGAGCATTTTGACTACTGAATCCAGTATAATTGGCGTTTTGACCCTGCGCTTCGGCCATTTTGCGTTGCATTTCTTCCATATTTTGGCGAACAGTCTTCACCCCTTTGCGCACGGGAAGGACCACATTAAAGATCAATTTATACAATAGATAGATCAGAAATCCGTAAATCAATAGCTTGGTCATACCACAAAAATACGATGAGATTGAATAAAATTGGGTGAATTCATCCTCTTTTATTACCTTTGGTCTAGAATAAGCAAAGAAATGAAGGGAACGAAATCGTTCCCTTCTTCTTTTTTAAGTATGGAAGTAAACGAATTAAAAGACAGGATTCACACCTTATTAGAGCCTTTTTTACAAGAGGATCCAAGCTACTTTTTGGTGCATATCAAAGTAAAGCCTGGTCATATAATAAGAGTCTATATTGATGGCGACCAAGGATTGCCTATCAAACAATGCACTTCTTTTAATAGGAGATTGTATAAGGCCATCGAAGAAGCTGCATGGTTCCCAGAAGGTGATTTTGCATTGGAAGTTTCTTCACCTGGTGTAGAAGAGCCTTTGGTTTTAAACAGACAATATGTAAAAAATATTGGACGTACCGTAGAAGTGATATTGAACGATGAATCTGTTTTTACGGGCGTGATGAAAGAAGTCACTGACAAGGATATTTTAATAGAGTGGACAGCTGGAAAAGGGAAAAAGGCAACCCAAGAATCCATGCTTATTCCATTTGATAATATAAAATCAACTATAGTACAAATTCAATTTTAACAAATCTCAAGCTTGATCGCTTGATAAAAAAATGATGTTATGGCAAGTATAAATTTAATTGAAGCTTTCGCGGAGTTTAAAGACGCTGAAAATATAGATCGTCCTACGATGATGAAAGTGGTAGAAGATGTATTCAAAACCTTATTGAGAAAAAAATATGGTAGCGATGAAAACTTCGACGTAATCGTAAACGCAGAAAAAGGTGACTTGGAAATCATTCGCCGTCGTGAAATTCGACCTGATGATGATGTTGACAATCCTTTAGCAGAAGTTTCTTACTCTGACGCAATCAAGATAGAGCCTGACTTTGAGATAGGTGAGGAATTATTAGAAGAAGTGAATATTTATGATTTTGGACGTCGTGCTATCTTGGCTGCAAAGCAGACCTTGGCATCTCGTATCAACGATTTAAAGAAAAACGTTTTAGTTAAAAAATATTCTGATAGAATTGGTGAAATCATCAATGCTGAAATTTATCAGGTTTGGAAGAAAGAAGTTTTGTTATTAGACGAAGAAGGCAATGAATTGATTCTTCCAAAAACAGAACAAATCCCTCAGGATTTTTTCAAGAAAGGAGAAACAATCAGAGCGGTGATTGCAAGAGTGGATATGAAAAATAATTCACCTGTAATTATCTTGTCTAGAACAAGTCCATTATTCTTAGCAAAATTATTAGAAATAGAAGTACCAGAAATTTTTGATGGTTTGATTACCATTAAGAAAATTGTTCGTGAGCCAGGTGAGCGTGCTAAAGTTGCTGTTGAATCATTCGATGATCGTATTGATCCAGTGGGTGCTTGTGTGGGTATGAAAGGTTCTCGTATTCATGGTATTGTGAGAGAGTTAAAGAATGAAAATATCGATGTCATTAATTTTACTACGAATACGCAATTATTGATTCAACGTTCATTGACGCCATCAAAAATTAGCTATATGAATATTGATGCTGATCGTAAGCGTGCAGAAGTTTACTTACAATCTGATCAAGTTTCTTTAGCAATTGGCCGCCGTGGTGTGAACATCAAATTGGCTTCTGAATTAACAGGCTATGAATTAGATGTGTATCGTGAAGATGAAGAAATTGTAGATGAGTTTGATATTGATTTAGATGAATTTAGCGATGAGATTGAAGCATGGATCATCGATGAGTTTAAGCGTGTTGGTTGTGATACAGGAAGAAGTGTATTGAAACTTAGCGCAGAAGAATTAGAAAAAAGAACTGACTTAGAAGTAGAGACCATTGCGGAAGTCCGCCGTGTCTTGACAGAAGAGTTTGCTAAAGGTGAATAACCTTTAAATAGAAGTATATTTGTAAAAGGAACGCGTCTCTGTTCAAAAAAAAGAGACAAAAAACATTCAAATGTCAGAATTGAAACTACCAAGACTGTTAGCTGCTGCTAAAGAATTCAACATCGGTCAAGATACCTTGATTGAATTCCTTAGTACAAAAGGTTTTCCTAAGGATGACCTTAAGCCAACAGCCAAATTAACTGAAAGTCAGTACTATGCTTTGCAGGCAGAATTCCAAAGCGACAAGGTGGCCAAGGATAAGGCAGACCATGTGGAATTGCCAAAAAATGCAATAGCAGACAAAGGCAAAAAAGCGGAGGAAGCAATTGCTCCAGCAAAAAAAGCAGTTGTAGCTGAAACGCCAGTTGTGGAAAAATCAAAAGCAGCCGCTCCAGTGGTTGAAGATGCTCCAGCAAAAGTGACAGCAGATCCAGCTCCTGCTAAAGCAGCCCCTGCTAAAGCGAAAGCAGAAACACCAGAGGTGGAAGCACCAAAAGTGGTGAATAAAATTGATCTTTCTACAATAGACTCTTCTACAAGACCAAAAAAGACCACTAAAAAAACAGAGGAGGCTGCGCCTAAAGAGGCAGCTCCAAAAGCACCTGCTACAAAAGCAGCCGCTAAAAAAGCAGAGCCGGCTCCAAAAGCACCGCCAGTAGACCATTCAATTGCTCCAGAAAATGTACATGGTGCCATTACCAATATCCAAGCAGATAAATTAACCGGTCCAACAATTTTAGGCAAGATTGATTTGCCTACCAATAGTGATACTAGACCAAAACCTTTAACCCAGGAAGAAAAACGTGTTCGTAAGCGTATCCCGGTTCAAGGTAGACCAAATCAACCTGGTCAAACAGGACAAGCTGGTCAAACTCAAGGTGGTGGTGGCTATCAAGGCAATCGTCCTCAGGGAGGACAAGGTGGTGGTTACCAAGGCAATCGTCCACAAGGCGGTGGCTATCAAGGTAATCGTCCTAACAATGGAACACGTCCAGGACAAGGTGGAGCACGCGGAAGAAATATGCCACAAACGGCTGAGCAAAAAGAAATCGATCAGAAAGCAATTCAAGATAAGATCAAGGAAACACAAGCGAAATTATCAGGCCAAGGTGGTCGTGGTAGAAGCACGAAATCTAAGTATCGTCGTCAAAGAAGAGAGGAAGCTGCTGAAAATGATAATAACGAACAAAGAGAAGATAATAAATTACAGGTAACAGAATTTGTAACCGTGAGTGAGTTGTCTAGCTTGATGGATGTAAGTTTTGCAGACATCATTAGCAAGTGTATGAACTTGGGTATCATGGTTTCAATCAACCAACGTTTAGATGCGGAGGTAATTGAATTGGTTTCAAGTGAATTTGGATTTGAAGTTGAATTCGTAGGATTAGAAGATGTAGTAGAAATGGATGAGGAAGAGGAAGCAGAAGACCAAGCGAATTTAGTTGAGCGTCCTCCAATTGTTACTATCATGGGTCACGTAGATCATGGTAAAACATCTTTACTAGATTATATCCGTAACGCAAATGTGGTTGCAGGTGAGGCCGGTGGTATCACGCAACATATTGGTGCATACGAGGTGACTTTGCCAAATGGTAAAGCCATTACTTTCTTGGATACACCAGGTCACGAAGCCTTTACAGCCATGCGTGCGCGTGGTGCCAAAGTAACAGATATTGCAATTATCGTAGTTGCTGCAGATGATGCAGTAATGCCTCAAACTAAAGAGGCCATTAGTCACTCTCAAGCGGCGAATGTACCAATGATTTTTGCAGTTAATAAAATTGATAAAGACGGTGCGCAGCCGCAAAAGATATACGAGCAATTGTCTCAAATGAATATTTTAGTAGAAGCTTGGGGCGGTAAATTCCAAAACCAAGAATTGTCTGCTAAACAAGGATTGAATGTAGACGCTTTATTAGAAAAGGTATTATTAGAATCTGAAATTTTAGATTTAAAAGCCAATCCAAATAGAGAAGGAACAGGAACTATTATCGAGGCCTCTTTAGATAAAGGTCGTGGTTTTGTGGCTACCATACTTGTTCAAAACGGAACCTTACGTCAGGGAGATTTGATTTTATCAGGCCAGTTTTATGGTCGTGTAAAAGCGATGTTCAACGAACGTAACCAACGTATCGAAGTTGCACCTCCATCTACCCCTGTGGTGATTTTAGGTTTGAATGGTGCACCACAAGCTGGTGAGAAATTCAAAGTATATGACGACGAGTCAGAAGCAAAAGAATTAGCAACTAAGCGTTCTCAATTATTAAGAGAGCAAGGTTTGAGAACTAGAAAACATATTACATTAGACGAGATTGGTCGTCGTTTGGCTTTAGGTAACTTTAAGGAATTAAATATCATTATTAAAGGTGACGTGGATGGTTCTGTAGAAGCCTTAAGTGACTCTTTACAAAAATTATCTACCGAGGAAATTGCAATTAGAGTGGTATTAAAAGGAGTGGGTCAGATTTCTGAATCTGATGTATTACTTTCTGCTGCATCTGATGCGATCATCATTGGCTTTAACGTTCGTCCAAGTATGCAAGCAAGTCGCTTAGCCGAAACAGAAGGCGTTGAAATTAAAATGTACTCTATTATCTATAACGCGATTGATGAAATCAAGAGCGCGATGGAAGGTATGTTGGAACCAAAAATTCAAGAGAAAATTGTGGCCAACGTTGAAGTTAGAGAAGTCTACAAATTCGATAAAGCAACCGTTGCCGGATGTTTTGTATTGGATGGCAAGTTGAGTAGAAACAGCAAGATTCGTATTATTCGTGACGGTATTGTTGAGTTCCCAAGAGGAGAAGGACAGGCCGCTGAATTAGGAAGCTTGAAGCGTTTCAAAGATGATGTGAAAGACGTAGTTTCCAATATGGAATGTGGTTTGACCATCAAAAACTTTATCGACTTAAAACCAGGCGATATCGTAGAAGCATTTGAGGAAGAAGAAGTTAAACGTACTTTATAAAAAAATTAAGATTTGATAGTTGGGGTATTGCCCCAGCTATCGGAACTTAGCCCCTTAATTCATATTTGATGAAAATAATTCGCATCTTATTTGCCTTAGGTTTAATTGCTATGACTACTGTAGCGTCAGCTCAAATCAAAAAAGTTTTAGCAGATAAAATTGTTGCTACCGTTGGAGATAAATATATTTTACGTTCCGATGTTGACAATGCACTTGCAGATTATAAAAGACAAGCACAAGGTCAAGAAAATATAGAATTGCCATCGCTCTGTCAGGTGATCGAAGGACAATTGATTCGTAAGGCTTTAGTATTACAAGCCGAAAAAGATTCCATTTTAGTTACAGATGAAGAAATTGAAGTGGCAATTGATGGACGTATTCGAAATTTCATACAACAATTTGGATCTAAGGAAGTCTTAGAGGAAGTCGCTGGACGAACTATCTTTCAATTAAAAGACGATTTCAGACTTTTAATTAGAGAACAACGTTTAGCAGAGGAAATGCAAAATAAAATTATTGAAAAGGTAAAGATTACACCAAATGAGGTAAAATCTTTTTATGCAAAAATTCCAGTGGATAGTTTGCCTTTGTATGAAAGTGAAGTGCAGATTTCAGAAATCATCATGCATCCTAAAGCAAATCGTGACATCGAAGAGTATGTGATTCAGCAAATGTTAGAATACCGTAAGCAAGTAGAAGGCGGCGTGAATAAATTTGAACAATTGGTAAAATTGTATTCTGAAGACCCAAGTTCAAAAGAAAATTTAGGGCAGTTTGGCTTAAATAGAAATGTAAGAGAGTTTGATCCTGCATTTATGGCGGCATCTTTCAGATTGAAAGAAGGTCAAATTTCTGCTCCTGTAAAATCTAAATTTGGTTATCATATTATCCAATTAATTTCTAGATCTGGGGATGAAGCTGTAGTCAAGCATATTTTAAGAATTCCACCAATCACCATCGATGAAATTAATGAAACTAAGCACTTGTTAGATAGTGTTAGAAAAGCGATTTTAGCAAATAAAACAACTTTTGGTGAAGCAGTGAATAAATATAGTGACGATGAATCCAGCAAGTTTAGTGGTGGAGCAGTCACTGGTCGTGATGGATCTACTTATATCAACTTTGATCAATTAGACAAGGAAATGGTGGTTTTGATTCAGAATATGAAGCCAGGAGATATCTCCGAACCACAAATGTATGTGGATGATAGAGGTAGAAAAACAGTTCGTATTGTGTATTATAAAGAGAGAACAGAACCACATAAAGAAAATTTAAGAGAAGATTATAACCGTGTTTCATTAAGGGCACTAGAGGAGAAAAAAGCAAAAGTGTTAGAATCATGGTTTAAAGACAGAGTCCCTAATTACTATGTATTTATAGACAACGATTTCCAAGCTTGTAAAGAATTGACGGATTGGACAAAAGTGGCAAATGCGATAGTAAAGGAAAAAACATACTAGAAATTTCATCATGAGCGACGAAATCAAACACGAATGTGGCTTAGCATTCATTAGGTTACGAAAACCATTGTCCTACTACTTACAAAATAGAGGATCAGTCACCTACGGACTAAATAAGTTGTACCTCTTGATGGAGAAACAACACAATCGTGGACAAGATGGCGCAGGGATTGCAACTGTTAAACTAGATATAGAAGCAGGCAATCCTTTTTTATATAGATTAAGAAGTAGTGCACAGCAACCCATTGCAGATATTTTTTATAAAGTGGGTCAAGAAATACAAGAACTAGAAAAATTACAGCCTGATATTACGAAGCATCCAGGATTAATGAAAGGGCATTTGCCATTCATGGGTGAATTGTTATTAGGACATTTAAGGTATGGCACACAAGGCAAAAACAATGTTGAATTTTGCCATCCATTTATTAAGAAAAATTTAGCACCAGGAAAGAATCTTGCTTTAGCAGGTAATTTCAATTTGGTTAATACAGATGAATTATTCAAATCAATTCAGCATGAACCAGGTCCTTTTGAAAAACAAAGTGACTTAGCAGCTATGATGGAAGTGATTCATCACTTTTTGGTAATAGAAGAAAGTAAAAATCCCAATAGCCCAAATATTTCGGAAGTATTAAAGCAAGCTGTCCCAATGTTTGATGGTGGCTTTACCATTGGTGGACTAGTTGGTAATGGATATAGTTTTATTATGCGCGATGCACATGGTATTCGTCCAGCCTATTATTATATTGACGGAGAAGTGATTGTAGCTGCCAGCGAAAGAGCTGCTATTCGCACTACATTCAATGTAGGCGAGAACGAAGTGCATGAGTTGATGCCAGGCAATGCATTGATTGTAGACGATAAAGGCGGGTATGCGATTGAACAAATTATTACACCGAAGGAAAGAAGAGCATGTTCTTTTGAGCGTATTTATTTTTCTAGAGGTGGAGATGAGAAAATTTATAGAGAGCGTATCGCACTTGGACATTATTTAAGTAAAATTGTTTTAGATAGGATCGAAAAAGATTTAAAGAATACCATCTTCTCTTATATTCCAAACACGGCAGAAGTGGCATTTTATGGTTTAATAAAAGGCATGGAAGAATACCTGAACGCCATTAAAGTGGAACGTATTTTAAGTTGGGGTAAAGATGTAGACGCGGAGAAATTAAATGAAATGGTGAATCGAAAGATTCGCCAAGAAAAGATTGCGATTAAAGATGTTAAATTAAGAACCTTTATTACGGAGGACTCGAACCGTAACGAGATGGTGCAACACGTGTATGATATTACTTATGGCACTGTGCGTAAAAATGAAGATAGCTTGGTGGTAATTGATGATAGTATAGTGAGAGGTACGACTTTAAAAGAAAGTATCGTTAGAATGCTATCCAGACTTTCGCCTAAAAAAATCATTGTTGTTTCATCTGCACCTCAAATCAGGTATCCCGATTGTTATGGTATTGACATGAGTAAAATGGGCGACTTTATTGCATTTAAAGCCGCTATTGCCTTGTTGAAAGAAAGAGGCATGGAGCAGGTGATGGATGATGTGTATCAAAAGATAAAATCACTTGAAGCAAAGAACGAACTACACACCCAAAATGTGGTAAGAGAACTATATAAGCCATTTACAACCGAAGAAATATCAGATAAAATTGCGCAACTCATCACACCCGATAATATTCAAATTCCTGTTGAAGTGATTTATCAGACGATCGAAGGATTGCATGCATGTTGTCCAACCAATACAGGTGACTGGTATTTTACAGGTAATTATCCTACGCCTGGAGGGAATAAGGTTTGCAACAAAGCATATACTAACTATATGGAGGGGAATAACCAGAGAGGTTATTAATAAAAAAAAGGTGCTAACTGCACCTTTTTTTTATTAGAAATATTTTATGAAATAAAAGTATTACAAATAAATTAGAGTCGATAACAAATTGCATTGATATTCATTCCAGCTCCAACAGAGGCAAAAATAACCACATCGCCTTTTTTTAATGCATGCTCAGCATACTTTCCTTTAAGCACCAAATCGTATAAAGTTGGAATCGTAGCTACAGAACTATTGCCTAATTCATGAATACTCATAGGCATAATATCTGCAGGGATTTCTTTGATATCATATAATTTGTACAAGGCTTTAATAAAACCCTCATCCATTTTTTCGTTGGCTTGATGTAGAAAGAATTTTTTTACTTCTTGAATCTCCACACTCGCTTTTTCTATACAGGCTTTCATGGCAATAGGCACATTCTTAATGGCGTACTCATATACTTTTCGGCCCTTCATTTTTATATACCTTGTGGCATCATCTGCTTCTGGATGATTGGATTTCCCCAGGTATAAAAAATACGCTTCTTCGTTGCAATGGCTTTGAACACTAAAGGATAAAATACCCTGATTAGGATCTTCGCAATGTTCTACAATACAAGCCCCTGCACCATCACTAAAAATCATACTGTCTCTATCGTGTACATCAATTACTCTACTTAAAGTCTCGGCACCAATGACTAAACATCTTTTTGCCATACCAGATTTAATAAATGAATCTGCTTGAATGACCCCTTGTATCCACCCAGGGCAGCCAAACAAAATATCATAAGCCACACAGCTTGGATTGACAATCCCTAAATGATGCTTAACTCTTGATGCAATTGCAGGAATGGCATCAGATTGTATGGTTCCATTTTTAACGTCGCCAAAATTATGTGCAACAATAATTTGATCAATCGTTTCAGGATCTATCCCTGCATCCTCAATCGCTAATTTAGCTGCAGCAGCTGCTAGGTCAGAAGTATTGACTTGAACATCGGCATACCTTCTTTCCATGATGCCAGTAATGCCTTTGAATTTTTCAACAATTTCTTGATTAGGAGTTTTGATCAATTCACTTTGCTCATCGTAAAAAGTGTTTGCTACAAAATCCTGATTAGATTTAACATGGTGTGGTATAATACTACCAGTGCCGGTTATAATTGTGGCCATAGAGGGGGTAATTAAAGTTTATAAGCTATCTCCCAACCTCTCTAAGATAAGTAATTTAGATATATTTATCGCCTTTGTTCCTCTTTACTTCGGCTACATATTCTTTAATAGACTGTTCTTTATCCCTACTACAAATCAATAAAACATCTTTTGTATCAATCACAATAAAGTCATCCAATCCCTGAACTAACACTAGTTTGTCTTTAGGGGAATTGATCATACATTTTGTCGCATCAATTACAATCACGTTATCAGAAGCCACTGCATTGCCTAAATAGTCTTTCTCCATATTCTCATAAGCGCTATTCCATGTACCTAAATCACTCCATCCAAATGAAGAGGGCATCACATATACATTATTTGCTTTCTCCATAATTGCTATGTCAATTGAAATATTGGTGCACTGTGGGTAGATTTTTTGAATCGCAGTCTTTTCGGCTGGTGTATTAAAATGCATTTTCTCTTGATCAAATAATTCATACATTTCTGGCTGGTACTTTTCGAAGGCAGCTAAGATGGAGCTTATTTTCCAAGCAAAAATTCCCGCGTTCCATAAAAAGTCACCACTTTCTATAAATGATTTAGCAATTTCTACATCTGGTTTTTCAGTAAATGTTTTGACTTTAAATACCTCTTTGGCAACTTCTAGTCCTTCGTATTGGATATAACCATAGCCTGTATTGGGATGCGTTGGCTGAATGCCTAATGTCACCAATGCTTTTATATTTTCTACGAAATTCAAGGCTTTTAAAGCAATTGCCTGAAAGCGGTCTTCTTCTAAAATTAAATGGTCACTTGGCGCAACAATACATTTTGCATCAGGGTTCATCTGCGCCAATTTAAAAGAGATATACGCAATACAAGGGGCTGTATTTTTTTTACTTGGCTCCGCTAAAATATTATCAATAGGTAGCATCGGCAATTGTGTTTTGACAATGTCAACGTACTCTTCGGAAGTAACAATAAAAATATTTTCTGCAGGAATAAATTTTGCATAACGTTCATAAGTCCATTGCACCAATGTCTTACCCGTATTCAATACATCTAAAAACTGCTTTGGAAGTGCAGTCCTACTCATTGGCCAAAATCGACTTCCAATACCTCCAGCCATAATGGCTACGTAGTAATTTTTATTTTGCATAGATATAGATTATAAAATCCCCTCTTTCATTAAATCGTGTATATGAATCATTCCTTTATATTGACCTT
>CAMDNL010000035.1 GCA_945902975.1 Chitinophaga pinensis
CAACGCAATGATATTAAAGTCATGGGTAAAGCCGGGCTTGGTGCATTGTACGCAGGTATCAATGGCATGTGGCGTGGTGGTTATGCGACAGATCATGACGCATTAGTTGCTCGTAAATTAGCTTATGTGATGTGCGGTGGTGATCTTAGCGAAGCAACAGTTGTAAACGAACAATATTTATTGAATTTAGAACGTGAAGCTTTCTTAAGTCTTTGTGGTGAAAAGAAAACTTTAGAGCGTATTCAATCAGTGATTACTTCTGGAAGACCAATTAGAAATTAATAAGTCGTCTAAAGCTTCATCTATACTTGCATAGTCAAATTTAAATCCGGCAGCAAGAATTTTTGATGCGCTTACTTTGGCACTTTTCAAAACTTCAACACTCATTTCTCCTAGCATTACTTTTAAAATAAAGCTAGGTACATGGAAAGGAATGGCCCATGTATGAAAACGGCTCGCAATCGCTTTTGTTAAGATTGCATTATTGACTGGATCAGGCGCGACTGCATTGTAAACGCCTGCAACTTGCTCAGTTTCCAATGCAAATAGCATTAAACGATTCAAGTCTTGCTGATGAATCCAACTTACCATTTGTTGACCATCCCCTAATATCGCAGCTGCGCCTAGCTTTGCTGGCTTCATGAATTCAGCCAATGCACCACCCATTTTATTAAAAACAATGCCTATTCGAATAGTAACAAGACGAATCCCCAATGCTTTGACTGGATGCATGCTTTCCTCCCATTGTCTACAAGTGTCACCTAAGAAACTTGAATCGACTAAGTCTGTTTCTACAAAACCTGATGCTGTACTTTTTTCATTATCTGGACCATACCAACCAATCGCAGATGCAGCAACAATCGCTTTCACTTTATTAGGATGTTCTTTTAATGCTTTTACAAGCAAGGCACTTGAGTTCACTCTGCTATCTAAAATGGCTTTTTTTCTTGCAGCAGTCCATCTTTTATCCGCCACACCCTCTCCTGCTAAATGAATGATATAATCTGCAGCAGCAATTGCAGCTGGATCAATCCAGCCTTTATTGAGATCCCATTGTGCAAAAGAAAAATGTGCACGACTAGATTGTTTTTGCTGTCTAGTCAACACAATCACTTGATATCCTTTGGCTAATAAAACATTGGTTAAAGATTGTCCAACCATTCCTGTTCCACCTGTAATAAGTATTGTTTGCATACCTAAAGGTAAATAAAAAAACCCCGCCTTTACAGGCAGGGTTCCAACTAAATCAACTGTTCTATAAAAACGATTTTAATCAGGCTTTTTACCATCCAAGAATGAATTGATGGTAGAAATCTGTGTTTGGTTGTTCTCGTCTTGCTCCACTGTATACTTACTGTAATAGTTTTCTACCGAAGCCATGGTGTTACCAAACAAATCCAAATTTCTTCTAACATAGGCAGGTACTGCATCAAACTCTACACCAGGATCTGAACCATTGTTAATATTGAAAGATAAATTTCTTAATTTTTGAATACGCTCAGCCACTTTGCGTCTTTGCTCTTCTGAATTGTCTAAAGAGATATCAAAATTAGAGTGCTGTGGTCTGTTTTGTTGTGCCACTACTGATTCTTCGCGCATCACCAATTGCATAGTAGGCTCTTCTTCTGTATCCACTTCTACGTTTCTAAATGAGGTCTCTACGTTTTCTGTTGCTGCTACTATTTCTGTTGCTATTGGTTCAATTGATTCAAAAACAACTGTATTAGCAATTACCTCATTGTTCGTTGGCATTGATGGTTCTGGCGTAGCTTCTAATTCTGCTTCTGCATAAATATTTAAAGGCTTGTTCAACACAAATTCAGTCGTGAAACTTGGAGCTTCTTCCTCTTCCATATTCAATTCAAATACTTCTGAAACTTCTTCTTCCTCAAAAGATGCATTAAAATCTTCTAAAACTATTTCTTGTGATATTACTTCTTCTTCAAAACTTGATTCTATTGCTTCAAATGCAGGACTTACTTCTTCCTCTTCTTCTTCGTCATAATCTGGTGCTGAAACATATACATTACTCATTTCAGGCATCACAAACTCTTGCATTGTAGGTGCTAATTCATCCATCGGAATTTCAACTTCATCCATTGGGATTTCAATTTCATCTACTGTAATTTCAACGGCATCCAATACTGCTGCAGCTTCTGTCAATTCTGGAGCTGTTAGATCATTAGGTGCACTGATATCAGTTGGTTCAATTGGAGCCGCTTGTTCTGGTTGCTCTAATTGTTCTGATTGTAAAGTCATCATTATTTTTTCTTCTAATGGTGCTTCTACTTCCTTCACTGCTTCTTTTTTAAATGGATCTTTATGTTCAAATCCAGTTGCAATTAAAGTAATACCTAATTTATCACCTAAACTTTCATCATAGCCCATGCCCATGATCACATCGCTGTGTTCACCTGTGCGCGCACGTAAAATAGTATTGATGGTTTCTAATTCATCCATACTACATTCATAATCCCCTTCGGCACTATTGATATTTAATAAAATCCATTTTGCACCTTTGATATCATTGTCATTCAACAATGGTGAATTCAATGCTTCTTCGATGGCCCTTTCTGCTCTGTCTTCTCCAGCAACTTCTGCCTTCCCTAAGATAGCAACACCTCCGTTCTTCATCACTGTACAAACATCAGCAAAGTCAACAATGATATGACCGCGGCTGTTAATCACGTCTGTAATACATTTTGCTGCAGTAGCTAATACATTGTCTGCTTTAGTGAATGCTTCTTTCATTTTCAAATTACCATACTGTACGCGTAATTTGTCATTCGAAATCACCAATAAAGTATCTACATAAGGCTTCAATTCATTGATTCCTTCCTCGGCTTGTTTTTGACGACGTGGTCCTTCAAAACCAAATGGAGTCGTCACAATACCTACAGTTAAAATGCCTAAATCTTTACAAATTTTTGCAATGATTGGCGCACCTCCTGTTCCAGTTCCGCCTCCCATTCCAACTGTGATGAATGCCATTTTGGTATTCACTTCTAAAATTCTTTTAATCTCTTCTAAAGATTCTTCGGTGGCCATTTTACCTACAGAAGGATCCGCACCAGCACCCAAACCTTGGGTCAAATGTGGTCCTAATTGAATTTTATTAGGAACTGGGCTTTGTTCTATCGCCTTCGAATCTGTGTTGCATATGATAAAATCTACCCCTTCAATATCTTGTTGAAACATGAAGTTAACGGCATTGCTTCCTCCTCCGCCAACACCAAGTACTTTGATGATGGATGATTTTTGTTTAGGTAAGTCAAATTGTATCATTCGAAATTGTTTTTTGTTAGTTTAGTTGGTCGTAATTGGGTCTAAATTACTTATTTTCAATCGATTAAACTCTATAAGTTATAAACGATATGTGGGTAATTTTATGCTAAAGGTTTGTCTTCTTCTTCGTTAAAAATTTCGATCAAGTTGTTCTTGAAACGATCCCAGAACTTGCTTTTTCTTTTTTCAATTTGCTCCTCAGAAACAGTTGTTAGAACTTGTTGTGAATTGGCTCTTTGAGCAGTATTTGGATGACTTGATACAGTATTATTTACAGTTAATGCCTTTGGCACTTCCACCTTCTTATAGGTTTCTGTAAACACTTTATAATTTTGCTCATAATCATTGTATCCTTTCAAAATCAAACCGATACATGTTGAATACATTGGTTTCTTTAATTCATCAATGTGATTTGGTGCTAAATGTTCATTTGGCAATCCAATTCTTGCATTCAAACCAGTAATATATTCAGTTAATTGAATCAAATGCTTTAATTGAGAACCCCCACCAGTCAAAATCACACCGCCATTCAACATACGGCTATCCAATCCAACTTGCTTTAAATGGTAAGTCACAAAATCAAGAATTTCACTCATTCTAGCTTGAATGATTGCAGCTAAATTCTTTACACTAATTTCTTTTGCAGGCATTCCTTTTAAACCAGGAATAGTTACATAAGCATTTGCTTTTGCTTCATCAGATAAGGCACTTCCAAACTGCACTTTCATTGCTTCTGCTTGGCTTTTTAATACACCCAATCCCATTCTAATGTCATTGGTAATGTTTTCGCCACCAAATGGAATCACAGCAGTATGTTTTAAAATGCCTTCGTAGAATACAGCAAGGTCACTTGTACCTCCACCGATATCCAAAATTGCAACACCCGCTTCCATATCTATATCACTCATAACAGCACTAGCAGATGCCAATGGCTGTAATACTAAATCTTTTGTAATCAATCCACTTCGCTCAACTGAACGATTGATATTGCGGATCGCATTTCTATCTCCTGTGATGATATGAAAATTAGCACCCACTTTAACACCATTCACCCCAACTGGATCCTTGATATTTTGGTTATTGTCTACATGAAACTCTTGAGGAATCACATCAATAATTTGATCGCCTGCAGGAATAAAGGTTTTTCTTTGGTTGTTGATCAATTGCTCAATTTCCCAAGCCTGTATCTCATTTTCAGCGTCCTGTCTTACTTGATCTCCTCTTGTTTGTAAGCTCTTGATATGGTGACCAGCGATACCCACATACACTTCGTGGATTTCTAAATCTGGGTTACTTAAATGGCAATTTTGTAAAGCTTGCTGGATGGCTTTAATGGTTTGATCAATATTTAATACTTGACCATGTTGTACCCCATTGCTATTCGCACGACCAAAACCTAGGATTTCTAATTTCCCAAATTCATTCTTTCTTCCGGCGATCGCTGCAATTTTTGTTGTACCAATGTCAAGACCCACAATGATGGGAGAATCGTTCTGACTCATTTTTATAGGTTTTAGTTGTTAGTTTTTCGTAGTTGGAGACTTCGACTTCTTAGGCATTAAGGCCTTCGCAGTCTTGTTCTTTTTAATTAACGAATTATTTTTAGGTTTATTGTTCATTTTAGGCTTAGACTTAACCGTTTTAGCTTGAACTTTTTGCTTAGAGGAAGCAGTTCCCAATTTGGGCTTCGCCAATGTTGCAGGAACAGCTTTATTCACTTTGACAGGTGGTGTTCTTGATGGAGCTATTGATGCGGGACTGACTGAGTCTATCAAAACAGGTGCAGCTTTCTCTATGCTATTCGTATCTGTATTTATAACTGGAGCTTGCATCAGCATAGTTGAATCCCCTACAAGCAATTTAAAATCGCCAGTAAATTGAATTGGCTGAAGGCCTTTTTTCAAAGCGACAACTTGATGATCGAACCTGCAATCGATGTATTGATACGCATTGACTCCGGACACTAACCACACTTTTTTATAAAAAGTAAATAAACGGTTTAATTTATCTTCTAGCTGCGCTGTCGATCCTAATAAAACTAAATGATCGCCAAGCGTTGGCACCATTTGAAAAGTTCCATTGGGTTCTACATTCACTTGTGCTACTTGAGCCATGAAAAAACTATCTTTTTGAATGGTCTTTGCAAAAAATAAAATCTCTTTTAAAAGTGTGCTATCTGGTTTTGATAATTTTGGCTGATCTGTTGGGAAGCCTGTAAATACAGGAAGATTCAGCACTGTCAATTGTTTCAGGGGCAGTCTCCAACCCTCATTGTCAATATAAAACGAAGCCCCACTGGCAGTGAATATTCGAGCAATTGGAATTCTCTGTTCGATTTTAACTTCTAAGACCAATTTATTATTGATAAAAAATTCTGCATTTTTTACCCATTCTGTTTTTTCAATAAATTGTTCTAGTTGTGTTAAATTAATTTTTTCAATTGGCATACCTACTTGTACACCTTGTTCATTCAAAATAACTCGAATAGAAATTTCATCCATAAACAAAGCCTGAGCACTTTCTCCAACTAATTCAACTTGAATATTCGTTAATTGCTTTGCACTCTTGGCCTTCCATGAAACCACAAAAAGCACAATTAGCCCTGCAGCAGCGATGCTCCAAATAATCCTAATTGCTATTTTTTGCCATTGTTTCATGTGCTATTTTGTAAGAATTTCTTGAATTTGATTAATGCATACATCTATATCTCCTGCTCCAGCCATTACGATTAACTTATCTTCTGAAGAAGCAGCCCAATCCATGAGTTGTTCTTTCGACATCACTTGCTTTTTCTCTATAGTCATTGCTGCTAATAACATATCACTTGTCACACCTGGTATTGGCAATTCTCTGGCCGGATAGATAGGTAATAAAATAACTTCATCTGCTTGATCCAATGTGGCAGAAAAACCAGCAGCTTGATCTTGTGTTCTACTGTATAAATGTGGTTGAAAGACTAAAACCATTTTTTGATTTGGGAAAATACTTTTAACACCACTAATCAAAGCGCTTAATTCTTCGGGATGATGTGCGTAGTCGTCTATCAATACCTTATTAGCCGTTTTCACTTTATATTCAAATCGACGTTTCACTCCTTTAAAGTCTGCCACAGCAGCAATAATTTTTTCATCCTCAATACCAAGGCTTAGCGCAATCGCAATTGCAGCTGTGGCATTCTCTACATTATGCAATCCACCCATATTCAATACCACATTTTTAAGCACCCCTTTTGGATGTACTAAATCAAAAACATAGGAACCATCCACCACTTTTAATGCACTTGTGTGGTAAGATGCAAGTGCATGATTGTACCCATAAGTGGCAATTGTTTTATTCGTTGCGCTTGTCTCTACTGTGGTACCTAATTTCTGAATTAAAATCCCTCCAGGTTTAATCTTATCTGCATATTGTCCAAATGCTTTTAATACTTCTTCTGCAGTGCCATAAATGTCTAAATGGTCTGGGTCAACAGCTGTGATAACAGCAATATCAGGAGATAATTTTAAAAAGCTTCTATCGTATTCATCTGCTTCCACAACCACGACATTTTTTTCGTGACTCCAAAAATTGGTATCGTAATTAGATGCTATCCCTCCTAAAAATGCGTTACAGCCGTATCCTGTATGTCTTAAAATATGTGCAGTCATCGAAGTCGTAGTTGTTTTACCATGTGTGCCTGCAATGCCTATTGTAAAAGCATTTTCTGTCACCCATTGCAATACATCGCTTCGCTTGACCACTAAATAACCATTGTCTTTATAGTAATTGTATTCACTATGTTCTGCGGGGATGGCTGGCGTGTATACAATGACTGTAGCGGCTTTATCCATTTGATTCAAATCATCTTCAAAATGAATGGAGATCCCCTCTTTAATTAAACTATCTGTCAATGCAGTGGGTGTTTTATCATATCCAGATACAATGACGCCTTGGGTATTAAAATACCTAGCTAAAGCACTCATGCCAATTCCGCCAATGCCAATAAAATAAATACGTTTCAAGTTAGTTAGAGGATTCATATCTTATTCGCTATTTAGAGTCAATTTCATGAATAATTTCTGCTGCAATCACTTGATCTGCATTTTTCCATGCAAAAGATTTAATTTTTACTTCCATCTCGCTCAACATCTGTTTATTTGTCATTAATTTTTCAATCATTGGAAGTAAATCATTGATTACATTTTTATCTGCAATCATTTGTGCTGCCTGTTCTTTTACCAAGACTGCTGCATTAAAAGTTTGGTGGTCTTCGGCCGCATGTGGGTAGGGTACAAATATGCATCCTTTGCCAGTCATCGCTATTTCAGCAACGGCCATGGCACCTGAACGACTCACTACCATATCTGCTGCAGCATAGGCTGCACTCATATCATTGATAAAACTGTCCACATGTACATTCCCAAATGCAGTTGCTGCAGCTTTATACATTGCAGCATTCGGCTTGCCGGTCTGCCAAATTAATTGCAGTCCCATCTTTTCAAATGCAGATAAATTTTGTTGAATGGCTTGATTGATAGATGCAGCCCCCAAACTTCCACCAATGATCAATAAAGTGGTATGATTAGGAAGTAAACCAAATTGTAACAAGGCATTCTCTTTTCCAATTTTTCCTTCGGCAATATTTTGTCTCACTGGATTTCCAGTAATGATTATCTTTTGAAATGGAAAAAAAGATTCCATCCCTTTTGTACCAGTAAATATTTTTGTTGCATGCTTGCCCAACCACTGATTGGCTTTCCCGGCAAATGCATTGGCCTCATGTATGAAAGTTGGTATCCCCCTTGCTTGTGCATATTTTAAAACGGGAAAACTTGAATAGCCTCCTACTCCAAATACCGCATTGGGTTTAAATTGATTGAAGATGGTTTTAACTTGAATAAAACTTTTTATCAACTTAAAAGGTAAAGTCAAATTTTTAAAAATATTTTGTCTATTAAATCCCGCAATCGTTAATCCAACTATTTGGAAACCAGCTTGTGGTACTTTCTCCATTTCCATTTTCCCTTGCGCACCTACAAATAAAATACTTGCATCAGGCTGTAACTTCTGTATAGCCTGCGCTACAGCAATGGCTGGAAAAATATGTCCACCTGTCCCACCGCCAGCGATGATGATCCGCAAAGGAGTATGTGCTTGATTAGGCATTTGCAGGCTCAATATTTTCGTTAGGAATTTCAATCTCGGTTTCCACTGGCGCCTTCCCTTCCATTTGCTCCACATTTCTTGCGACGCTTAAAATCAATCCTATCGAGCAACAAGTAAATATAAAAGAGCTTCCTCCCATGCTTAACAATGGTAAAGTCACCCCAGTCACAGGGACAATGGCTACATTTACCGCCATATTAGCGACAGCTTGAATGATTAATGTAAAGCTTAATCCTAGTGCTAAAAAAGCACCAAATGCATAGGGACACTTTCTAAAAATTCTAATACACCTAAATAAAAATACGAGGTAAATAAAGATGATGAATGCCCCACCTAATAATCCATATTCTTCTATAATGACTGCATAAATAAAATCATTGTAGGCTTGTGGCAAAAAATTTCTTTGCTGACTATTCCCTGGACCAAGTCCAACAAATATGCCACCATTGGCAATTGCAATTTTTGCTTGTTGCACTTGATACGGTACTTCATTGTCTTTTGCGTACATGAAGTCTTGAACTCGATTCACCCAAGTCCCAAAACGTCCCCAGTTCTTTAATGACTCCGCAACAACTGGTTTATTTGAATCAATTGAACCCTCATTGGCATTGTGTGTCGCAATCGCTACACTAATTATAATTACAATTGGGATCATTGCTACTCCAATCGTTAATAAAATATGTTTAAAACTGACTCTGCCAATAAATAATAAAAGTAGAGAAGTGGCGCCTGTCAATAATGCGTTTGATAAATTTGCAGGCATGATTAAACCACAGATAATGAATACTGGTATAATCACTGGTAAAAATCCTTTCTTAAAATCCTTAATCACTTCCTGCTTCTTACTAAGTACCTTAGACAAGTACATGAATAAGGCCAATTTTGCTACATCACTACTTTGTATGGTTAAATTAATAATGGGCAATTTAATCCATCTGCTACCTTCATTAATTTTAGCTCCAAAAAATAAAGTATAAATCAATAAAGGCACAGATAAAATAAATAAAATAGTGGCCACACGCGAAAAAACAGTATAATTGACTCTATGTAATCCAAACACAACTAATAAACCAACTAATGTAAATACGATTTGCTTAAATAAATAAAAACTTGTATTACCACGATACATTTTATATGCCAATGAGCCAGTTGCACTATATACTACCAATATAGAGATCAGTGATAATAAAATAACCAAACCCCAGATATATTTATCCCCTCTAGTTCTTTGGTCTAGATGTTCTCTCATCCCTCCAATAGAAGGCATTTGAGAAAATAACTTATCTGTGGTTTCTTTAAACATAATTATAATTCTTTTACGCTTTCTTTAAATTGATGCCCTCTGTCTTCATAGTTTTTAAATAAATCAAAACTTGCGCATGCGGGACTCAATAATACCACATCCCCTTTTTCGGCTAATTTAAAGGAAGCATTGACTGCTTTTTTTGCAGAATCAACTTCAATAATATGATCCACCTTATCCTTAAAGAATTCAATTAATTTTGAATTATCTGTTCCCATACAAACAATGGCTTTAACTTTTTCCTTTACAAGATCTGCCACTAATGCATAATCGTTGCCTTTATCTACACCTCCTAAAATTAAAATAGTAGGCTTTTGCATGCTCTCTAAAGCATACCAGGTGCTATTGACATTGGTTGCTTTGCTATCATTAATGAAGTCAACCCCTTTTACAGTTGCAATAAATTCCATCCGATGTTCTAAGTTGTGGAAATTGCTTACTGCTTCACGGATTTTTTCCTTTCTGATACCTAAAGTGGATGCAGCAATGCTTGCAGCCATTGTGTTATAAGCATTGTGCTTGCCTTTTAAAGCAAAATCATAAATACTCATAGTCACTCTTTCTTCTTGGATTTTTAACATCATTTGCTCATTCTTGATGTAGCCTCCTTTTTTTAATTCTTGTTTCATAGAAAATGGTAGTAGGTTAGTATTAGTAGTTAGTAGTTCTAGATGTTTTACAATGACTTCGTCGTCTATGCAATAAATAAAGCAGTCTTTTTCGGTTTGGTTCTCAATAATTCTAAACTTGCTTTTGATATAATATTCAAATTGATAATTGTACCTGTCTAAATGATCTTCTGTAATATTTAATAGAATCGCGATGTCTGGTCTAAAGCATTTAATGTCATCTAATTGAAATGAGCTTACTTCAATCACATATAATTTTTTTGGATCTACCGCAACTTGTCTCGCAAAAGAGAATCCTATATTGCCTACGATCGCTACATCTTGATCTGCTATATTACAGATATGGTATAACAAGGAGGTCGTTGTAGTTTTTCCATTACTGCCTGTAATCGCAACAATTTTACTGTCACCTTTATATCTATAGCCAAATTCAATTTCACTGATCACAGAGATTCCTTTTGCACGTATTTGTTGTACCAATTCATTCCTCTCAGGTATTCCTGGACTTTTTATGACTTCGTCTGCTTCTAATATTCTTTCAACATCATGCATTCCTGATTCAAACGCAATCCCGTTTGCTTCCAGTTCTGATTGATAAATTGACTTGATCGCACTTGCATCAGACACAAATACATTGTACCCTTTTTGCTTTGCTAACAAGGCAGCGCCTACACCACTTTCTCCTGCACCCAATATGATAATATTTTTAGCCAACTTATCTTGTTTTTAAGGTTAGGATAGAAGTGATGACTAATAAAATGGTGATGATCCAAAAACGTACAGCAATTTTACTTTCATGAAAACCTTTCTTTTGATAATGATGATGTAATGGACTCATCAAAAACACGCGACGCCCTTCCCCGTATTTTTTCTTAGTGTATTTAAAGTAGCCCACTTGTATGATGACACTTAAATTTTCTATTAAAAACACGCCACAAAAAATTGGAATCAATAATTCCTTACGAACAATAATGGCCAATGAAGCAATGATACCTCCTAAAGCCAAACTTCCTGTATCACCCATAAAAACTTGTGCTGGGTATGCATTATACCATAAAAATCCAATACAAGCCCCCACAAATGCGCCCACAAAAATGGACAGTTCTCCCAAATTAGGAATGTACATTACGTTTAGATAATCTGCAAAAACATAGTTACCACTTACGTATACAAAAACACCCAAAGCTGCTCCTATAATGGCGCTCACGCCTGCAGCTAAGCCATCTAGGCCGTCTGTGATATTCGCACCATTGGATACTGCTGTAATGATAAATGTGACAACTAAGATGTAAACGATCCATGTATATTTTTCTGCACCAGGACCCATCCAGCTAATTAATTTACTATAATTAAACTCGTGATTTTTAACAAATGGAATGGTTGTGAT
>CAMDNL010000036.1 GCA_945902975.1 Chitinophaga pinensis
GAAGGCTACAGAAAACAACCGCCAAATGAAATTGCAGGAAAGAAGGTGGTCACATTATTGGATTATCAGCTACAAGTGAATACCAATTTGGTTACTGGTGCTCAAACAAATATACCATTGCCAAAAAGTAATGTATTGCAATTTGTAACCGAAGATGGTACAAAAATTTCTGCTAGACCGAGTGGCACAGAGCCTAAAATTAAATTTTATTTCAGCGTCAATGCAGTTTTACCAAATAGGGAGTCATTCGATGAGGTCTATGCAGATTTGCAAAACAAAATTAACAACATTATTGCAGCTATGCAGTTAAACTAAATCAAGCATGCGAAAATTAGAAGATGCTTACCTGCATAAAGGATTGCGCAAGCAATTGGTTGACTTATTAAGAACCAAGGGCATAACTGACGAAAAGGTATTAGAGGCCATCGGTACTATTCCTAGACATTTCTTTTTAGACTCAGCATTTGATAGAATCGCCTACGAGGATCGTGCATTTCCTATTGCTGCAAACCAAACTATTTCACAGCCCTATACGGTGGCCTATCAAACACAGTTGTTGCAAATTAAGCCTGGTGAAAAAGTACTAGAAATTGGCACTGGAAGCATGTATCAAACCACGGTACTAGCCGCGATGGGTGCTAAAGTATTCACCATTGAGCGACAAAAACAACTATTTGATCTAACCCCCTTTTATATTTTCAAGCAACAATATTCGGACATTCATTTTAGTTTTGGTGATGGGTTTGAGGGATTACCTGAGCTTGCTCCATTTGATAAAATTTTAATTACCGCGGCCGCACCTATCGTACCTGAAAAATTATGGGCACAATTGAAAGTGAATGGCAAAATGATTATTCCATTGGATGAGGAAGGCGCCGAACAAAGGATGTTGCGATTAACTAAGAAAAAGGATGGAAAAGAAAAAAGAGAATCCTTTGAGGCATTCTCTTTTGTTCCTATGTTAGAAGGTAAAACTTCTAAATAAATATTGTATTTACTATTGTTGCATTTGATCCATTCCACCACTTCCTTCTTGCATCTTTGTACTTTTTCTTCTTAATAAATTCACATCGAATTTACCAAATCGGTAAGAGAAGTTCAATCTAAAGAATTGCTGGTCTCTTGTTCTAATTACATTTTGCGTAAAGTATAAACTTTCTGAATAAGTCTGAATCACTCTTGTTCTAAATACATCACTTGCACTCAAGGTCAATGATGCTGTTTTACCACCTTTCAAAGTCCAGTCTTTTCTAATAGCTAAGTCAAATTCATAGTTCGGAAAATTATATCCTTGAGCTGTAGATTGTGGTCCACCAAAACCGCCACCACCCCCAAATCCACCACCGCCTCTTCCACCACCACCGCCGGAGTTACCGCCTGGAGGTAAGATAGTTTTAGCTTGGTATTGCCCACTAAATTGTAATGATAAACCTTTTACAAGTTTAAAATTATTATTCATTTTACTAAACCAGCTCGTTAAGTTGTTGTTCACATCTTGACCAGGAATGGATGCCTCAATTTCTGATCTAAATAAGTTAAAGCTTAGATTGATATCCCACCATTTTGTAAGGGTGGTTTTATTGCTTAATTCTAATCCATATACTTTTGAAGTATTCGCATTGATAAATGAACTATAAAATGCGCTATCATTTGTAATTGGGTTAATGTCTTTATAAATATAATTTGTAATTAAGTCTGTGCTGTATTTATAATAAACTGTAGCTAATAAATTAGAGCCTTTTTTATACACATTGTTATACGCCATTTCAAATGAATGTGTGAATTGTGGCTTTAAGTTTGGATTTCCAACTGCAATATTCAAAGGGTCGGAATAGTCTGGGAAAGGTTGTAACTGAAACGGATTGGGTGCATTGATTCTTTTAGAGTAATTAAACTGCACATCATTTTTGTCATTCAATTTATAGCTAATAAAGGCACTTGGGAATAGTGAAATAGGCAGCTTTATGAGTGATTCTAAGGAGTCCTGTCCTTGCTTATTCAATACATTCACTATGTATTGTCTATTTTCAATCCTGAGTCCAACTTGGTAACTTAATTTATCTTTTTTCCCACCAAAATTAGAATAGGCCGCTAAAACGCGTTCATTGAATTTTAATTGATTACTGATACTGTTCAGAAGTATCTCTTTCCCATCAATAATTCTAAACTGATCTCTATCGTTGAGTTCATCTCTATTATTCATTCTCACACCAGCCTCAAACTTCACATTATTTTTGAAAATACGTTCGTAATCAATATTGGAAGTATAGTTTTTATTCGTTCCTGCTCCAACTGTTCTTTGATTTAAAATACTCGACTTTATAAGTGAATTATTGTCACTATTACTTTCATTGTAATTAAAGTCTGCACTCAATTCGTGACCTGTTTCTGCAAACAAGTGCTTGAAACTTGCTTGAGTTCCTTTATTTAAAAATGAAAAGATGGAATTATTATCAAGTCTTATATTATTTTGTTTATTATCACCATTAAAAATGGAGTCAATTTCCTGCGTGGAGGTATTTCCAAAATCTCCTTTTACGATGTTTCCAAAAATGGAGAAAGTATTTCGGTTGTCAATCAAATAATCAAATCCTGCTCTATAAAAAGCAAATTCGCTTAAGCCAATATTGTCCGTATAAGTACTAATACTTGTAGGAATAGGGGTTAATAAGATATCTCTCACATTATCAATCGTACTGATTGATTTACTATTTCTAAGATTCGCACTTGCCGAAAAGTTAATTTTACTGCTTCTTAAATTCAAGTCACCGCCAGCATTGATTTTACCACGCATATCCACGCCACCTCTAAAGCCTCCATTATATCCATTCTTCTTATTCTTCTTTAATACGATATTTAAAATACCTGCATTACCACCTGATGCATCATATTTAGCAGAAGGGTTGGTAATAATTTCAACTCTATCAATGATATCAGAAGGGATCTGATCCAAAGTCAATGTCGTTGGACGATTGTCAATTAACAAAGTAGGTGTAGCGTTTCTTAAAGTCACATTACCATCAATGTCTACATTTAAGTTCGGAATATTTTTCATTACTTCTACTGCAGTTTGGCCCGTGCTCGCCAAGTTCTTGTCTACGTTGAAAATTTTTCTGTCAATACCCATTTCAAATTGTGGCTTAGCAGAGCTTGTCACCGTCACACTTTGTAATTGAGTTGGGTCTTCCTCTAATTTGATATTTCCTAGATCTTTATCTACCAAGGCCATCATGTCTTGAGGGTTGCCACCTGGCTTCATGTTGAAGCTAATTTGCTTTTCATATTTCTTATACCCAATACCACTGATGATAAGTTTAAAATTACCCATGATAGATAATTGATCAAAACTAAAATCTCCATTGCTAGCAGCAATCATAGTGGCTAAAGTCACTTCGCTTGCTTTTTTAGTTGCAGGATCAAATTTGCTACCTTTTAACTGTACGGTTGCACCGTCGATGCCTTTTTTGTTGGCATCTACCACTTTTCCATAAAAATGCCCCATATTCATGTTGCCACCAGCAGCGCCAGGGGGGCGTCCAGTTGGAATTTGAGCCATTAAAGTAACTTGAATCAATAGAGCGCTTAAAAGTATCGTGATTTTTTTCATATATGTAATTGTGGTCATTTAGACCTTGTATCTTGCTTTCTGTTTAACCAATAACACAAAATTCGCAGTAAAGTTTAAAGAAAGGTACTTGTAAAGTATAAGCGGTTAAATAAGAGGAAGAATTAATGCAATGACGGCGCCCCAAATGGCACCTAGTATAAATGCGACCCATCTAAATGGGCTAGTTGCCTTGATGATTTTCTGCTGTACTATTTTGCTTAATTTTTGCTCCCATTGAGCATGTAAGTCCTTATTTAAATGGACACTGAACTCTGATATCAGCAATGGGAAGAGCAGGGCCAATTCCTCCATGAATACTTCCTTTAATTCCTCAATGGTCTTCTCTCCAATAAACATAGAGATCATGGGCAGTTTGGCACTTAGTTTATGTCTAAAAAAATCATCTAATTTTTCACTGATCAAAGGTTTTAGATTGTCAAAAGCGTCGTTTTTTGTCAATTGAGGAATGATCTCGATTAAATTGATTTGACCTATCCATTGATTCCTTAAATAGGACCATCTAAATGGCAGTATCCCTATGGCCCATACTAAACACCAGCCAAAAGCACCTACTAAAATCGGGATCAAAAAAAATGTCATAAAAAGCGTTTAAACTAAAAAACCCATCCCAAAATCGGGACAGGTTTTTAATGGGAGAACGATGGGTCTCGAACCCACGGCCTACAGTGCCACAAACTGTCGCTCTAACCTACTGAGCTACGCCCTCCATTTGGGCTGCAAAAATACGTTAATTCAGTAATCAATAAAATTAGTTGAGCATGTTTTTATAAAATAATGGTAAAAAAGAGTAGAAAAAGAGAAATAGACTCATAAGATTCCCATTTTACGCTATTTTTGAAATCCTAGATGCACAAGATTATGACATACGTAAAACAAAATAAGTGGAAAGTTTTTGCCACAGTGTTCCTTTTCGGGGCATTATTTTTTGCCTTTAATACCTTTAAATCAGAAAATCAAGAGTCACCAGAATTAAGACAGCGAAAATTATTATCAACCATTGGACAATTATTAGAATCAGAACATTACAGCCCAAGAAATATTGACGATGTATTTTCTAAAGAAGTTTTTAATGCGTATTTTAAAGCGTTGGATCCAGAAAAAAATACATTTCTACAGTCTGATCTAGATAGTCTATCCAATTATAGTGCTACAATTGACGATGAAATTCATGGTGCTACAATTGCATTTCAACCAGCAGTGAGTCGCATCTATGCGCTTCGTATTATAGAGACGAAAGCCATCTTTAATCAAATCATGGATCAGCCTTTTAATTTTAATCTAGACGATTCTATATTATTGAATTCAGATAAAATGGCTTATCCTAAAGATGTAACTGAAAGAGCAAAGCGTTGGGAGATGTTATTAAAGTATAGAACCATCGAACGTTATGCAAGTTTGATTGAGGAGCGAGAAAAAAATAAAGACAAAGAAAAATTTGTTTACAAAAATGATTCAACCCTAGAAGCAGAATCAAGGGCATATATTAAAAAGTCTTACAAAAAGAGAATCGAATCTTTTGAAAAAACATTCACCAAAGAAAAACAATTCGAACTTTTTTTAAATTCGATTACAGGCTTGATGGATCCGCATACAGATTATTTAGCACCAGTAGAAAAGCGTTCATTTACTGAGCAAATGAGTGGCGTGATTTATGGCATAGGCGCACAGTTGACGCAGGATGACTTTGGTATTCGTATTGCTAGTATTCAGCCAGGAGGCCCGGCATGGAAGTCTGGACAGATTGTAGTGAACGATGTCATTGTTAAAATTGCACAAGGAGCAGAAGAACCAGTGGATGTGTCTGGTTATGAAACAACGGATGCGGTTAAATTGATTAGAGGTAATTTAGGAACCGAAGTAAGATTGACTTTTAGAAAGCCAGATGGTACATTTAAAGTGGTCTCATTGATAAGAGAAAAAATTGTTTTGGACGAAGGCTATGCTAGAAGTGTAGTGATACAGAATGGGGCAGATAAATACGGATATATTTTATTGCCCGATTTCTATGCTGATTTTGAAAGAGAAGATGGACATAGATGTTCAGAAGACGTGGCTGCAGAAATTAAAAAATTGAAAGCAGAAAATGTGAAAGGCATTATCATAGATGTACGTTTCAATGGTGGTGGATCTTTGTATGAAGTGGTACAAATGGCTGGCCTATTCATTGACAAAGGCCCTGTTGTACAAATCAGAAATAAAGAAGGCAGATCTCAAACCTTATATGACGAAACACCAGGCATTCTATATGACGGCCCATTGGTGGTGATGGCCAACGAGTTTAGTGCATCTGCAAGTGAAATCTTTGCAGGGGCAATACAAGATTATAAACGCGGCATTGTTGTTGGAAGTAGCTCCACCTATGGCAAAGGAACAGTGCAAAGAAATGTTGCTTTTGGTAAGCCTTTGGATTCATTGGGGATACAAACAGAATATGGCGCAGTGAAGTTAACGTTCCAAAAATTCTATCGCATTACAGGAAGTTCTACACAAAAGAAGGGTGTTGTACCAGATGTTATTTTGCCAGACGAATACGAGTACCTCAAGTATAGAGAAAAAGACAATGAATCTGCATTAAGTTGGGATGAAATGGAAAGAGCTAGATACATGGTATGGCCTAATAATGCACCATTGTCTCAAGTGGTACAATCAACGAATTTGCATATTCAAAATGACACAGCTATCAATAGATTCAAGGAAAATTTACGTTGGGTATCGAATCAAATTGAAACCCCAGTGTATTTGAAACTAGATAAATTTCAAGCTTTTAAAAAGCGTGTACAAGAAGTTTCTAAACAGAATGAGCAGGCGTTAAAATTAAAGACGCCTATGAATTTGGCACCTATAAAAGTAGACTATAATAAATTTTACAATAATCCTGATAAATCAAAACAAGATCGTTACCAAGCTTGGATTAAAGACTTGGCAAAAGATTTTCAGGTAAATGAGTCTAGTAAAATTTTAGCTGCATTGAATAAAAAAACAACAACAGCGGTTGTAAAAAAATAATTGAGCACATGGAGCAATTGAAAAAATGGCTTGTGGTTTATACAAAGCCAAAGTGGGAGAAAAAAGTAGATTTGAATTTCGCGCAAAAAGGTATCGAAAGCTGGTGCCCTACACAAAAAAAAGAACGTCAATGGTCTGACAGAAAAAAGGTAATCGAAGAGCCTTTGTTTAAATCATATGTTTTTGTAAGAGCAACAAAGGAAGAACATGCCAATGTACTCAGTACAATGGGGGTGGTGCGCTTTCTCTATTTTGAAAAAAAGCCTGCTATCATTAGAGACAATGAAATTGAATTGATCAGAAAATACCTTGGATTATCTTACACCAATATCCAAATAGTGGACATGGGAGCGATCAAGCCACAAACAAAAGTGGCTGTAAATAATGGCTTATTCATGGGTCAAAGAGGGGAAGTGGTAAAGGCAGATAAGAAATCGGTTTACGTAAGACTAGATAGTATCAATATGATGATGATTGTAGAGTTCAAATTAGAGGAAGTTTCAGTCCTTTAATTGAATTTCTTTAGCTCAATGCATTAAATAAATAAGCTAGACTAGCTAGATGGTCCATTCTACTATTTGATTACTCCATTCAGCCCTGTATGGCGTGGTGACCCTGATATAATTATCAGAATATCCTTCTAAAACTTCTATCCCACCATCTGCTGTTTTTTTAACAGATTCAAATAAGACTTTCCTGTTTTCACCTCGATGTGCTTCTGTGAAATATTGTAATTTCTGATAAGAGAGATTGCGTAAAATTTTGTTGCGTTCATTGCGCAATGCAATGGGTACGATTGGTTTGATATCTAAGGCCTTGGTAGCTGCACGTTCAGAATAGGTGAATACATGTAAATAGGAAATGTCTAAGCTATGGATGAAGGCAAAACTTTCTTGGAAAAAAGCATCGGTTTCACCTGGAGAGCCAACAATCACATCCACCCCAATAGCGGCATGGGGTATTAATTTTTTTACTAACTCAATTCGTTCTCTATAAAATTGGCTATTGTACCTACGCTGCATTAATTTCAAGACTGCATCTGATCCACTTTGTAAAGGAATGTGAAAATGTGGCATGAATTTTTTGCTTTCTGCTACCCATGCAATGATTTCATCTGTTAATAAATTCGGTTCTATAGATGAGATGCGGTAACGTTCGATGGCAGTTTCATTATCAAGCGCTTTAATAAGTTCAAAAAAACTTTCTTCATGATGCTTTCCACCATCGCCCCCTTTTCCAAAATCACCAAGATTGATTCCTGTTAATACAATTTCCTTAACGCCTTTTTCGGCCAATTCCTTTGCTTGTTTCACGACGCCTGCAACAGTATCACTTCTACTTTTACCTCTTGCCATTGGGATAGTACAAAATGAACAACTATAATCACATCCGTCCTGCACTTTTAAAAAGGTTCTTGTTCTGTCATTCACAGAAAATGAACTGTGGAACCCGGTTAATGTATCAATATCACAACTGCAAATTTTAGTTTCATCGCCTTTTGTTAAATTGGCAAGGTGTTGAACCAAGTTAAACTTCTCAGCAGCACCAAGCACTAAATCAACTCCAGGAATGGTAGCAATTTCTTGAGGCTTTAATTGGGCGTAACATCCAGTGATCACAATAAAACTTTCTGGCGCTAATCGCTGCACCCTTCTTACGAGTTGGCGACATTCTTTATCCGCGTTTTCAGTCACCGAGCAGGTGTTGATCACGTAGACATCTGCTTGTTCGGTAAACTGCTTCTTTTCAAAGCCTTCCAATTCCAATTGCCTAGACATGGTCGAGGTTTCTGAAAAATTTAGTTTACAGCCTAATGTATGGAATGCGACAGATCGGTTTTGACTCATGAGGCACAAAGATAAAAAACCCAACCTACTAATAGGCGAGGGGGAGCATAAAATCTTAAAATAAGCTTAAAAATGGCTCAAATTTCCCTTTTTGCTCAGTTTCAGTTAAGTTTGCAACTACTAAAATGGATAAAATGGATTTCAAGAAAATCAACAATCTAACAGGCTGGGCAGTTACCTTAATTGCATGTACTGTTTACTTATTAACGATGGAAGCTTCTAGTAGTTTTTGGGACTGCGGTGAGTTTATTAGCAGTGCCTATAAATTACAAATTCCACATCCTCCTGGGGCTCCCATGTTTGTTCTTTTAGGTAGGGTGTTTATCATCTTCTTTGGAGACAATCCTCAGACAGCTGCGTTGGCTGTTAATAGTATGAGTGCCATTGCAAGTGGTTTCACCATTCTATTTTTATTTTGGACCATAACCCATTTTGCAAAACGTATTTTAGTCGCAAAGTCTGGAACTGAATTGACCAATAACCAAATCTTTTTGGTGATGGGTGCAGGAGTTGTAGGTGCTTTAGCATATACTTTTAGTGATTCATTTTGGTACAGTGCTGTTGAAGGTGAAGTGTATGCATTGAGTTCCTTCTTTACTGCATTGGTATTTTGGGCTATTTTAAAATGGGAGGACAAAGCAGATCAGCCAGGCGCAGACAAGTGGATCATTTTCATTTTCTACATCATGGGTATTTCAATTGGAGTCCATTTATTGAACTTGTTGACGATTCCTGCGATTGTGATGGTGTATTACTTTAGATTGTATAAGCCAAGTTTTAAGGGTGCTTTGTTTGCGTTTATAGTAGGTGTGATTATTACCGGATTAGTACAAGTATTTTTAATCCAATATACCATTAAGTGGGCAGCAGCATTTGATATTCAATTTGTAAATAGCTTCGGATTACCTTTTTACAGTGGTTTCATCACTTTCTTTATACTGCTTTCTGCTTTATTTTTTGTTGGTATACGATACGCGAATAAAAATGGATTCTATTTTTTAAAGTTGGGAATTTGGGCCACTATATTTGTTTTAATTGGATATTCTACCTACTTAACCACCATGATTCGTTCTAATGCAGATCCTTCTGTGGATATGTACAATGTAGACAATCCTGTAACCTTAGTGGGTTATTTAGGAAGAGAGCAATATGGAGATTGGCCTATTTTATACGGTCCTGATTTTGTTGACAAAGCAGAGACAGTAGAAGGTAGTGACCAGTATGTGAAAACACCAACCAACTATGAATTCTCTGGAAAGAATATAAAAAGAGATTGGGGTTCGGCACCTTCGGCGCATTTGTTCCCAAGAATGTGGGATGGCGATAATGATCGTGGTCAATTAGATAGCTATCGTGCTTTTGCTGGCATACAAGATGGCGATGTGCCAACATTAAGAGATAATATCAAGTACTTTACAAATTATCAATTTGGTTTTATGTACCTGCGTTATTTCTTATGGAATTTTGCTGGTAAGCAAAACGATTTACAAGGATTCGGTAATGTGCGTGATGGTAATTTTAAGACAGGTATTTCTGTTGTAGATAATTTCTTTTTTGGAGAGCAAGCTAAAATGCCTGATAGTATTGGCAAAGACAATAAAGCAAATAATAACCTATTTATGTTGCCATTTTTCTTAGGCATCATGGGCTTATTATACCAATACCAACAGAATAAAAAAGATTTCGTGGTAACAGGTTTGTTATTTTTCTTCACTGGTTTAGCCATTGTGATTTATTTGAATCAAGTGACCTTGCAACCACGTGAGCGTGATTATGCTTATGTAGGTTCTTTCTATGCGTTTGCCATATGGATTGGTTTAGGTGTTTTACAAGTAGCTGAATGGTTAAGCAAAGTCATCCATAAAAATATGGCAACGACTATTGCAACTGTAGTTTGTTTATTGGCAGTACCAACATTAATGGCACAGCAGGAGTGGGATGACCATGATCGTGGTCAAAAGACATTGGCGCGTGACATGGCAAGAGCATATCTAGAAAGCTGTCCTCCAAATGCCATTTTATTTTCATTCGGTGATAACGATACCTATCCATTATGGTATGCACAGGAAGTAGAAGGTATTAGACCAGATGTGCGTGTGGTAGTGAATAGTTTATTGGGATCGGATTGGTATATGCGTGAATTAAGATACAAAGTTAATAAAAGCGACAAGTTTGACGTCATTTTTACAGAAGAGCAAGTTGCTGGTAATAAATTAAATGTGGCTTATTATAATCCACTTCCAGAATTTGGAGAAACCACTTACCATAATTTGGATTCTATGTTAAGGTATGTGATTGGAGATCAAACAGGAAAATACCAAGCATCAACGCAGGAAGGCCCAGTGAATATTTTCCCAACGCATAAGTTTAAATTACCTATCAATAAGGAATTTGCATTGGCTTCAGGTATTGCTAAGCCAACAGATATGATTGAGTCTGAGATGTTGATTGATTTCAATCCAAACAGACAATACATGATTAAAAATGAATTGGCTATTTATGCCATCATTGCGACGACACAGTTTAAGCGTCCAATCTGCTTTACATCTACGCAGGAATTAAAAGACTTAGGATTGGATCAGTATGTACGTCAAACTGGATTAGCGTATCAATTGGTTCCAGTTAAAGGTGCATCTGTAGATACAGATGCTGCTTACAAAAATATCATGACTAAATTTGATTTCAAGAACTCAGGGAAGTCTAATGTATACTATGACGAAGAAAACAGAAGACATTTGAATTCATTAAGATTGAATGTATCTCAGATTGCGCAAGCATTAGTTGCTGCGGGTAAAAAAGACAGTGCAGTTCAAATTTTAAGAAAATTAGATAATGAGCTAAGCACTAAAAACTTCCCTTATGGTATGTCTTCTAATAGAGGCAATCAACATAATTACTTCTCTTATTTATACTTACAAGCAGCCTATGCTGCTGGTGATGCTGAATTAGCAAAAAGAGTAGGTACGGCCATTGTGAAAGATTTAAAACAACAATTGGCCTATTATAAATCTTTAGGCACCCCAATGTCTGAAGCGCAGTTTATGCAAAATGCAGAGAGTGCTTATCAGAATAAAGCCACTGAATTTAACAATAAACAAGCTGCTTTTATTCAAGATATCCTGACTTGTTATCAGTTGATCAATGTCATTGAAAGTATTGAAAAAGGAATTCCAGTAGCAGCTCA
>CAMDNL010000037.1 GCA_945902975.1 Chitinophaga pinensis
ATTGAAGATGAAAATTATCATAAGAGCTGGCAACATAATATTGAGTAGAATAAGAAAAAGTAGAAAGTAAAAAAACAAAAAAGTAAAAATTAAATAATAAAGATGGAAAGCAACCCGAATGACCAAGATTTTTTACCCTTACTTGGCACAGATTATGTAGAGTTTTATGTGGGTAATGCAAAGCAAGCAGCACATTATTATAAAACAGCATTTGGATACCAAGATTTTGCATACAGCGGCCCAGAGACAGGCGATAAAGAAAAAGTATCTTATGTTTTAATGCAGGATAAAGTAAGACTAGTTTTAACTACGCCATTACATCCAAGTTCAACGATTGCGGATCATGTACATAAACATGGAGATGGTGTAAAAGTTATTGCATTAACGGTGAACGACGCTTATGATGCTTTTGAACAAACTGTAAAGAGAGGTGCTAAGCCTTATATGCAGCCTAAAACCATGCAGGATGAACATGGTGAAGTTAAAATGAGTGGTATACATATTTATGGAGACACAGTGCATTTATTCATTGAGCGAAAAAATTACAAAGGTGTTTTTATGCCAGGATTTAGAAAGCATGAAAGTAATTATAAACCAAGTTCAGTTGGTCTTAAGTATATAGACCATTGTGTGGGTAATGTGGGATGGAATCAAATGAATACCTGGGTGAGTTTTTATGAAGAGGTGATGGGCTTTAAAAATATTTTGACATTTGATGATAAGCAAATTTCAACAGATTACTCTGCGCTCATGAGTAAAGTAATGAGCAATGGGAATGGATTTGTAAAGTTCCCAATTAACGAACCAGCAGAAGGAAAAAAGAAATCACAGGTAGAGGAGTATTTAGATTTTTATAAGGATGCAGGCGTACAACATATTGCCATTGCCACAGATAATATTGTAGACACTGTGACACAATTAAGTGGTCGTGGGGTAGAGTTTTTAAATATACCATCTACTTATTATGATGATTTATTAGATCGTATAGGACCTATCGACGAAGATGTAGCGCCACTAAAACAATTAGGCATTTTAGTAGATAGAGATGATGAGGGTTATTTGTTGCAAATTTTTACTAAGCCAGTAGAAGACAGACCAACCCTATTTTTTGAAATCATCCAAAGAAAAGGTGCAAAGTCTTTTGGTGCTGGTAATTTCAAAGCTTTATTTGAAGCACTAGAAAGAGAACAAGACCTAAGAGGAAATTTATAGTAAGTTCAGATTAATCAAAAGCCATTTCTGGGATCTCACCTTCAATGATGAGTTTTCCTAGAGTGGCTTTTTTAATGGTGTCAACTGAAACACCTGGCGCTCTCTCTAGTAATTTAAATCCACCTTCTGGTAAAACAGCAAGGACTGCTAATTCTGTGACTATTTTTTTAACGCAACGAATGCCTGTCAGTGGCAAAGTGCAATTGGGTAATAATTTACTTTCTCCATCTTTATTCACATGCTGCATGGCCACAATGATATTTTTTGCAGATGCTACAAGGTCCATCGCGCCGCCCATGCCTTTCACCATCTTGCCTGGAATTTTCCAGTTGGCGATATCCCCATTTTCTGATACTTCCATTGCGCCTAAAATTGTTAAATCAATTTTTTGAGCATGAATCATACCAAAGCTCATGGCGGAATCAAATAAAGAAGCACCGGGTAGCATGGTGATGGTTTGTTTACCAGCATTGATTAAATCTGCATCCACTTCTGCTTCTGTAGGGAAGGGTCCCATGCCAAGGAGTCCATTTTCTGATTGAAAACACACAGCAATATTTTTTGGAATATAATTGGCTACAAGCGTAGGGATACCAATGCCTAAATTCACATAAGAATTATGTTGAATCTCTTTTGCAATTCTTTTTGCTATCGCTTCTTTATCTAACATGGTATAAAATTTGACTTATCTATTATTTGGAAATAGTTTTCTTTTCAATGCGCTTTTCATAATTGCTACCTTGAAAAATTCTGTGAATATAAACGCCTGGTACATGAATTTGATTGGGATCTAATTCACCTGGTTCAACAAGCTCCTCTACTTCGGCAATGGTTATTTTACCAGCCATCGCCATCATCGTATTAAAATTTCTAGAAGTACCTTTAAAAATAAGGTTACCAGTGATGTCTCCTTTCCATGCTTTTACAATGGCAAAATCTGCATTGAAAGCAGTCTCTAATAAATAATCTTTTCCATTAAAATTTCTTACTTCTTTTCCAATCGCCACTTCTGTTCCAATACCAGCAGGGGTAAAAATAGCAGGCATGCCATATCCAGCAGCCATACATCTAAAAGCGAGTGTGCCTTGTGGAATTAATTCTACATCCAACTCACCAGATAATAATTGTCTTTCGAATTCTGCATTTTCTCCTACATAGGAAGCAATCATTTTTTTTACCTGCCTTTGTTGAAGCATTAAACCAATGCCAAAATCATCTACCCCAGCATTATTCGAAATACAAGTAAGATTGGTCACGCCTTTTTTTACAAGCGCAGCAATACAATTTTCTGGAATACCACATAATCCAAACCCACCTAGCATAATGGTTTGACCATCTTTGATATCTACGATGGCCTCTTCTGCATTTTTAACTTCTTTATTAATCATCATAATCGTTGTAAATAATATTTTAAAGATAACATATGTTAGCTTGATACTGCTAGTATCAAATAGCTCATTTAAGAATTCAGTTCATACCCTTCCTCTTAAAATAGTTATAAATCATATTAATATTCAGTATAAATATAGCTTATACATGTATGATTTTTTTTAAAATTTGTTATATAATTATTAAATTTAAATACATTGATACAATCCTGAGTTGTATTATTTTTTTAATTCTTAAAAATTAAACTGCATGAAGAAATTTTATTTCGTCAAATTTTTACTTGTACTCCTGTTGTTTATAGGGGTGACTCAAGCTGACGCACAGGTGTTTACAGCTTCGGGAACGGTAAAAGAAAACTCGAATGGCAACCCGCTAGCTGGCGTGTCCATTACAGTAAAAGGAACTAAACAAACTACTACATCAAATAGTACGGGTAATTTTACTATTAATGTGAATAGTAAATCGGCTGTATTAATTTTAAAGTATGTTGGATACAAAACAACCGAAGTTGCTGTAAGTGCAGATAGAGCTAATTTAAATTTAGTGATGGAGGAAGAAGTGAACTCATTGAAAGAGATTGTAATCACTGGTCTTGCATCTTCTATCAAGCGTTCAAACTTAGCAAACGCCATCACAACTGTTTCTGCTAAAGATTTAATGGGAACAACACAAATTCAAACAGCAGATGGTGCATTGTATGGTAAAGTTTCTGGAGCCAATATTCGTATGAATTCGGGTGCACCAGGAGGCGGTATCAATATTCAATTACGTGGTTTATCAAGTCTTACTCAAGCTTCTGCCCCATTGATTGTATTAGATGGAGTATATATTAATAACAATACCCAAAGAACTGGTAGGGCTTCTGTAACAGGCGCGGGTGCAGCAAACCAAGATGATGGAGCGAATCGTTTAGCAGATATTAACCCTGCAGATATTGAAAACATTGAAGTTTTAAAAGGACCTTCAGCTGCGGCTATTTATGGTACGCGTGCGAATGCGGGTGTTCTTGTAATTACTACAAAGAAAGGAGCTGCAGGTAAAACTGTGATTAGTTTTGGTCAAGATATTGGTATTGGAAGTCCATTAAAAATGATGGGCGTAGACAATTGGAGCGAAGCAAAAATTAATAGTTTTTTCCCAGCAGCAAGAAGAGCTGTTGAATTAGGAAGATTACAAACTGCTACATCTACAAATAATTTTGTGAATTATGAAGATTATTTTTACGGAAATACTGCAACGCTTTTAAATTCTAGATTAAGCATTCGTGGTGGTGATGAGAAAACAAAATTCTTTGTTTCAGGATCCTTGACCGATGAAGGTGGTATCGTAAGAAGAACAGGATTCGAAAGACAATCTGTAAGAGCAAATATTGAGCATAAGCTTTCAAAGGGTATTGTTCTTTCTGTGAATTCAAATTATATTAGAACCAACACAGACCGTGGATTTACAGGAAATCAAAATAACTCTGGTGCTAGTATTGGTTACAATATTTCTTATGTGCCAAACTATTTTGATTTAAGACCAGTGAATGGGGTGTATCCAGCGAATCCTTACTTTGCTGAAAACCCAGTAGCTGTTACCGATAATGGTATTAATAATGCATTGGTAAATCGTTTTATACAATCTTTTAATTTAGACATTAATTTATTTAAAAACGAAAATTCACAATTAAAGTTTAGAGTGAATGGAGGTCTTGATTATATCCAAAACACTACAAAAGTGTATTTACCAGACGATCTTCAATTTCAACGTGGACAAGCCAATCCGGGGGATGTGTTAGTTGGTAAACAAGAAAGTACCAACACCAACTTCCAAGCTGCTTTTGTATATGATTGGAAAATCAAGCGTGTGAATTTTAATACTCAAGTTGGATTAGTAAGACTTGATTTTAAAAACAATGGACTATTTAACCGTGGTAGAGGTTTAGCGCCAGGTCAAATGAATATTAAGCAAGCAACTGTTCAAGAAGTTGAATCACAATTTGAAAGTACACAAAGCGATGTGGGTCTTTTTGTTCAAAAGCAAATGAACTTTGAAGATAAAATTATTGGAACAGTGGGTATGCGTATGGATAAGTCTAATACCAACGGTGATGCCAATAAGTTTTATGGATTTCCTAAAGCGTCTTTGGCAATTAACTTAGCAAATTTTGATTTCTGGAAAATGGAGGCCATTTCTCAATTCAAACCAAGAGTTGCTTATGGTCAAACTGCAGGACCAGTTCCATTTGGTTCAACATTTACATCTTTAGGTGGTGTGAATATTGGAGGATTATTAGGCGCTACAGTTGCAACTGGTATAGGTAATACTAATATTGTTCCAGAGCGTGCATCTGAAATTGAATTTGGATTTGATGCGGGCTTTTTAAATAATAAAATTTTATTTGAAGCAACTTATTATGTAAAAACCACTTTGGATAACTTGCAACCATTAACGCTTTCACCAGCAACAGGTGTTGTGAATACAACAAGTAACGAAGCTGAAATGCGTAACAAGGGTTTTGAACTTGGATTGTCTGGTACAGTCGTTCAAAAGGAAAACTTCAAATGGTTCTCTCGCTTATTATGGTGGAAGAACGATATCTTAATTACTAAGTTGGGTATCCCTTCTTATACGACTGGTGCTTTTGGTACTGGACTAGGAACATTCTTAGTGCAACAAGGTGTTTCGCCAACTACGATTGTGGGTACACCAGCAATTTCTCCTGGTGTATTTACAGTATGGGGTAATGCACAACCAGACTGGACATCGTCTTGGTCAAATAATTTCACCTTATTTAAGAATTTTGATTTGAGTGTTTTAACTGAGTACAGAAGTGGTGGAGACAATATCAATTTAACTTCTTTCTTAACAGATGGAGGAGGAACAACAAAAGGCTGGTTTGATGATTCAAATAATGATGGTATTCCAAATGGACGTCAACGTGATCCAGCACCGTATAACAATGCGGGTCGTTGGGTACAGGATGCCACATTCTTAAAGATTCGTGAGGTTGGCTTGTATTATACTTTACCAAAAGAAACTTTAAGTAAAACATTTGGAAATATGATCCAAAGAGCTAAAATTGGATTCTCTGGTAACAATGTATTCTTAGCTACTAAGTATGTAGGGTATGATCCTGAAACATCCACATTTGGCGCACAAGCATTGGCAAATAATGTCGATGTGGCTCCATATCCAACCTCTAGAAGATTATTTTTTCACATACAAATCGACTTTTAAATTAAACACACATGAAAAAATTTCAAATACTATTCATATCTAGTTTTACAGCATTCATCTTTGCTTGTAATCCACTAGAAGTAAAAGAACTGACAGATCCAAATAATCCAAGTCAGGCAAGTGTTTCAAGCAATGCATCAAGAAGACAAATCCAGTTTTTAGTAACAGGTTTGGAGCAAAGACATAAAGGTTATGTAACCAATGTAAGTCAAGCATGGAATACATTTGGAAGAGAGATCTGGTACTTAAATGCATCCGATCCTCGTTTCCAAACCGATTGGCTTGGTCAAGCGGGTCGTGTGCCAGATGCAGCCTACTTTGGCTTTGGCGCAACAGGCGGTGGTTCTTATGCTACACCTTATCAAGCAATCAAACAAGGATTGGTATTGATGGATGCAGCAAATAACACGCCTTTATTGTCTACACAAGAGAAAAAAGCGGTTGAAGGTTTTTCAAAAACCCTCATGGCGTATCAATATTTAATTCCTGCAAATTTTCTTTATGAGAATGGAATTAGAACAGATATAAAAGATCCGCTAAATCCTGGACCAGTTAGATCTTACACTGCTGCATTAGGATTTATAGATTCATTATTAACTGCAGGTTATGAAGACCTTAACAATGCAGGAACTTCTTTTCCGTTTACATTAACCGCTGGCTTTAATGGGTTTAATGATATCAATGGACTTAAAAGAATGAATAAAGCCATTGCTGCTAGAGTAGCTATTTATCGTAAAGATTGGCAGGGTGCATTAACTGCATTGAATTTATCATTCATGAATTTGACTGGATCTTTAACAGCTGGTCCTGCGCATACTTTTTCCGCACCTCCAGACGGATTCAATCCTTTGTTTTATGTGTTAGATGCAAATATTAATACCATTGTGGTAGTACATCCTTCTGTTTTAGCAGATACAACTAAAGGCGATGCTAGAGTAGCAGCAAAGTTCCATAAACGCTCAGCGGCTGTTACAGTCACTACGGATGCGTCACCGTTAGTTGGTACACACCAAGATAAAAGATGGTCAGTTAATACCGCACCAATGCCTTTCATTAAGAATGAAGAACTTATTCTTATTAAGGCAGAAGCACACGCACAGTTAAATCAAGGTACAGATGCAGTGAATGCAATTAATATTATTAGAACTGCTGCAACAATTGGAAGCTATACTGGTGCAACTACAAAAGATGCGTTGATCAATGAAATCTTATACCAACGTAGGTATTCTCTTTGGGCAGAACCATGGGGCCACAGATGGATTGATGCGCGCAGGTATGATATTTTAAATACCATTCCAACATCATTTGATAAAGGAACTATATTTAAACAATTCCCTCGTCCGCAGGCAGAAATCAACTGGGATCTATATGATGCTGGGAACTAGGTAATTGATATAGATTGATTACAAAAGAGGTCGCAATTGCGACCTCTTTTTATTTTACAACTATTAGTATCGAATTTGTATTGGATTGTTATAAAAAATTATCTTAAATTTAAAATAAAAAAGTATGAAGCATTTTTTAATCACGACAGTTTTACTGACTTGCATGAGTAGCTTAACTTTTGCACAAGCACCAACTACATCTGTGAATTACACTAAAGATGTAAGTTCTGAAGCTGCTATTATAAGTGCGTTGTACGAAGTTATCTCTGGCGAACCTGGAGCGCCTCGTGATTGGGAAAGATTCAAATATCTTTTTGCGAAAGATGCTTTTTTAATTCCAACAAATAAAAGTACTGAAGGCGTATTTGGTTATAGAAAGATGACGCCCGAGGATTATATTAATTTTTTTAGCACCCGCATCAAAACAGGCTTCTTTGAAAAAGAATTAAAGCATGAACTGGTTTCATTTGGAACCGTTACGCATGTGTTTAGTACATACGAAACTAGGGAAACAAAAAATGGACCTATCACCAATAGAGGAATTAATAGCATACAACTATTCAACGACCAAAATCGCTATTATATCATGAATGTATTTTGGTGTGCAGAGAGCTTAGGCTTTACCTTGCCCCCTGCAAGTTTAAAATAATCTATTGCTTTATAAAAGGTAGTTTTATAACCGAAGGATATAGTTTAGAATGGTGAATTTTATTCTCCACTACTATGCCTTTAGTTTCATCGTAGTTATTACCACCAGTGTTTAGGTTACGATCGAATCTTGGGAAATTGCTACTAGAAACTTCGATACGTATTTTATGACCTGCTGCAAAATAATTACTTGTCACCATTGGGGTTAAATCTACTTTGTATACTTTACCCTTTTCCATGAACACTTCTTTATCATAACCTTCTCTGTAACGAAGACGTTGAATTGTTTCATCTAAGTTATATGCCTTGCCGTCTGGGTATACATCAATTAATTTAATTGTGACATCGGTATCTAAACCAGTAGAAGAAACAAATAGGGTAGACTCAATGAAGCCTGAGATTTCAACGCCCTCCGCTAATGGCTCTGAACTGTATACTAAAATATCGTTTCTTAATTCCATTTGTGCTTGGTCAAAGCTACCACCTTGAACCGCGTTACCTGTACAGCAAACATTACCTCCTAAAGAATTTACTGGATTCATTGGATCATATGTGAATGCATCTGGCATATCTTTTGCAGGAGTTGTTAAAGCTAATTTACCATCTCCATTTCTTGTATTTGCTTTACCCGCACTAGATAAAAAGAAATTCTTTATTTCGGTGTTAGGTAAAGGGAAAGAAGTGGCTTGTTGCCACTTATTAGATCCCATTGTATAGTAACGCACACGAGGCTGTGTTGACTTAAAATCGTTTTGCTCACCCTTCAATAACATATCAAACCAGCCCCATGTTAAATCATCATAGTTGAGTCTTGCATCCCCTACACTGCGTTCACCTACGATTGTATTTTCAACTGCACGCTTGTAAGAGCAGTGTAAAACTGGCGCAATCACTAAGTATTGATTGTCTGCTATCTCTTTTGATCTAGCTGCGTTTCTAACATGATTGAACAAAGCAATATTTGGTGCAGAAGATACATCGTACCAACTTACGAACCAATATGCAGGAACCTCCATAGGCATATTATCATGATACAATCCGCCTTTGAACCAGGCCGGATCGTTTGGTTTTCTTACAGCCATTTTTTCATAAATACCATCCGCACCTTGTGCATTTTTGATGATGTCTTGCACTGGTAAATGACTTAAACCTTTTGCCCAATCCACTCTTGGCATCTCAGGTCCCATATCATAAAACTTTTGAATTCTTTGTAAGTCTTTTTGTTCAATACCTATAGGCAAACGAGGGCCCATTTTATCGTGTTGTGTACCATATAACCAAGGCGTGAATAACATCTGTTGTGCACCACCTCTGTACCAGTTACCTTGCTCCATGAATTTACCCACTCTACCTACACCAGCTCCAAAACCTTGCGCAACCATAGCAGCCAATGCAGGATGGTTTTGAGAAGCAACAGCCATCTGCCATTCAGCGGTAGAAGAGCAACCAATCAAACCAACTTTACCATTACTCCAGCTTTGTTTACTCATCCAATCTAGGGCATCATACCCGTCAGTGATAGGCGTACCTAATATATCCCACTCACCTTCAGAAAAAAATCGTCCACGCTCATTTTGAACTACGTATGCATAACCGCGACTAACAGCTTGGTAAGCTTCTTCTAAAGTACGGGTGGTCATTTTACCATCTACCCAAGTATTGAAATTATAGGGCGTACGAGAAAATACAATCGGATACTTGCCATCACCCTTTGGGCGATAGATATCGGTCGCTAGGCGAATGCCATCACGCATTGGCATCATCACTTTTTGATCGATCACTGCAATAGAATCGAGCTTGCGATAAATTAAGGCAGTGTCTTGGGCAGTAACGGTTGTTGAAATTGCAGCGCATGCAAAAAAGCCAATAGCGAGTATAAATTTTTTCATAAAGGATGCTTTAAGTATAGTTGAATTTACAATTTTTCAACTATAAGTTAAAATAAATTTGACTAAAATTAATTGGGGGATGCCTCTGGAACCTATTGGTTATCTCATTTTTTGGGTCATCGTGGCAACACGTTTGCCAAGGTTAAATCCTTTTTGTAAAAATATTTTATCTAACTGCCCTGTTTTGAAAATACTTTCGTTTGTTATGGCAGAGGCTCCAAATGCAGATGTCCACTCATCTCCTCCCACTACAATCATTCCAAAAATCAACATAGAATGTAATAGGTTCACTTGCGCGAGCTCTTCCCCGGCAGATATACCGCCAGCAGTAACAAATGCAGCACCTATTTTATCTTTTAAAGGGTTGCCCTCAAAAGGCCATGCACTCATAAATTGAACCACTTCGGGCGCGAGGTTTGCATTGTAAACGGGACTGCCTATAATAATAGCATCTGCATCCAATAAATCCTTTGTGGTTGTTTGAGCAATACTTTTAAGTACCACCTGAACGCCTGGTATAGATTGCGCTCCTTTAGCTACTTCTTCTGCTAAGGTTTGCGTACTCGCTGTTTTACTGTAATAGGCAATCAATATATTTTTTGACTTTACCTGTCCGTAACTAAATTGACTAAAAAATAATAAAAAGAGGATTGAATATAATTTCATTTTAGAAAAGCATTAAAATAGGTATTAAGTCCTACTTGATTAACTCAAAATAAGTCACAAGGAATCTTTCGCCAACAACAGACCCTTGCACTTTTGCTTTTTTAATGGCATTGCAAAAACCTTCTTTATCATGTGCATCTCCATGATCGTCTAAACCAGTGCCATCAACAAAGTAGTTCTTACCATTAAATTTAATCGCTAAAAGGCAATCCTTTCCTTCCATTTTAAACATACAAGTACCACAGGTGGCGGCTACCTCATACACTGGATTTTTAGGATTAAAGACTAATTTTTTTTTGCTATTGTCTTGTGCAATCGCAGCTGTAAATAAAAATAATGCCATTAAACAGAATAATATTTTCTTCATAAGGATTTGTTTTAAAATGAAAGCCTAAGTTACTATTTATGTACTATAAAATGGCTAAATTTGTGTATTAAACATTGGCTTTTAAAAAGCAACTTACATGAGAAAAATAGCACTTATTGCATTCCTGTTGATTCACTTGAATTCATATTCTCAAGAGCTATTTGTATTCACGGAGCCTGCAAGTAATATGCCAGCAAAGTCATTTGGTTTTAGAGACATGAATGGATTTTTTCTTGAGAAGGATGGCAAGCTGAACTACCATAATATGCCAGAACTCATGTGGGGGATCAATAAAGAATGGATGGTGCACGCGCAGGGGTTTATAAGCAACCGCCAGGATGGTGGCTTTGAAACCGAGGGAGGAAGTGTATATGCTAAGTACCGTTTCTTTAGTAAAGACGCACTTAAAAAGCATTTTAGGATGGCGCTATATGGACGATATAGTTTTAATAAGGCGGATATACACCAACAGGAAATTGAAACAATGGGCCATAATTCAGGGTACGAGGCCGGATTCATAGCTACACAATTATTACACAAAGTGGCTATTAGTAGTTCGATTAGTTATGAAAGGGCACTAGATAATAAACCGAATTATAAATTCCCTAGTACAGAAAGTAATAGTGCTATGAATTATACTTTATCTGCAGGTAAATTAATGCTACCTAAAGTATATACAAGCTATAAGCAGGTGAATATGAACTTAATGCTTGAATTCATTGGACAACGCTTAAACGATAATCAAAAATCGTTTTTAGATATTGCACCTTCGATACAATTTATTTTTAATAGCCAGGCAAGGGTTGACATTGGCTACCGCGGACAATTATATTC
>CAMDNL010000038.1 GCA_945902975.1 Chitinophaga pinensis
TGTATGTTATTGCTTGCTAAAGCAGCTACACCCGAGCAAGAAAAAGCCATTGGTTACCAAACTGGAGGTCGTGTATTTTTATTTTTATACACCGATGATTTTTATCGCGATTTTGAAAACTATACTGCTAAAGGCGTTGAATTCACCATTCCTCCACATGTCGAAGCTTATGGAACTGTGGCTGTCTTTAAGGATTTTTATGGGAATCTTTGGGATTTAATTGAGCCTTCATAGCTGCTGCCATATACTTACAAGCTGCGTCTCCTTTGTTTAGTTCATTTTGAATATTTGTGTGTGATGCTTCGTCCCTATTTTGACTGAGTTTAAATACATGCTTTAATTGATCCACCACTATTTCAAAAGAAACAATGGCCTTCATGTTTTGGTGCATGTACATTGGGTCTAAATTTTTTACTTGCGAAGGCGCTTCCGCATCTGTTTCAAATTTTTGTGTCAAGGCAACCAACAAGTCATATAGGTGTTGCTCGTCCTGCATTTCTAATTTGCCAATCGCATGCACTGTTTGGTAATTCCAAGTACTCGCTTGTCCTTGATTCGCATACCAACTAGCACTTACAAATGCAGAGGGTGCCGAAAAAATAACCAATACATTTTTATTCAATTCAAAGGCATTACTATGATCTTGCTTGCGCATAATATGTCCACTGATTGTAACAATATCATTTTGAACATCAATCAACACGGGGATATGCGTTGCAACAGGCAAGCCATTGGCATCCACCCCACATAATGTCACAAAAGGATTTGCTTGCATAAAGTCAATGACATGCTGATGATTGCTTGCTTTAAAATGAGGTATATCGTACATAGTTAAATCATTGAGTTGTGAAAATTAAATGGAAAAAATTTATAATTGAATTTCTAATAAATAATAAATTGAATGGGATGTTTTGTATTACAATTAGTGCTAACTAATTAAAGAGGCAATGCAGTGGTTGTTTTAATCTCATCCATCACAAACAAACTATTGATATGCGCCACCATCGGAAGCACTGCTAATTTTTCTTGATAAAATTGATTGTAAGTTTCTACATCCTTAGTAACCACTTTTAAATAATAATCAAAACTACCAGAAACCAAACTACAAGAAATGATTTCGTCAAATTTCAAAATGATTTGTTCAAACTCTGCAAAATTATTTTTTGTTTGCTTGTCTAATGTGACATGACAAAATACCACCATGCCTAAATCAATTTTTTTACGATTAATCAAAGCTACATAGTTGTCAATCACGCCATCTGCCTCCATTCTTTTGATACGGTCATGAGTAGGACTCACCGAGAGATTAATCTCGGCGCTGATATCTTTTAAAGTGGCCAATGCATTTTTTTGCAAAATGCCTAAAATGGCAAGATCGGTTGGGTCTAAGCTCATAATTTAGAATTTGTTAAGCGTAAGAATTTCGGTGAAAAGGCTGATTCTAACTCAAATTTACTGCTAATTTCTATTTATTTTCATTTTTAAAGCATTTTTTACTCTATTTACACATTTTATTAATAATATTTCCTTTTTACAGAACTTTATACAGAAATAAAACTAATACTATGATTATTGGCGTTCCTAAAGAAATTAAGATCCAGGAGTACCGTGTAGGTTTGACTCCTGAAGGTGTGGATGCGTTGTCAAGACAAGGCCATACTGTTTATGTTGAAACCAATGCTGGTGCTGGATCAGGATTTTCTGACGATGCGTATATAGCAGTGGGTGCTCAAATTTTACCTACTGCAGCCGAAGTGTATGCCATTGCAGAAATGATTGTGAAAGTAAAAGAGCCTTTGGCTGCTGAATATGGATTGATCAAGTCGGGTCAAATTTTATTTACTTATTTCCATTTTGCTGCTTCTAAAGAATTAACAGAAGCGATGATGAAAACGCATGCAGTATGTATTGCATACGAAACTGTTGAATTACCGGATGGCTCATTGCCATTGTTGGTTCCAATGTCAGAAGTGGCAGGAAGAATGGCAATCAATGTTGGTGCTTACTACTTAGGCAAACCATTTGGTGGCAAAGGAAAATTATTAGGTGGTGTACCAGGTGTGAAGCCAGCAGAAGTATTGGTGATTGGTGGTGGTATCGTGGGAACTCAAGCTGCTAAGATGGCTGCAGGATTAGGCGCACAAGTAACAATCATGGATACCAACTTAGCTAGATTAAGGTACTTATCGGATGTGATGCCAGCGAATGTAGTGACTCAATATTCTACTTTATTAGCGATCAAAGAAAAATTACCTACAGTTGATTTATTAGTTGGTGCTGTTTTATTACATGGTGCTAAAGCGCCGCATTTAGTAAAGCAAGCCGATTTGAAATTAATGGAAGCAGGATCTGTGATAGTGGATGTAGCCGTGGATCAAGGTGGATGTATTGAAACTTGTAAGCCAACTACACACGAAAATCCAGTATTCACCATTGATGGTATTACACACTATTGCGTAGCGAATATGCCAGGTGCTGTTCCTCAAACTAGTACTAGAGCTTTAACACAAGCAACTTTACCATACGCACTTGCAATCGCAAACAAAGGATGGGAAATTGCATGTGCCGAGAATCAAGCATTGGCAAAAGGTTTAAATATTAGAGCTGGAAAGATTTTACACAAGGGTGTATCTGAAGCTTTTAATGGATAAGATAAGTTTCAAAAACTTTTGAAGAATTCAATAAAAATACCCTCGCATCGCGAGGGTATTTTTATATCAACCTATTTTTTTAATACAAGTATTATTTCCAAACTGTCCAACCTTTCCACCATGTTTGGTTTACACCAGATGTAGCAACTGCACCTCTGAATGTTGCTGTTTTATCAAAGAAAGCGTTTTGTAATTTTGCATCTGTGAAAGAACCATTTGATCTGTAGTCTAAATGCAAACCAATACCTAAACTTCCTAATGTAGAAGCAATATTTGCTGAACTTGTATTAGGATTTGCAAATGGTGTAAAATCTGGATTTAAATAATTGAATGGCTGAATTAATTTTAATACATCTGAAGAAGCTGAAATTAAAATTGTATTACCAAATGCTGGAGTTGAAAACCACGCAGTTAAACCTGTAATCCCTTCAGCATTTGAAGCATAAGTAGCTGATGATCCAGTAGAGCGAACATAATCAATATTAACTGTGTTTCCTGCTAGAGTCGTATTCTTAATTCTGATTGTACTATCAGTTACATTTCTATCAACTGGAACACCTGATGAAGCATCAAATTGAATACCTCTGTTCCATCCAGCGATAATTGAATTCATGATAGAGATACCAGTGTTTCTTCTGATATGTGCACCACCTCTATACAAGCTATTACCCTTACCATATACTGGATCAATTCTTGGTCCAATTGCAGTTATATTTGAAAATACTGCAGTTGTTTGTGGACTCACAGCTGTACCACCACTATTATTATCTGATTCAAATGCTTCTGAAGTAGAAATATCGGCAATTACTGAATCTCTTAAAATGATACCAAATTGAACGTTACCATTGTAACCATTGTCAGTATCAAAATCATCATCCTGTGTTTTGTAAGCAATCAAATACTTACAGTTTACAGTACCACCAAACCACTCAAATGCATCATCCTTAGCATAAGTCACTTGAATATGGCTAATGGTTGTACCACGACCAACAGCAGCCATTGTTAAACTATTCAATTCATTATCTGGCTGGTATGCATATCCAGCATATTCTATTCTTACATATTGCATCACACCAGAATTGTCATCATCATTACCTGTAGGGAAAGCTGCATCACCAGAACCAGCTAAGCCTAAGCCTATTTCTGCATCATTGATACCACCTTCTACTGAAGTTAAACCAGTAACAGCAGTTCCTTTCCAAGTAAGCGTTGTGTTCACTTTAGCTGTACCTAACAAAACCACACCACCCCAGTCTCCTGATGCAGGATTTTGAGCTGCAGAAGTAAATACGATAGGTTTATCTGCAGTACCTCTAGCTATAATTTTAGCACCACGAGTGATCACTAAAGCAGCTACGTCTGCACCAGATGATTTACCCATTACTTTTGCACCTTCTTGAATTGTCAAAGTAACGCCCTTCATAACATAAACGATACCTGAAAGGTAGTTTACATCTTTTGCAAATAAAGTTGTGTCTTTTGTAATTCTTCCAGATAAAGTAACGGTATTAGATACCACACCTACTGGAGCTACTTCCTTCGTTACTACGAAGATTTCTTTTTCGCCGTCTGTTTCGATCTTTCTACAACCAGTGATGGCTAAAAAAGCGAGAGATAAAATAAATAATTGTTTCATTGTTGTTGTATTTAAAAAAAGTGTTTAATTGTTGATTATAATGAGTAGTTAAGTGTTACGCCAAAAGTGGTACCAAATTTTCTTGAGAATCTAATTGCATCTGAACCTGCACTATATTCTGTATTGCTATTGTTATTTTGGTAGAAAATTTGTCTTTGATTTAAGATATCTGAAATAGTGAATCTAATTTCTGCTTTGTTCTCTGCAAACTTTTTACTGATCTGGAAATCCACCAATGCTCTTGGATTTTCAAATACATCTGGAGTAGCAGCACCCGCTTGAAGATCACCTACTAAATAAATTCTTTTACCAACTTGGTTAAACAATACTGTCATATTGAAACCTTTTTCAACTACATCATATAGTAATCCAGTATTGATCAAATAAGGAGATTGCCCTTGAAGTGGTCTGTCTACATTTAAGGCAGCATCTTTGGTTTTTGAATTGATATATGAACCATTTGCTTGTAAAGTAAATCTAGTCGTTAGTTTTTTACGACCTTCTACTTCAAAACCAAAAGCAGTTGCTTTAGAAACGTTTTGGAAAGAGAATAAACTTGCTCCACCAGAGCCTTCATTAAAAATGCTCTCAATTGGATTTTCAAAATTCTTATAGAAAACACCAACTGTAAACAACTCACCAGCAGCAGGATATAATTCATACCTTAAATCGGTATTGGTTATCTTAGTACGCTTTAAAGACGGATTACCAGCAACTGATGCGTTTAATTCAAAATCATAAATATTCAAAGCAGATAATTCTCTTAATTCTGGACGAATCACAGTCTGAGAAGCAGTTAATCTTAAGTTCGCTTTTGGAGTTAATTTAAGTGTAGCATTTACACCTGGTAAGAAATCAGTCACTTTTGAATAAGTGTGTCTAGGGTCCCACTTCTTCACCGAACCCACTAATTGATCAAAATCTTCTACTCTTAATCCCCAAACCACTCTTAAACCATCCGATAATTTATTATCAAATTGAACATAACCCGCATTTAAAATGGTGTTGGCCATGTATCGGAAGTTTCTATTTCTAATTGCGTCGAAAGCAAATTTGTCATCAGATCCGTTACCATAGTTTTGAGGTACAAAAGCAGAAGCAGCATCTAGTTGTCTTAAAGCAGCGTTGTCCCTTGGTAAGTATACTGCAAATAATTGTGCATCATACATACGATCTTTAATTTGCAACATATAACCAGCTTTAATGGTTTGTTGCTTTAGTTTTAAAGTCAAATCACCACCACCTGTATAGATATAATCGGATAATGTTTGGAATACACGACTACCAGATTGTTGAGATAAAGTATTAGAAATATTCAATACAAAAGGATCTACTCCATTTGCACTCTTTGTATATAAAAGTCTTCTTTGATCAGGTGTGTAAGCATCTAAGATATTAAATGCACCATACCAATTGAACTTTAACTTTTGAGATAAACTATGTTCACCATTTAATTGATTGGTAAAAAATACATTTTGACCAAAAACAAATTCATTACCCTTTACAAGGTCTTGTCTACTATAATCTGTACCCGTTCTTGAATTGAATGAATTCGCGGTTTTTACATTTATAATTGCCTTATAACTAATTTTATTTAATGGATTTAAAAACATGGATAATCCAGCAATTGCACCCAAATTAATATCTTCGATGTATTTTTTATCATTCAACTTAGTGACAGGAAAGAAACTTCCATCTGCAAAACCATTTTGATTATTGGAATTATCTAGAAGACGGAATGAATTGGCATAGTTTACGCCAATAATACCGCCAATCTTTTTACCCAAAAACGTTCCAGAAAATCCTCCGTTCATTTGTAAACTGGTATTTGGTTTCGCGGTAACCATTACTGGTGCCCAGTTATTGGACATTTGTTTTCCAATTCCAATTTTTGATGCAGCGCTTGATGTATCAAAATTAGATTTTGTAGAATAACCAGAAGGTAATGATCTTGTTCCATCATCAATACCTAACCAGTCTGTCTTTCCGCCTACATCTTTTAAGAAATCTTTGCCTGTAACTTGAGAATTCGCACTTGTTCCAATTTGTATATTAAAGAAATTTTTGGTTGGGATGTCTTTGGTATTCACTTGAATTAAACCTCCAGCCCACTCACCTGGTAATTCTGGAACGAATGCTTTATTGATAATAATGTTGTCAATAATTTGAGAAGGCAATATATCGAATGAGAAAGTTTTTCTATCCGGCTCTGTACTTGTTAATAAGATACCATTCAACATGGCTTGGTTATAACGATCCGCCAAACCTCTAACAATAATGTACTTACCTTCTTGGATAGAAGCTCCTGGAGTTCTCTTTAAGATCTCGGCAGTGTTTCTATCTGGACTTCTTCTAATAGATTCTGCAGAGATGACAGATGCAACCGTATTGGTATTTCTTTGAAAAGCAATCAATGCATTATCTGTAGCACCTTTATTGGTAGATCTTGTAGCAGAAACCACTACATCGGTTAAATTCTTTCCAGACTCATCTAATAATACATCTAATACAATTTCTTCATTAGCAGTTGTAGCGCCTGTAACATCGATTGATTTTGCTTTATATCCTACATAAGATAAATCTAATGTGTAGGCCTTATTGATATCTATATTGAAACTGAATCTACCTTCGATATCTGTTTTTGAAACTTGGCTCTTATCCGATTTTAAAGTTAGTGTAACCCCAACTAAAACATCATTTTTTGCGTTTGTAACCTTACCTGTCAATTTTGCTTTTTGCGCTTGAACCGAAATTGCTACAACAAAACAAATTATAAATAGTAGTATCCTTTTCACGATATGATTTTATTTGTATGGCAAATATCAGATAGTCATGTTACCAAATTGTTACCCCAATATGAACTTAATATTAACTAATAAGAGAAGGCATAAAAAAAGGAGCATTAAAAACGCTCCTTTTTTATAAATTTGTATACTTCTTTGCTAATCAAGATGATACACATTGTGTAAGTCCTTTGGACAAGTGAAATTCACCCCTAAATCATTGATCAATCCATCGTGAATATCATAGACCCATCCATGTAGGTGAAGAGGCTGATTTCTTTTCCAAGCATTTTGAACAATCGATGTTTTACCTAAATCGTGCACCTGTTCCTGCACGTTCACTTCTACAAACCTTCTAGCTCTTAAAGTTTCATCTTCAATAGCGTCTAATTCTTTATGGTGAAAACGATAGACATCTTTAATATGCCTTAACCAGTTGTCTATTAAGCCAAATTGTTGGTTTTTCATAGCTGCCATGACCCCACCACAGCCATAATGCCCACAAACAATCACGTGTTTTACTTTGAGCACTTCAACTGCATAGGATAATACACTTAGCATATTCATATCGCTATGTACTATCATATTGGCAATATTACGATGCACAAACATCTCACCTGGTTCAGTGCCAGTGATAGATTCTGCAGGCACCCTGCTGTCCGAACAACCAATCCATAAATACTCAGGCGCTTGGCCTTTGGATAAATTTTCAAAAAAACTAGGGTCTAATTGTAATTGTTCCGCGACCCATGTTTTATTATTTTCAATTAATCTTTGGTATGATTTTTCAATTTCTTATAATTTTTTTTAAATTTAAATAAACCCTTTTTTAAAATTCTTTGAATCGATATAAAAAGCTTCTACAATTTACGACTAATGACCCGAAACAGCTACCCTTGCTGGCATATTGACCAAAATGACTTCTATGTTTTTTAATTTAGCTGCAATTTCAAAGTCATAAATGATCTCTATCACATCTAGATCTAAATAATGTGACTGACTGGCATCAATGGTTACTTTTGTATCATTTTGAATGTCTGATAATTTTTTTGCAATGCTTCCTTTATTGATAAAAGTAACATGTTCTGCAAGTACAATAGTGATTTCGCCACCTTCAGATTTTTTTTCATGATGAAATTGGTAGTCACGGCGATAATTGGTTCTTAAAATATAAAATATAGCCACCAACATACCTAATGCAATGCCTTTTAATAAATCACTGAATTGTATCGCAATCACAGTCACTATAAATGGCACAAACTGCACCCAGCCAAGTTGGTACATCTGTTTGAATAAGGATACTTTAGCTAATTTGTAGCCTACCACCAATAACACAGCAGCCAAACAAGCCAATGGGATTTGGTTTAAGAGGGATGCAAATGCCACCACACTTATAAGTAATAACAATCCATGGAATATCGCTGATAGTTTTGTTTTTGCCCCAGCATTCACATTTGCGGATGTTCTTACAATCACTGCTGTCATAGGCAATCCTCCAATCATTCCAGAAATTAAATTACCTAAACCTTGTGCTTTTAACTCACGATTGGTTGGTGTAACCCTTTTATATGGATCTAATTTATCTGCAGCTTCGGTACTTAATAAGGTTTCTAAACTTGCAATGATTGCAATGGTCACGGCAACAACATATACTTGGTAATTCCCTAATGCGGCAAAATTTGGTAAGGTAAATTGTCCTATGAACTCATTACTGTTTTTTGCAACTGGTAATTTTACCAATGCGTCTGCAGACAAAGCCCATGTTGGCATATTTGCATTAAAAAACATATTCAGAGCAACACCAACAAGCACGGCAATCAATGCGCCAGGTACATATTTAAAAAAGACATACTTTTTTAACATCGGTAGATCCCAAAATAAAATAATCCCAATGGAGATACTTGCAATGATGATGGACCCCATATGGTAAGACTGTGCAACTGCTTTACTATATCCAATTGCAATTGGCAATTGTTTTAAAATCAAAATGATACCAATCGCTGCAAGCATTCCTTTAATCACACTAGATGGAAAATAATAGCCAATGACACCTGCTTTTAAATAGCCTAAAACAATTTGTAAAACGCCGGCAATCGCTACTGCAACCAAAAATTGATCAAAGGAGCCAAGGGTGGTAATGCCATTTAAAACAATCACAGTAAGGCCTGCAGCTGGACCAGAAACACTTAATGCGGATCCGCTAGCAAATGCAACGACAACACCTCCAATAATACCGGCAATAATACCAGAAAATAAGGGGGCGCCAGATGCCAATGCAATTCCTAAGCACAATGGAAGCGCTACTAAAAAAACAACTAAGCCTGCAGGTAAATCTTCCTTCAAATATTTGAAACTTAAACCTTGATTTGGTTGATGTAAACTCATTTTATATTTATAAATTTTAGAGAACCGTTCATACAAATTACAAGTCATATAACTGAGTCGTAATCTGAAATGAATAATGAAAATGATGACTTCATGTCAATTGAATCATTATCAATGACGAATGACTATGAGTCAAAGTTTTTAATTACTTAAATAACCGTATTGGGAGGAGGGATAAGAATTGGACTATTTCTGTCGATGACTTTACCTAAATGGACAAAAATAGGATACTTGGAACTTAAAAGCATGGATGCCATTTGGCTTTCAAAATACATCGAATGGTTGGATTCCATGTTTTTGACCTTGTATTGAATTTCCTCAACTTCCTCTTCTTCAAGAGCAAGAATAGTAGCTGTGATTGAATGATCATTCGATTGAACTAAATTAGACCAAAAGCGGAGCCCATCCACAGGGAAAACCTGGGTTGCCACCACTAAAGTCAATAAAATTCCAATAATCCTTTTTTTCATGAAATACGAATATAGAAGCTAAACCGTTATAAATGCCATATTGTTGATGAATTTACAAAAATTTGACATTACTTTTTGTACACCATATAGACATAGAAAGGCACCCCCATCATGAGCATGATGAATCCCCAGTATACAATTTCCTGTCCAGAACCAATGATCATCCACATGGAAAAAGTAAATGCCAGTATACTTATTACTATAGCTGTAATAGTTTTGGTTCTAGTATAGGTTGTTGCCTGTTTTGCTCGAACAATTAAATAAGACACGGTCGTTAATAAATAAGGTAATAAAGTAAAAAATGTAGAGAGTAGTATGAGCAACTTAAATTGACCAGCTAAATTTTTTGAATTGTTCATAAACATCAATAATGTGATAATGATGCTGGAAACAATCACCCCATTAGCAGGCACTCCTTTACGATTTTGCTTTGCAAAAAATGTAGGGAATAGTTTGTCTTTTGCCATCGCAAAGGGCATTTGTCCTTGTACCAATACAAATCCATTCAATGCCCCAAATGCAGCAATGGCAGCGCCTGCGCTCACCCAGTACTTTGCACCATACCCATAAATTTTTTCTGCAGCATCCGCAAAAGGTGTAATTGAATTTTGCAATTGGCTTGCAGGAATCATCCCCATGATGGCTGCAGTGCTAAAAATATAAATTGCAGCAGCAATCCAGACACCCCGCATGGTAGCTTTTGAAATGTTTTCTCCTGGATTGTCTACACTACTCGATGGAATGGTCGCGCATTCAATCCCTAAAAATGCAAAAAATGTTAAAGTGGTCGTTGCAGTAATAGCTTGCCAGCTGCTCGTACCAATCATATTAAATGGAAGTAAATTTTGAGGATCTAAAAATAAAAGACCACCAATCGCCACCAAAATAAGTGGCGCTATTTTCAGAATGGTCGTGATTAGTATAACTTTTCCAGAAGCATATACCCCCAAGGTATTCACCCAAGTCAGCAACCAAAGACAGGCCAACCCCGTTGCTAATGCGATACTTGAATTTTGTGCGAGTATTGGGAAAAAAGTACTCAATGCACTCACCAAAGACACCACAATGGCTGCATTGGTTGTCCAAACAGAAATTAAATAGCCCCATCCCACTAAAAATCCTGCAAAATCGCCAAGTCCTGCTTTTGTAAACGCATATGGCCCGCCATCCGAAGATGGAATTAATTTGCTAAGGCTGGCAAATACTTTTGCAATCACAATTGCTCCCAATGCAGAAAAAAGCCAACCAATTAAACTGATACTTCCAAAACTAGCCAAGGCCGATGGCATCAAAAAAACACCTGCCCCAATCATGTTCCCAACAACAAGCGAAGTGCTTGTCCATATGCCAATTTTTTTATGTTCCCTTTGCATACTTCAAGATAAGAAAATATTGGAACAAAAAAAGGCCCCTCGTAAATGAGAGGCCTTTTAATATTGAGTATTAAGTAAGATTACTTAACAGTCCATGTTGCTTTCGTATTCGCACCCACTAATTCACCATTTTGGATACTTGCAGACCAAGAATCAAATACCCTTCCATCTACTGCATATAATTTCCATCTTACTGTGAAATTATCAG
>CAMDNL010000039.1 GCA_945902975.1 Chitinophaga pinensis
GAAGATTCACTAATTTTTCTTCTACTGAAAAGTCTTTGACTGATGCCATATGAATGTTTTATTTTAAGTAGCTTATTGGTTGCGTTTTCACCTCAGATTCGAGGACGGCAAAGGTAAGGAATTTACGCTTTAAATAGTCAACAATTAGTCCAGGAACAAATTGTTCACTTTCCCCATGCCCGATATCCATTAGGAGGTACTTACCATCTGCCTCAAAAAAATCATGGTATTTAAGATCGCTAGTGACGTAACAATCAACCTGTTGCGCTTGAATTTGGTCCAATAGAAAGCTACCACTTCCGCCACATAATGCTATGGTAGTCAATTTTTTATCTATCAATTGAGTATGTTTAATCACCTCTAATTTAAGTTGTTCTTTCACCCACCCAATAAAGGCCTCAGACTCGGTTTCCAGGGGCAGTTCACCTACTATTCCAGCTCCAACTGCCTGCCCATTCATATCAAAAAGACCAGGAATCGGGGCTAAAATTCGTCTATTCCCAAGGCGTAATCGGTCTGCAAGGGTGCTATTGACCCCATGCATCACATTGTCCAAATTGGTATGAATCGCATACAAAGCGATATTATGGTGGATGGCTTTTAGGACTGTTCTATTGACATAATGGTCCCTGCTAAATTGCTTGATGCCTTTAAAAATGATGGGGTGATGACTCACAATCAGGTTACATCCCTTTTGAATGGCCTCTTCTATGACTGCTTCTGTGCAATCTAAGGAGCATAATACACCCGTGCAATTGGCCTCGGGATCTCCAACAATTAGGCCTGAATTATCATAGGATTCTTGAAATTGAAGGGGTGCCCACTGCTCTAGGCTAGTGATCAAGGCTTTTATTTGCATGCACTAAATTAATTATTAATTGATAAATTGAGCCCTCAATTCAACTATTTGTATTGTTAAATGTTATTCTTCTACTATGCGCCCATCCGTTATTTTATTTTGGTTCAGAAGAGATCTTAGATTTAAAGACAATACAGGATTATACCATGCCCTTAAGTTGGCTCAAAAGCTAGAACTAAAAGTGTTGCCCATTTTTATTTTTGACAAAATGATTTTGGACAAATTAGAAGATAAGGCAGACCGAAGAGTGGATTTTATCCATCAAACCATCACTGAATTACAAGATGTTTTAACTGAAAAAGGAAAATCCCTTTGGGTGCATTATGGCCATCCAACGGAAGCCATTGAAGCCCTGAAAAAGCAATATCAAATTCATTCCCTATTTACAAATCAAGATTACGAGCCTTACGGTATCCAAAGAGACGCGCAAATAGCAACTAATTTGGCAAAGGATAAGATTGAATTTCATGCCTACAAGGATCAAGTGATTTTTGAAAAGTCCGAAGTAACCAAGGAGGATGGGAAGCCTTACACAGTCTTCACGCCCTATTCCAGAAGATGGAAAGCTGCATGGGAAGCGAATACGCCAAAATTATTGCCATCGGAAAAAGGCACGGAATATTTTTTGGAAAGCAAAGCATTGCCTATCCCAAGTTTAAAGGCCATGGGTTTTGAAAAAACAGATTTAGTGGTACCAGCAAAAAAATGGAAAGAAGCCACTGTAAAAAACTACACCGAACAAAGAAATTTTCCAGCGAAAGAAGGAGGCACTTCGCATCTTGGTATGCATTTAAGATTCGGTACTATTTCAATTAGGCAGTTGGCTTTGGAAACGGCATCTATCAATACCACTTATTTGAATGAATTAATTTGGCGCGATTTTTATCATATGATCCTATGGCATTTCCCACATGTGGCGGAGGGAAAATCTTTTAGAGCACAATATGATTTGATTGAATGGCGCAATAATGAAAAAGAATTTGAAGCATGGTGTGAGGGACGAACAGGCTATCCCATTGTAGATGCGGGCATGCGCGAACTCAATACCACAGGGTTTATGCATAACCGCGTTCGTATGATTGTAGCCAGTTTTTTGACCAAGCATTTACTAATTGATTGGCGCTGGGGCGAAGCATATTTTGCACAAAAATTATTGGATTTTGATTTTGCAGCAAACAATGGTGGATGGCAGTGGGCGAGCGGAAGTGGATGTGATGCTGCACCGTATTTTAGGGTATTCAACCCAAGACTACAAACAGAAAAATTTGATAAGCAATTACAATATATCCGCAAGTGGATACCCGAGTTAGACAGCTTAACTTATCCTCAACCAATTGTGGTGCATGAGCAAGCAAGGGTAAGGGTCTTGGCTGCTTATGCTAAAGCGTTAAAGCCTTAAATAGCATTCAATTTTAGCCCAGCAGATTGTTAAGGAATACTAATTTTTAACGTACTAATTGTGCGTAAACTTCTTCTAATTTTTTGATGGCATTTTTACCAACTTCGCCCATTTGAATACTATAATCATTCACATATAAATCGATGTGTTGACGCATCACTTGTTCCGACATTTCCTGTGCATGTGCCGTAACGAATTCAGATAATTGTTCGTAGTTATTGTTGAAAGCAAACTGCACACTTTCTTGAATCAATGCATCCATCATTTTAATTTCATCTTGAGGTTGATCCTTTCTCGCAACAATACCACCTAAAGGAATAGGCGCATTGAAACTGGTTTCAAAATAATGACCCAAATCCATCCACTTGCTTAAACCTTTATCTGCATAAGTAAATCTGTTTTCGTGGATGATCACACCCGCATCTACATTGCCAGAAAGCACGGCTTCTTCAATTTCATTAAACACTAAAAAAACTTTATTTTTTACATCCGGGAAGGCAAGACTAAATAATAAATGTGCGGTGGTATCCATCCCAGGAATCGCAACACGCATTGTTTTTTCATTAGGCTTACCATATAAATTCGTTTTGTCCTCTTTGTAAATTAATAAAGGGCCAACACCTTTTCCAAGTGCACCGCCACTCTCTAAAAGTTGGTATTGATTTTTTATTTTTGGCCAAACCCCATAACTAATTTTAGAATAGGGAAGCTTGCCCTCTAAGGCCCACTCATTCAGGGTTTGCACATCTTCCAAGTGTAATTTAAAATCATACCCCTTGGTGTCAATTTTATGATTGACTAAGGCATCAAAAATAAAAGTGTCATTGGGGCAAGGAGAAAAACCGATATCAATTATAGGCATATAGCTAGGGTGTTCGGTATTAAAAAGATTGAGTCGATAAAGCGTCTAGATAATGCAGCACAGATTCATTTAAATTGTAAATCGCTTCCTGCATTTTCCATTTTGCTTTATTACGTTCACCCACATAATTGGATACCGCACGTATTTGTATAAAAGGCACACTTAAGTCTCTGCCAATATAATGCAAGGCAGCGCCTTCCATGGATTCAATTTGTGCTTTGTGTTTTGTGCGATACCGATCAATGATTTTTTTATCTGTTGTGATGGTATTCACTGTCACACCTTTTTTAGTTGGCAGCTTCAACAGATTGTATTGATTCAACCAATGGTTGGGTAAAGATTTTTTTTCAAAGGGCGCATCATTGGCACCATCTAATTTTAAATCAAATAAGTCTTTCCATTGTTTATTTTCAGTCACACCAAGGTCACCAACAAGATCATCCTTTATCACAAATACTTTGCCCAAAGGAATCTTTGGATCCAAGCTTCCAGCGATGCCCATTTGGATGATTAAAGTTGGGGTTTCTTGTACCACCATTTTCATTAAAGAAACACTGCTTGCAAGCATGCCCACACCAGATTCATGAAACCCCACAGAGAACTTTTTGTTCGGTGTGACGAATTTTGGGTTGATTTTTTGAAAAAGGGGCATCCACTCCCCATTGGTTGCTGCAGATATAATAACTCTCATGGGATAAAGTTCCATCAAATTTATATCTTTGCAAAAAGAAACGGTGATGGTATACTTAACTCGAGTGGAACATTTTAACGCAGCCCATAAATTAGCCAACCCAAATTGGTCTAAAGAAAAAAATGAGGAGGTATTTGGGGTTTGTGCAAATGAAAATTGGCATGGACACAACTATGAGTTATTAGTGACTGTCAAGGGTACACCCAATCCTGAAACAGGTTTTTTATATGATGTAAAAAAACTAAGTAGCATCATTAAAAAACAGGTATTAGACGAACTAGACCACAAGAACCTAAACTTAGATGTACCCTTTATGCAAGGTCAATTGTGTTCAACCGAGAACCTGGCAATTGCCATTTGGAAGCAACTGCAACCACATATACCGTCAGAAGTGCAATTGCATTGTGTTAAATTATACGAGACCCAGCGGATCTATGTGGAGTATTTTGGATAAATTTTAACCAAAATATTTAACAGAATCCTTTTTTATCCCTTTTTGCCTCTTTTTGTTTAATTTATTTTACGTTTTTGTTAAACATTATTGCATCATCCTTGTTCTATATATTGTAACTTTATCCTCTTAATTTAGGACCTATGGAACATCAAGTGGCGGTATACAGAAAAGAGCATTTTAATGCCGCACATAAATTGTTTTGTGCTGATTGGACGGACGAAGAGAACAAGCGTGTTTTTGGTGCTTGTAGCAATACCAATTACCATGGACATAATTATGACTTGATTGTGAAAGTAGTAGGTGTACCCGATCCAATTACTGGATTCGTGATTAACACCAAGGACTTAAGCAAAATTGTTGCAGAGGAAGTGATCGCCCGATTTGACCACAAAAATTTAAACCTAGACACCGAGTTGTTTAAGAATTTAAATCCATCAGCAGAAAACATTGCGATTGTGATTTACAATTTATTAAGACCTCGTATTGCCGAGCAATTGGCATTAAAAATTCGACTTTATGAAACAGAAAGAAACTTTGTTGACTACCCCGCTTAGCGAACAAAAAATTGAATTAAGCCATTTAATTATGGAAGAAATGGGCGATGAGCATAAAGCAAGCTCAGTAGATACGCCACTTCGTGCAGATGCTTTTGATAAAACAGATGAAGAAAAAATTGCTTTAATAGAGCCACATTTTAGAGCCATCATGGAGACATTGGGTATGGACTTAAATGACGATAGCTTAAGAGGCACACCACTTAGAGTGGCAAAAATGTATGTGAAAGAATTGTTCCAAGGCTTGAACCCTGCGAACATGCCAAGCATGACTTTGTTTGAAAATAAATTTCAGTACAATGAAATGTTGGTGGAAAAAAATATCAATTTCTATACCAATTGCGAACACCATTTTGTGCCCTTCTTTGGTAAAGCGCATGTGGCCTATATCAGCAGTGGTAAAGTGATTGGACTAAGTAAATTAAACCGATTGGTAGAATATTTTTCTAAGCGTCCACAGGTGCAAGAGCGTTTGACCATGCAAATCGGCAAGGCTTTACAAACTGTATTACAAACACAGGATGTGGCTGTATTTATGGATGCAAAACATTTATGTGTTGCAAGTAGAGGTGTGAAAGATGACAGTTCAAATACCATCACAGGTTATTATGGTGGTAAGTTCCAAGAAGAAAGTACAAAGGCTGAATTTTTAAAATATTTAGACATTAATGCCTAAACGACTTGGTTTCAGTTTGGTAATAAGTTAGTTCGTAAGTAAATGGTGGAGCCTAGCTTCACCATTTTTGTTTTATTTATTATAAATATGTTATATTTAAATAAAATTATATACTATGAAAAAATTTTTCAACAACATGGAAGAACGCTTTGTTTTTCCAATTGGTAGAAGATCATGGCAGGTTTTATCATTACTTGGACTAGTTGTTTTAACATTAAGTGTTTTATATTTCTTGTTAAATGCCACTCCTACAGGAAGGGATTCTGTCAATGTTAGCAAATCTGAGGTAATTGAAAATAAAGTAGATACCTCAGCTGTAGTTGTTAGTACGCCATCCACATGTCCTTCAGAGGAATACAATAACTGGATAGATACATTAAAAAAAGACCTGCCTAATAGTGAGTGGGTAAAATTGGGGGATTCCTCAGAATCTTATAACGATTATGCAAGAGATGAATATGGTAATTATATGCAAGATGATTACGGGGATTATGTGATGTACCAAAAAAGAGATTTTAATAGAAATAGAGAAGCAATTCCAAATGTATTAGAGGATCTTTTTAGAAATAGAGGTTATGACTCCACAATGATTTGTGAAAAAGTAGAGTTCATTAAAATGCTTCATTTTCTAAATAAAAAAGTAGAAAAAACTTATTTGGTTAAAGAGGGCTTTTTTGCTTTTGCATATGGACTTAACGAACTTCCTTCTGTAAGTTTGAGTAAACTTGAAGATGCTTTTGATTTAAGAAAAGCTGTTTTATTATCAGACAAAATCATTAAGGACCAAGAGGAGCTTAGTGATGCATGGCAGTTTATAAGTTATATTGTAACAAATAGTGTAACAGATCAGCAAATTGATATTGCTATTTCTACAATTAAAGAACATGCAGCCTTAAAGGATAAAACCTATCCAGCATCTAAATATTTTGAAATTGCTAAATTAGTTTTTGATTCAAATTTAGGCATTGATGATTTGTCAACTGCTGTTAAAGGGTTTAACGAAGATATAGGGTATTATGATAAAAATGATTTGTATAAATCCTTCAAAAGATATTTAAAATTATACAGCGAAAAGGTTGAAATAGCGGAAGAAAAGAAATCACTTAAAACAATGGAGAAAGCATTGAATAGAGTTAAATCTCTAACCTTCGCAGGTGGTGCATTCTTATCTATTGTTGCTATTGCGTCAATTTTATTATTATTTTCAATTCAGTCATTATTAAAGTCTCATATAAATAAAGACAAATAATAGTCGCTAATTTTTCTTATTAGAGTAGGGTAAGTAATTTTTGATGATTACTTACCCTATTTTTTTATAGATATATTTAAGTATTTTTACGTTTTAATAAAATCATTTCTATGTCAAAGCATGCATTTGTATTCCCAGGTCAAGGAAGTCAGTTTTCTGGAATGGGAAAAAATTTATACGAGTCCAACGAAGCCGCAAAAGCCTTATTTGAAAAAGCCAATAAAATTGTAGGGTTCCGCATTAGTGATATCATGTTTGAGGGCACAGATGAGCAATTAAAACAAACCAATGTCACTCAACCAGCAGTATTCATTCATTCTGTGATAGCTTATTTAACAACGGATCATACAACACCAGATATGGTGGCAGGACACTCTTTAGGAGAATTTAGTGCACTCGTAGCCAATCAAACTTTAAGCTTTGAAGATGCACTTGGTTTAGTCAGCATCCGAGCAAAAGCCATGCAAGCAGCATGTGAAATCCAGCCATCCACTATGGCTGCTGTACTAGCATTAGCCGATGATAAAGTAGAAGAAATATGCGCAAGCGTATCTGCTGATTCTGGTGAGGTAGTGGTTCCAGCAAATTACAATTGCCCAGGACAGTTGGTGATATCAGGATCTGTAAAAGGCATTGAAATTGCATGCGAGCAAATGAAAGCAGCAGGTGCAAAACGTGCTTTGGTTTTACCGGTAGGAGGCGCATTTCATTCACCACTCATGGAGCCAGCAAAAATTGAATTAGCAGCAGCAATTGAAGCCACTACTTTTAACACTCCAATTTGTCCAGTATACCAAAATGTAACCGCATCTGCAGTGACAGATCCGGCACAAATCAAGGCCAACTTAATCGCACAATTGACCGGTGCTGTAAAATGGACACAATCTGTGGAAGCCATGGTAGCAAACGGCGCCACCAACTTTACGGAGTTTGGACCAGGTAAGGTTTTACAGGGTTTAGTGCAGAAAGTGTATAAGGAAGCTATAGTAAACGGCGTAAACTAAAATTTAACACAAAACTTAGAAAATTAGCTAACCCCGCAAGCAATCTTGAGGGGTTTTTTTTCGTTTTGTTTTGGGTAGATATACCATATTCATATTAAATATTTTTGTCATATTTTGAAAAAGAGGATTTTATATATTTTGTTGGGGTTGATGCTGCTTTCTGTTTCAGATGTATCTGCAATTGGAACGTCTGGACCAACATTTGATATTAGTCCATCAGGTAATATTTTATCAAATGATGGTAAATATTGCGGTAGACTTAAATTTACTGCCACTAATCCATACTCCTATTCTATAGATATTGAAATTTGGTCAAAATTAACAAGTAGTTCAGGCCCATATTCATTTTCTGGTATATCACTATCAATCAATCCTAATAGTTCTAATCAATTGACCGCGGTCACTTCAGGTGATTATTCATATTATGCTGTATTTACAAAAACTTCAGATCTTTCATTTATATCAAATACTTCAGGAACACCAATAAGAGGAATAGTTTATGCATTGCCAACAATTACATCGCAGGTTTCTAATTCAGATATTCAAACATGTTTAAATATTGCACCCAATAATTTAAGTGTTAGTGCTAATGCTGGTAGTGGAACTATCTCGCAGTATGCATGGTATAGCAATACTTTAAATTCTAATACAGGTGGAACGTCTACAATTACAAATATTACCAGTTCTACATCAGATAATTATATTCCAGGTTATTTTGTTACAGGTGAATTATATTATTATCCTGTTGTTTCAAATTCATATGGATGTAGCACAGTTGGAAGTCAATCAGGAAAAATCACTGTGAATGTATTACCAGTTGCTGGAACTATAACAGGATCGAATGCAGTATGTGTTGGATCTACAATATCAATGAATACGGGAACTATAACAGGTGGTTCAGGAACATACAGTAGCACGTTATGGTCATCAAGTGCGTCAAGTAAAGGAACTATTAATACAACAGGAGTTGTAACAGGTGTTGCAGGTGGATCAACAAATATTACATATACAGTAACTGATAGTAAAGGTTGTATATCACCATCAAGTGCAGTGAAGACAATTACAGTAAATACTTTACCAGTAATTAATAGTTTAATGGACATAACTAAGGTTTGCGGAACAAAAACTATTTTAGATGCTGGCGCAGGATATTCAAGTTATTTGTGGAACACAGGGGCAACTACAAGATATATAACAACCGATATTACCCAGAATTACTCTGTAACTGTTACAAATTCATCATCTTGTTCAAATATTGACTCTACTTATTTAAGCATAGTGGATGCTAAGTTATTTAATAACGATACAACAATCTTACCTGGAAGCACTGTTAATCTTAATGCACATGGTATTTTAAATAGTGCGAATCGTGCTGTGCTTTATGATTTTTCAAATGCGAATGCATTAAATGATTTTGTTACTTTAACAACTAACAGCGGAACAGTAACAATAACAACTAATGGTCAAACAGGCAATGGGGTTGAGGTAATACGAGCAACTGGTTGTTGTGGTGACGCAGAAATGAAAACAACTAGAGAAGATTTTGGTTATGGAACATATGAAGTAGATGCTTATAGTGCATCTGGTAGTGCCGATCAGAGCTTTGGTATTATGGAACAATCAGGGTCTTGGTTAAATAGGGTTTTAAATATTGGAACTAGGCCAAATGGAACCGATAACCAAGGTTGGGAGGTTTACTTTAAAGGAAATAGCATTGCTTCATCAGGTATTAGCCCGGTTAGTAATAGCACATGGTATAAGATAAAAGTATACATTACCCCAACCTCATTGAAAGTATGGTTGAATAGCACAGTTTTATTTGATGGCGCTTTACCATCTGCTATTACTAATCCAAGGGGAGCCATTAGAGTGGGTGCCTTCGATGTAAGTAGGTATGATAATATAAAATATACACCGCTCCAAGAATTATCCTATTTGTGGTCTACCACGGAAACTAGTCAAGATATAACAGTAACACCCACTGCTACTTCAACTTATCAATTAAGAGTTACCGATCAAACCACCACTTGTAATACCTCCGTGGATATTAGAGTATTGAAAATAAATATTACAAATGCTGATGCAAGTATTTGTAATAATACGACTCAAACATTATATATTGATAGTGCATTTTCAAAATATGCAAATTGGCAGACAAAAAAACCGGGTATAGAATTTTACAATATAAAAAAAGATTTAAATGGTAATTTGTATGCATTACCATCTTTAAATAATCAGAAAATTTTTAAAAGTATTGATAGAGGTGAAACTTGGGAGCAAATGACGGGGTTTCCAAGTTTAGGTGGTTTTCATTTCATGGCATTAGGTGTTGACCAAAACAATGTAATTTATGTATCAACAAACGATGATGGTATTTATAAATCTACTGATGAAGGTGTTACATGGACACAATTTCAAGATTTTGGAGGAGGGTGCGGCCCAATGGATATTTTATTTGGTAATAACTTTTCAATACTAACTGTAAAAGGTTCAAACAGGGGTATCTGGTCTTCTACCGGTGATCTTTTTGGTTGGCAAAAAATAATTGGAGGTTTTGACCCCAACACTGTAACCCAAGATATAAATGGAAATCTATATGCGGGTGGTCATGTTAGCCCAACTGTAAAGGCATTATATAAATATTCAAATACAGATGCAACTTGGTCTAATATTTCTAGTTCTTACGGAGTTCATATTATCAGAGCAGATAGTAGTGGAAAAGTTTTTTTAACTGAAGGAGGCACTTCGCCATTATTAGTTAGTAGTAATCAAGGGGCAAGTTTTTCACAAATAAATGATTTAGCATTTCCTAATGTTGGAGTTGCTTATCCTCAAGATATATTGTTTACAAAAAATAATATGTTTATTACAAAAGGACAAGTGCATTACTCAAAAAATAACGGAGCAAATTTTACACAATTAGATAAAATATCTTTTCCAACAGCTGGAGCTAAAAATTATTCAGGTTATGGCGATTCAACAAACCGAATGGAAATGATTGGCAATAGATTATTTGTGGCAAGTTTGGATGGAATAAAATTTATAGATGTTGATAATTTGAATACCACTGTAACATGGTCAACAGGACAAGTTGGAAATAAAATTGATGTGAATCCTATTTCAACATCACCTGGCAATACTGTTACTTACTCTGCAACTGTCAGCTATGGTGCAATATCAGGATCTGATCAGGTAACTTTTACATTACCAACCAAGCCAACCATTACAGCATCAGGAGCAACTACTTTTTGTCAAGGTGGGACGGCAACATTAACAGCAAATTCAAGTCCGGCAGGGGTTTATTCCTATACTTGGCAAACTGGGGCAATTACTCAAGGCATTAATGTTGCAAGTTCAGGTTCTTATACTGTAACAGCTGTTAATTCAAATGGATGTTCAGAAACATCAATTCCTACAATTATTACAGTAAATGCATTACCAACAATAAGTATAGTTGAAACTGATGCGTCAGGAACGACGGTGAATGATAATATAATATGTGTTGGAGGCTCGGCGACATTAACGGCGAGCGGAGGTGCAAGTTATTTATGGAATACAAGTGAAACAGCAGC
>CAMDNL010000040.1 GCA_945902975.1 Chitinophaga pinensis
TTCATGAGCACTGCAGCTATCTTGGTTTATCCAGATATCTTTAAAGTAGCCGTGAGTAACGCAGGCAACCACGACAATAGCGTATACAACAGATGGTGGAGTGAAAAGCATCATGGTGTGAAAGAAAATATCTCTGAAAAAAGCGATACTAGTTTTAGCTATATGATTGACAAAAATCAAGACCTAGCAAAAAACTTAAAAGGAAAACTTTTATTAATTCATGGTGAGATTGATAACAATGTTCATCCTGCTAATACTTTAAGAGTAGTGAATGCATTGATTAAGGCCAATAAACGTTTTGATATGTTGATACTGCCAACACAAAGACACGGCTTTGGAGATATGAACGAATATTGGTTCTGGAGAACTGCAGACTATTTCTCTAAATATTTATTAGGCGATCATACGGAACGTTCTGTAGATATTGATGAGTTAAATAAAGATGTAGAACGTAAGAAATAAAACTCTAATTTGAACTTGTTCAATTGAATAAATTCAAAAAAAATAGTAAAAAAACGCTCCGAAATTTCGGAGCTTTTTTTTTATTTTAAATAGCGTTCACATTTTTTCCAATACCCAAAAAAGCTTGGATAATAGCCATTGACTTCTGGAAACAACCAATCTCTTGCTTCTTGTATGCCTTGATAATGCTGGGTTGTAGGATGTTCTTTAGAATAAATGATAGCATTGCTTTTTTCAGAAGTAATATTTTTATCACTCATTGATATTGTTTCAATATGCTGGAATAAATCTTCAAAATTACCTACAAAAATTTGAAAACCTGGAATATTGGTTATGGCTAAGTCTACAATAAATTGTAACACCTTTTCTGTGACAGGCAAATGTTCAAAATGATTTGGCTCTAGTAATAAAACCCGATTCATTGACTCGTCAGCATGCCAGAGGGGATCCAAATTAAAACTATTATAAATACAAAAAGGTTGATTAGGTAAAACGGTTTTTTTATCAAAAATCTTTGATTGATTTGTCTTTTCAATATTTTTTAAAATAGCCATAGTGTCTATCTCAAATGCTTGATCTAATTGGTCCGGCCATTTTCCTGAATGATTTGATTGAATAGTATCCGATTGATCAAAAATAGAAGTTTGCAAATATTCATATTCCCTATCTAAAAAAGTACCCAGTTGTTTGGTATTGGTATATTTATTGATGTTTTCTTGATTGGCTATATATTGTTTACTACTAAAAGTACCTGCTACCCATTGCCAACTTAAAAAATTTGCAGCAGGATCATGGTCTAATAAATTTGCATACATCCACTTGGCGCCAGGCAACCATGCTGCTTTAAAAATATTAGAATGCAACATCGAAATATACATTCTTACATGATTATGCATTAAACCATGCGCATACAAATGGTGTATGGCTTTGTCAAGTGCTTGAATGCCCGTGTTGCCCTCACTCATTGGTATTGGTAGGGCTTCTAGTACCACTTTAGCTTGGGCTGATTTTAGGTCTTGTAAAATCAAGTTGCCTTTTTGTTGCCAAACCCTTTGAAAATACTCACGCCATGCCATTTGCTGCATAAAACCAATCCACTCCTGTTTATTGTGCTTTGTTTTGAGCTGCTCCATCACCAATACCGGACTCAGTAATCCCCTCGAGATATAAGGCGACCAGTTGGTCACTGCCCCATTGGTATAGTTCCGAGTGGCATTGTATTTGCCTGGGTGATATGCTTTGATTTGCTCTAAAAGGGCAGCGTAAGTGATATTCATTCTTGGACATTAATAGTATTAGTTATTGAACAATTTTAGCTGTAAAATGTTTAAAAAGCATGCAGGTTCAACTCGTATTCCCACATCAACTTTATGACCAGTCCGAAATAGGTATTGGAGGCGGTGATTTTTATATCATTGAATCTGATCTATTTTTTCTTCAATTCCAATTTCACCAACAAAAGCTATTGTTTCATAGGGCTTCTATGAAATATTATGCCCAACAACTTACACAAAAAGGGCATCACTGTCACTATATAAATGCCAAGGACCCTAATGCTTCAATTGTTAGCTTGGTCAAGATGCTTAAGTCAAAGGGCGTTCAAAAAATTAAATTGTATGACCCATGTGATTACTTATTGAATCAACAATTAAAAAAAGCAAGTAAGCAATTTGGGATCGACTTGAGCTATATGCCAAGTCCTAATTTTTTAAATAATCTACCAGAAAGCGTGGAGTTGCTTGGCAATAAGAAAACTTATTTTCAAACAAGTTTTTATACCGAACAACGCAAACAGAGAAAAATTTTAATTGAAAAAGATGGAAGCCCCGTTGGTGGACAATGGAGTTTTGATGCGGAGAACAGAAAAAAAATTCCAAAGAATACACCTATCCCTGCAATTCATTTTTTTGAGTCCAACGAATACATAGAAGAGGCGAAGCAATATATAAAAGCGAATTTTAAAAATAATCCAGGTAAATTGGATGCGCCTTTTAATGCAGCAAATAAAGGCTTGTATTATCCAGTGACACACGCCGATGCGAAAAAAGCAATGAACTTATTCATTGCTGAAAAGCTAGAACAGTTTGGTATTTATGAGGATGCAATGGTGGTAGCAGAAAAAAATTTATTTCATAGCGTACTAAGTCCATTAATCAATGTAGGACTAATTCAACCGGCTGAATTTTTAAACGCCTTATTGCAAGCTTATCAAAAAGCTAAAGCACCTATCAATAGTATCGAAGGTATTATAAGGCAAATCATAGGATGGAGAGAATTTGTGCAGTTGACCTATCGCAAGATTGGAGGTCAACAAAGAACAAAAAATTTCTGGGGCTTTACTAAAAAAATGCCTCAATCTTTTTATAACGGCACAACAGGAATTGATCCAATAGATATCAGTATCAAAAAATTATTAGAGTCCGGTTATAATCATCATATTGAAAGATTGATGGTCCTAGGTAATTTTATGTTGCTCTGTGAAATAGAGCCAGATGCCGTATACCAGTGGTTTATGGAAATGTATATCGATGCTTATGATTGGGTAATGGTGCCTAATGTGTATGGTATGTCTCAGTTTGCAGATGGAGGCATGATTACTACCAAGCCCTATATCTGCGGATCCAATTATTTAATGAAGATGGGAGACTTCCCTAAAGGAGCGTGGCAAGTCATTTGGGATGGTTTATTTTGGCGCTTTTTATCCAAACAACGCGTTGTTTTTTCAAAAAATCCAAGATGGGCGATGCTCTTAAGTACATGGGATAAGATGCCGGAAGAAAAAAGGGCAAATCATTTGAAAAACGCAGAACAATTTTTAAAAGCATTAAAGTAAAAGAATAGTACAATGGGAAAAGAAACTTTGATCAATCCAAGACCAGCAGAACCTATTTTAAGATCTGAATGGGTCGAGAAAGATAGAGACCGCATTATTGAAATGGCTTGGGAGGACCGTACGCCATTTGAAGCGATTCAATTTCAATTTGGATTGAGTGAAAAAGAAGTCATTGAATTCATGCGCGCCAAATCAAAGCCTTCTAGTTTTAGAATGTGGCGTAAAAGAATGGCTTCCAGAAAAACCAAGCATGCTGTATTAAGAAATACGGATGTGATAAGATTTAAGTGTAGTAGACAAAAAACGAGTGGGAATAAAATATCAAAAAGATAGCGCGATGATTCATCGCGCTATCTATAAATTAAAATCATTTTTTAGGCTTCTGCTTCTTACACCCTTCACTACAGTATTGCACTTCGTCCCAACACCTTTCCCATTTTTTGCGCCAACTAAATGGACGAGCACAGGCTTTGCATATTTTTTCTGGCAGATCTTGTTTTTTAACTCCTTTCATGTGATAATAACAAATTCGTTAGTGAATTGTTGAGGCTTGTTTTTAATTCATGCCGCTCTAACTCACAATTGGTTGTTGAGCAGTAACCCACTCATTGATACCACCGCTATAATTGGCAATATTGGTATAGCCTTCTTTAACTAGTAAAGAATAGCCGATTGCAGCCCTATCCCCACCTTGACAATGCATGATTACAGGCTTGTCTTTTGGAACTTGATCTAAGTTTTGCAATAAAGTTCCAACAAATACATTTTTGGCACCTGCAATATGTCCACTATTGAATTCAGCAACACCTCTAATATCTATTATTTCAGCATCCTTATTCGCTTTTACTGTATCAATCGTAACCATATTAGATTGTGCTAAGGTTCCAGTATATACTAGGCTAATTTTTGATGCATCTACAAATCCGAAAATATTATCTAGACCAATACGCATTAATTTTCTTGTCAAGTCATCCATTTGATGCGGCTCTGCCACTAAAATAAATTGTTCGTCATAAGAAATAAACCAACCCATCCAAGTGGCAAATGCATTATTGCCTTGAATATTGATGCTACCTGGAATGAATCCATTTTGAAACTCTAATTTATTTCTTGTATCAATCACTTTGATGCCTTTATCCATAGCAGATTTTAAATCCGCATTCAATAATTCTTTAATCTTTGGCACTTCGGTTAATAAAGGACGATTAACTTTATTCAATTCCTTCATTTTTGCAAAGTACTTAGGCGGTTCAGGTTGATCTGTCAATAAAAATTGAACGAAGCCTGCTTTATCTGCACCGTATTGAAATGCCCAGTTTCTTTTTTTCTCATATCCAACAGTTGTACTTGGAACGGCACCTAATGCTTTACCACAAGCTGATCCAGCGCCATGTCCAGGCCATACTTGAATAAAATCTGGCAAGTCCGAAAACAGATGAATTGAATTATACATTTGTTCTGCTCCTTTATCTTGTGTGCCCACTAGTCCAGCAGCTTTTTCTAATAAATCTGGACGACCAATATCTCCAACAAAAACAAAGTCGCCTGTAAATAACATCACCGGCTCTTTACTCGCAGGTGTATCCGTTAATAAAAAACAGATACTCTCTGGTGTATGTCCTGGCGTATGTAGCACTTCTATTTTTAAATTTCCAACCATCAATTCTGTACCATGCTTTAAACCTTCATGCGTAAACTCATATTCCCATCCTGTTCCACCTTCATCTGATAAATACATTTTAGCACCTGTTACAGCAGCCAACTCACGAGAACCTGCTAAAAAATCGGCATGAATATGGGTTTCAAAAATATGCGTGATTTGCATATTATTTTGCTTTGCAATTTCTATATACGTATCGATATCGCGCTTAGGATCGATTACTGCAGCAACGCCTGCTTTTTGACAGCCGATGAAATAACTAGCTTGTGCTAAACTTTTGTCGTAAACGTGTTGAAAAAACATACTACTATTTTTTATTGATATGAATATTGTGTTCTATTTGTTTCTTGAAAACCTGTTTTATGGTATTTCAGAAAACAAAATTGCGTATTATTAATGCCATTTTCTGTGACATATATCACAAATCTAACTAATCGAAACTATCTAATATCCTGTTTTTATATAACTCCATCCTTCTTCTTGTTTTATAACCAATTCGGCCACACCAGATGGCACAGAACTTACAGAAGGAATAAGCATCTCCTTTTTTATACCGTATTTATTCATGGTATTTTCACAAGCATTAAAAACAACACCTAGCTTAGTCATTGCCTCTACATCAGCGACTAAATGGGATTTTGATGCTACTAAAAAATTCAAAGCCTTACCATGTACTACTACTTCTATTGCAACATTTCCGGGCCATACTTTTTGAAAATTACGAATATTACCAAGCATACCGCTCCATACTGCAGTATCCGCAGAATTCAATTGCATCACCACTTGATGCAGCTTTACTTTTTTATCTTGGGCCTTGGCCACTGTACTTGAGCAGATAAAAAGACTCAATACAATTAAATGTAGATATTTCATAGTAATTCAATAATGATGAAGATAATTTCAACCCAAAATACAACATTTATAACATAGTTCTAGTGCCTTACTCAATAGATTAGATTTATTGAGTCCATGTCATTTTTTTGATAAAATAATTGGGTGGGTGACATTTATCACCTACCTTTTATTTTTATATTAGCACTTTTGTGTCAAATAATACATCATGGAAATTATAGGCTATTTGGCTTCGATTTTAATTGGCATTTCTCTTGGTTTAATTGGTGGCGGAGGTAGTATTTTAACTGTTCCAGTTTTAGTGTATCTTTTTCATGTAGATCCAGTTCAAGCAACAGCTTACTCTTTATTTATAGTAGGCGCAAGTAGCCTTGTTGGTGCTTGGCCTAAATACAAGCAAGGTTTTGTGAATCTAAAAACAGCGATCATCTTTGGTATTCCTTCTATTGCAGCTGTATTTGCCACAAGAAAATTTTTAGTACCTGCAATACCTAATGAAATTGGTTCAATTGGAGATCTTATGATAACAAAATCATTATTGATGATGATGTTATTTGCTGTACTGATGGTGGCTGCCTCTTTCTCTATGATTCGCTCTAAGTCGAGCAAAGAAACCGAATTAGAAGAGGAACAAAAATTCAATTACCCTATGATTTTATTAGAAGGCGCATTAGTAGGGATATTAACGGGATTAGTAGGTGCAGGTGGTGGATTTTTAATTATCCCTGCACTAGTAATGTTAAGTAAACTTCCAATGAAGCAAGCAGTGGGCACTTCTTTATTAATCATTGCAGCTAAATCTTTAATTGGGTTTACGGGTGACCTTGGCAATAGAACAATGGATTGGACCTTATTGTTAAGTGTTACTGCACTTGCCATTGCAGGTATTTTTATTGGCGACAAATTAAGTAAGCGCATAGATGGCAATAAATTAAAAACCGGTTTCGGTTGGTTTGTTTTAGTAATGGGCTTATACATCATCGCCCAACAATTATTTTTTCCTACAGGAGGCGGACACTAATCCTACAAAATTGAACTTATGATAAAGCCATTGCTCTTTAGTATGGCGAGCGTTATTTTGCTTATATCTCAAGTAAATGCGCAACACCAAGAACTGAACGAAGACCCAAAATTGTGGGGTAAATCAAAAAAGGAATTAGACAGTGCAAATTTATTGTACAATTTTCAAATGGGTACAATGCATGGTCATTTAAGGACTTTTTATAGCAGCACATTCAATAAAAATAGTCAAGCAGAATATGCTCAAGCAATTGGTGGTGGTATTCAATTCATATCTAAACCTTTGTACAACCTTCGTATAGGCGTAAGTGGATTTTTTATTTATGATGCTTTTTCCTCAGACTTAACAAAGCCTCATCCTTTATCGAATAGCCTTAATAGGTATGAGCTTGGCTTATTTGATATCACAAATCCGGCCAACAAAACAGATCTTGACCGATTGGAGGAATTGTATATTCAATATCAAAAAAATAAACTCACGATTACTATTGGTAAGCAACTTTTAAATACACCGTTTATTAATTTACAAGATGGAAGGATGCGTCCTACCGAAGTGCAAGGTATTTGGTCACAATATAGAAATAAGGAAAATAAATTTTACGCTGGATGGTTAAACCGATTCTCACCAAGAAGTACTGTGGAATGGTATAAAACAGGCGAATCCATTGGTCTTTACTCTGTTGGTGTAAATATAGATGGCTCTAAATCTGGCTATAAAGATGCACTAGCATCTAAAGGAGTTGCACTTATAGGGGCTGAGATGGGATTGATAAAAAATCATAAAATTCAATTTTGGAATCAATATGTTGAAAATATTTTTAACAGTAGTCTAGTTCAAATTGACAAGCTACCAAAGGCTTCTAGTCCATATTATTATGGTCTTCAAATGATTGGACAATTTGTATTAAATGAAGGAGGAAATCCAGATCCTAATAAAACTTATTTTAATCCAAATCAATCATCATTTGTATTTGGTGCTAGATTGGGGAAACAGCAAGGACAATGGGATCATTCTATCAATTTCACTAGAATTACTAAGGATGGTCGCTATTTAATGCCAAGGGAATGGGGGCGCGATCCATTTTATACTTTTTTATTAGGGGAGCGAAACGAAGGGATGGGTGATTTAAATGCCTATGTAATTAAATCAAAATTTACTGCCAAACATTTGCCATTAAATGTAAACATGGGGATTGGCTATTATGATTTGCCAGACATCATGAATTTTGCCATGAACAAATACAGCTTTCCAGCCTATATGCAATACAATCTAGATACACGTTACACATTTGCTGGATTTTGGAAAGGCTGGGAGGCGCAATTGATCTATTTTTATAAGGATGCTATTGGAAATACCTATAACAATCCCAAATATTATATCAACAAAGCAGATATGGGGCATTTTAACTTTATCTTAAATTTTCATTTTTAAAAGTTTAGGGCGAATCAAGTCAAATTGTGATAAAAGTCACTTAATTTATTGTGAATTAATCAGATATTCCATCCACAAAGAATGCCAAATGAAAAATAAGAATGCCGATCGCAGAAGTTTTTTAAAAAATGCAGCTGTACTAGGCATAGGTATACCTAGCGCAATGTCCATTAGTAATTCTGCTAGTGCTGGTGAAAATAAAAGCATTCATAGCCTAGATAAAAATATTGCAAAGCATGCTGTTGACGCTCCATTAAGTAATGAATTTAGTATTTTCATTACAACAGACTTACACGCTCAAATACATACCCACGATGAATTTTTTTGGGAAGCAGATAAGGCTGTCTATAAAAAACGTGGAGGTCTTGGTGTTTTAAAAACAATGATTGATTCGCTTAGAGCAAAATATCCTCAAAACATATTATTCGACGGAGGTGATTATTTTCATGGACATGGGGTAGCCTCTTTATCAGAAGGTGAAGCCCTGATACCCTTAATGAACGCCTTTAATTATGATTTGATTTTACCAGGAAATTGGGAGGTGGTTTACAAAAAGAAAAAGATGCTCTATGATATGGGGCACGCTACTGCGGCAAAAATTTGTGCCAATATGTGGCATAAAACAAATGATGCAGATAATGGTTTATTAATTTACCCTCCTTATTGGATTAAATACATTGCAGGTGCTAAGGTTGGTTTCATTGGCTACACAGACCACTTGGTGCCTAAACGTCAATCGCCTGCATATAGCGAAGGCATTGGATTTACACATGCTACTGATAATGTTGCTAAGTATATCCAATATCTAAAAGAGATAGAAGGATGCGGAATCATATTTGTTGTAACACATATGGGACTTGCACAACAAGTAGGACTAGCAAATGATCCTCGTGTGGAAGGTGCTGATTTTATTTTAGGCGCAGACACTCATGAACGCGTGAGAGTGCCTATTCAAGGCAAGTTTACTAAAGTAGTGGAGTGTGGGGCCTTTGGTTCTTTTTTAGGAAGGTTGACCATCAAAGTTAAAGACGGTAAAATAGCTACTTACGAATATGAATTAATGGACGTAGATCCAATATTATATCCTGCAGATAAAAATACATTAGCACTAGTTGAACAAGCTGCAGCGCCTTATCAAAACGAAATATCAAAAGTGATAGGTTATAGTTCAACGCCATTAGTTCGTTATTTTGTTTTGGAAACACCTATGGATAATTTAATTACAGATGCAGTTATGTGGAAATTCAAGCCAGATATTGCTTTAAGTAACGGATTCAGATTTTGTCAACCACTTGCAGTGCCAGAAAATAAAAACCAAGTAGCTATTACCAATGAATTTTTATGGAATATGTTGCCAGTAGACTCTACTGCAAAAACAGGCGAAGTAACAGGAATGCAAATTTTAGATTGGCTTGAAAAGGAGTTAGAAAATGCTTTTGCAACCGATCCAAGTAAAAGATTTGGTGGATGGTTTGTTCGTTTTGCTGGAATGGAAGTCAATTGTACTATTGGAAAACCTAAAGGACAAAGAGTGAATTGGGTAAAGATAAAGGGACAAGCATTGGACCAAAATAAATTATATCGCATTGTAGCCTGTGAAAGAGAAGGCGACCCTGATGATACTTTGTGTAGAATCGAAAAGGTAAAAAATCCTGTTGCGACTTTGATCACTTTACATCAAGTGATTACTGATTATTTGAAAACCAATTCTCCTGTTGCACCAAAATTAGAAGGCAGAACAATTGCCACAGACCAATCACCTAACTTATTAACTCAATTACAAGGAACAACCTATGAATTTAGATAAAATGATTTTAGATTACAGCATCATTAAGTTCAAATAAAATCCTGGTTAAAATAAAAGGAATGAAAAAAAAGTATATCGTATTAATTGGCATCTTCACTGTAATAGGAATCTATTTTTTAGTAGGTTTCATTAGCGGAGATTATTTTAAAATCGATGGTACCATAGCCAAAACAGATAGTACATGGGTAGGGCCAAGTATCTATATTGATAATACCACAGTAGGTGAAGAGCGTGAGTTGGTTATATATGGACAGGATTTAATTGCACACACGTCTAAGTATTTAGGCCCTAAAGGATCGGTTGCACAAATTACCAATGGCATGAATTGTCAAAACTGCCATTTACAAGCTGGTGCAAAAGCTTGGGGAAATAATTATGCGGCTGTTTTTTCAACCTATCCAAAATTTAGAGACCGAAGTGGACAAGTAGAAACGATTTATAAACGTGTGGCAGATTGTATGGAAAGAAGCTTGAATGGAACAGCAGTGGATAGTAATAGTAGAGAATTTAAAGCTATCTATGCTTATATCAAATGGCTAGGACAAGATGTTCAAAAAGGAGAGAAGCCGATTGGTTCGGGCATAGAAAAACTAGCTTTTTTAGACCGAGCAGCAGATCCACAAAAAGGACAAATTGTTTATACAGCTCAATGTCAAAGTTGTCATGGCGCCAATGGAGAAGGTCAATTAACACTAGATGAATTAGAATATGCTTATCCTCCATTATGGGGAAAACATAGTTATAATGATGGAGCAGGATTATATAGAATAAGCAATTTTGCAGGCTATGTTAAAAACAATATGCCTTACTTGTTGACTGCTCATGAAAGTCCTAAGTTAACAGAAGAAGAGTGTTGGGATGTTGCAGCATATGTGAATAGCCAAACAAGGCCACATAAGGATCAGTCTAATGACTGGCCTAAATACGACAAGAAACCACTTGATTTTGCCTTTGGTCCATATGCAGATAACTTTTCAGAAACACAACATAAATATGG
>CAMDNL010000041.1 GCA_945902975.1 Chitinophaga pinensis
GGCATGTCGATGGCTGCTAAATACAAGGGCGAGAATAGGAAATCAGTTGCTATTATTGGGGATGGCTCTATGACAGCTGGAATGGCTTTTGAAGCGATGAACCATGCTGGTGTAGCAGATAGCGATGTGTTGATTATTTTGAATGATAATTGTATGAGCATTGACCCAAATGTGGGTGCGCTTAAAGAATACTTAACCGATATCAGTACCTCTCCAACTTACAATAAGTTTAGAGACGAGTTATGGGAGTTGATGGGAAAATTGCCGATTGGAAAAACTTTTACAAGAGAGATGGCATCTAAGGTAGAAGCTGGCTTGAAAGGGATGGTCTCAAAAAGTAGTAATTTATTTGAAGCACTTCAATTAAGATATTTCGGACCAATTGATGGACATAATATCACCAACTTAGTAGACACTTTAAGAGATTTAAGAGAGATCCCGGGGCCTAAAATTTTGCATATTCTAACTGTGAAAGGTAAAGGATATGAACTCGCAGAAAAAGATCAAACTAAATGGCATGCGCCAGGCTTATTTGATAAATTAACTGGAGAGATTATTAAGAAAAAAATTGAGACGCCTCAACCTCCAAAATACCAGGATGTATTTGGTTTAACCCTTGTTGAATTAGCAGAAATGAATCCCATGATCATGGGTGTAACGCCTGCGATGCCAAGTGGTTCCTCTATGAAATTCATGATGGAAGCCATGCCAGATCGTGCATTTGACGTTGGTATTTGTGAACAACATGCAGTGACTTTAAGTGCTGGTCTTGCGACACAAGGGGTAAAAGCTTTTTGTAATATTTATTCCTCTTTCATGCAACGCGCCTATGATCAAGTGATACATGATGTGGCATTGCAAAAATTACCTGTTATTTTTTGTTTGGACCGTGCAGGATTGGTTGGTGAAGATGGACCAACACACCACGGATGTTATGATATTGCTTTCTTTAGATGTATCCCTAATTTAATTATTGCGGCACCAATGAATGAGCAAGAATTAAGGAACATGATGTATACTGCTCAATTGCCTTCCACAGATTTACCTTTCGTCATTCGTTATCCAAGAGGCGAAGGTGTGATGGTAGATTGGAAAAAGCCTTTTGAACAATTGGCTATCGGACAAGGACGAAGATTAAAAGAAGGTAAAGAAGTGGCTATTCTTACTTTTGGACACCCAGGCAACAACGCTCAAACTGCTATTCGTAATTTAAGACTCGAAGGCATTGATCCTGCACATTATGATATGCGTTTTGTAAAACCACTCGACGAAGCATTACTGCATGAAGTATTCCAAAACTATAAACTCGTTGTCACTGTAGAAGATGCAACAGTGGTAGGTGGATTAGGCTCTGCTGTATTGGAATTCATGAACGAACATAACTACCATAGTCAAGTGCGCATTTTAGGAATCCCAGATACAATTGTAGAACATGGTTCTGTAAAAGAATTGCAACAAGAATGTCATTACGACGCCATTGCAATTGCCAATGCTGTAAAAAATCTTTTAGGAAAATCGGTGTTGGTAGAAGGATAATTAATTCAAGCTAGGATCAAAATCTCCTTCATCATCTGGAGCGTCAGCAAATGAACTTTGATCAAACTTTGTTTCGTATGAATCTGTTTGTTCAATGTATCCGGGCTCTAAATCATCTTCTCTATTTTCATTCCACTCTAAGATGAAATTATTGCGACCTTCTCCTACCAATAATTTCATGTATTTCTGTTGTGCCAATTCTAATATAGATAAGAACAAGAATAAAGCATGAACACGGTCTTCGCAAATATCAAATACTTTTTCGAAAGCAACTGTCTGTCCCTCTTTCACCAAAGTAAGCAAATAAGTACGACTGCCTTCCATGGTGTAATTGTATCGAACAACTGTATGCACAGGCTTGTTTTGACGATCATGAACACGCAGCATCACTTTCTCAAATGCCTTCATTAATTTAAATAAAGTGACTGTCTGCAACTCGGTGCCTTCAGCTGCTTCTTCTCCCACTAGTGACATTTCTTTTTGGATATTGCCACGCTTCAACATCAACATTCTCATAGCTTCTAAATCCGCCATTTGAACAGCCGCTTCTTTGTACTTTTTGTACTCTAAAATTTTATCAATTAATTCTTGTCTTGGGTCAATCTCGTTTCCTGAAGCATCGATCTCTTTTCTTGGCAATAATAATTTTGCCTTAATGCGCATTAAGGTAGAAACGAATAAAATGAACTCACTACTTAATTCAATATTTAGCTTGTCTTGTCCATGGATAAAGTCCAAGAAATCCTGAATGATTTTTGTGATCTGGATATTGTAAATGTCCATCTCGTCACGCTCAATAAAGAACAATAAAAGGTCAAAAGGACCCTCAAATTGGTCCACTTTAATCGAATAATTTGTATGCTGGTTCATCCTTGCAAAGAAAGTGATATTTATCCATTTTTTAGTCAAAATGCGCCATCTTTGTTCAAAACCAGAAAGGATGCATCAGAAGTGGACCAATTGGCTTGTATTTGCCTTATTATCAATTGTATGGGGCAGTTCATTTATCCTAATCAAAGAGGGATTAAAGGCATTTACCCCTTACCAAGTTGCTTCCCTAAGAATGCTTTTTGCAGGACTGGTTTTATTGCCTTTTGCAATTAAGGCATTCCGAAAAATACCAAAAGACAAAATGGGTATCGTGATTGTTTCTGGATTGGTGGGTAATTTTTTTCCGGCGTACCTTTTTTGCATTGCAGAAACTAGGATAGATAGTGCTTTAGCCGGAATTTTAAATTCACTGACGCCTTTATTTACCATCCTTGTAGGTATTATTTTCTATAAAACACAAACCACCACGATCAAATTTTTAGGCATCTTGATTGGATTTGTAGGATTGACTTTTTTGCTCTTAACTGGAAAAGAAATGCGCTTTGAAAATATTTCATATGCAAGCCTTGTGCTCATTGCTACGATCATGTATGGCATCAATGTGCATACAGTGGGCAGGAATTTAAAAGCCATTGGTTCTATCCAAATTGCTTCGGTTGCTTTTTCATTCTTAATTCTACCAAGCGCTGCCGTATTGTTTTTTACAGGTTTTTTTAATTATAATTTTAAGGACCCTATTGTGATCCATAGCATTTTATCTAGTGCCGTTTTAGGCATGGTGGGTACTTCTATGGCTTCTATCTTGTTTTATTATTTAGTTAAAAAAGCAGGTATTTTATTTGGTTCCATGGTGACTTATGGTATTCCAATAGTCGCTGTGGTATGGGGTTTGATCTATGGAGAATCTTTGGCACCTTTACAAGTGGTTTGTCTTGGGGTAATTTTATTAGGCGTCTATATTGTGAATAGAGGGAATTTAAATTTCATCCCCTTTCTAAAACAAAAAAGCCCCCAATCATAAATTGGAGGCTATATTTTATAAATAAATTAGACCATTAAACGGTCATAATTTCTTTTTCTTTCGCTTCTAAATGTTTTTCAACTAGTCCGATATGCTTATCTGTTAAAGACTGGATCTCATCTTCGGCACCTTTACAAATGTCTTCGCTTGTACCGTCTTTTTGCAATTTCTTCACTTGCTCAATACGGTCTCTTCTGATATTGCGAATCGCTATTTTGCTTTGCTCTCCCTCTCCTCCAGCTTTCTTGACCATTTCCTTTCTACGTTCTTCTGTCAATGGTGGCGTGAACAATCGAATATTGACTCCATCATTTTGTGGGGTGATCCCAATATTGGCGCCCATAATAGCTCTTTCAATTAAAGGCAACATGTTTTTCTCCCATGGCTGAATGCTAATGGTTCTGGCATCCAGTACTTGTACGTTTGCAATCTGACTAATTGGTGTAGGGGTACCATAATAATCCACGTTGACCCCGTCTAAAATAGAAGGAGAAGCTTTACCCGCTCGAATTTTGGACAATTCTATCTCCAAGTGGTTGATGGCTTTTTTCATGCCATTTTCTGCTTCTGTACTTATTTTCTTTAATTCGTCTGACATAATTCAATGTTTTCAAAGACAAAGCTAATAAATCCTTGGTATTCTTCGCTTACCTTTTTTTATGGCACTAATTTTTCTATCTTTGTGGTAACGTTAAAACAAGATTATGTCAACAGCGGAATTAAATAGAACAGCTTCACAAGTAAGAAGAGATATCGTTAGAATGGTGCATGCACAACAAAGTGGTCACCCAGGTGGATCTCTAGGTTGTACAGATTTTTTAACCGCCCTTTATTTTAAAGTATTGAAGCATGATCCTGCTTTTAATATGGACGGAAAAGGAGAAGATCTTTTCTTCTTATCCAATGGACATATCTCTCCAGTATTCTATTCTGTTTTAGCTAGATCAGGTTATTTTGATATCAAAGAATTAGCCACATTTAGAATGATCAATTCTCGTTTACAAGGGCATCCTACAACGCACGAACATTTACCTGGTATTCGTATTGCAAGTGGCTCTCTTGGACAAGGCATGAGTGTGGCAATTGGTGCTGCTTTATCAAAAAAATACAATAGTGACAACCGTATCGTGTATTCTTTACATGGTGATGGTGAATTACAAGAAGGTCAAAACTGGGAAGCGATTATGTTTGCTGCGCACAATAAAGTAGACAATTACATTGCAACAATAGATGTAAACGGTCAGCAAATTGACGGCCCATTAAGCAAGGTCTTAAATTTGGATAACTTAGAAGATAAATTCAAAGCATTTAATTGGACTGTATTGCATATGGATGGCCACAATATGGATGAGATAGTCGCCACTTTGGAACATGCTAAAACATTGACTGGTCAAGGCAAGCCAATTGTGATTTTGATGAAAACAATTATGGGCAAGGGTGTTGACTTTATGGAAACAGGCCACGAATGGCATGGTATTGCACCCAACGATGCGCAATTAGAAAATGCATTAGGACAATTGGAAATGACTTTAGGAGATTTTTAATTAACCAATAACTTATATAAAAAAAAGGGAAGCGTTGCTTCCCTTTTTTTTTATGCTGTATACTTATTAGCCAATTTTTTCAAATATGCGACCAGCTGCTTTTTTAGCGGGAACCCAACCGGCAACCAAAGCAATCAAAACAACTAAACTAATCACAGCAAGGTAGTCTGTCCAAATTGCTTTGACCGGATAATAGTCAATGATAAAACTCACCCCTTGCAATTGGATAAAATGAAATTGAGTTTGTAAAAAAATCAAGCAAGAGGCTATCAATCCACCTATAAACGCACCGGTCATAGCCATCACAATAGACAAGCTGAGGAATATTTTTTGAATCGTGCCAGCAGTGGCACCCATCGCGTGCAACACATGAATGTCTTTTTGTTTTTCTAATACCAACATCGTTAAAGCACCCACTAAATTAAAGGATGCCACCACCATAATGAGTGCAAGAATAGCAAAAATGATCCATTTCTCTATTTGCATAATTTTATACAGGTCTGCATTCTGTTGGTATTTATTTTGCACTAAAAAACCTGGACCTAGTATATCTTGTATTGCTGTAACAATACTTTTTTCTTTATTTAAATCAATGGATAATTCCACACCCGAATATTGATTGGAATCCAAATCAAATAAATATTGTGCAAATTGATTAGAGGTAAAAACATATTGTGCGTCAAACTCTTGTTGTACCGAGAATGCGCCAGACTGCACAGCTACCAAGTGATTCAGCTGATCCATTGATTTTAGAGACTTCCCAGATCGGCCCACTGCAATCAATTCCAATTGCGTCCCCAACTCTGCGTTGTACAATAATAAATTTTCTTCCACACCAATACCTATCACTAATTTAGGACTATCTAGATTACCCAAAGAAAAAGCGCCTCGCTTTAAATATTGATTGACTTTATTAATATGTATATAATTGGAATCAACCCCTTTTACAAATACCACTGTTTGATTTTCGTCACGAACAAGAATTGCTTTATTTTCTACAATGCCTGTGGCATAATGTACGCCAGGAATTTGTCTAACCGAACTTAATTGTGCTTGGGTAAGCTTAACAAATTTTGTAGTTGAAGGAACCACACGCAGGTCGGCATAGAAATCGGAATACAATCCATTTACAATTTCAGAGAAACCATTGGAAACACTTAAAATAGTAATTAAGGCTGCAGTGCCAATGGCAATTGCAAAAACGCTGACCCATGCAATGAGTTGAATTGCCTGAAAGGAATATTTACCCCTAAAATAACGCCAAGCAAATAAAAAATGCAACTTATAGTGTTTTTAAAATCTCTTCCATTTTAAATACATAATCCAATGTGTCATCCAAATAAAAATGCAATACTGGAATACGTCTTAACTGATGTTTCATAGCCTCTTGAAGATGCTTTTTAATGTCCCAGGCCTGGGCTTGGATCTTCTTAAAGCAGGCTTCCTGGTCGGCCACCTGAAATAAACTCAAATAGATTCTAGCTTCTAATAAATCTGGGGTCACTTTTACAGTGGAGATGGATATCATCCCGCCTTGTAAATGGTTCAAGCCCAATTTTAAAAAAATATCATTCATGGTGCTTTGAATGGCACCAGCCACTTGTTTCTGTCTTTTTCCCTCTTCCATAATCAAAGTCGTTGATTCGCTGTAAAATTAGTTACTTTGCTCATTATTCTGAGGGAATAGTTTTAATTATGAAGAAATTTTTTCGCATAGTAAGTTATATCAAGGAATACAAGACCTATATGGGCTGGTATGGTCTTTTTATCTTGTTATCCATCCTTTTTAGCTTGTTTTCCTTAGGCATGCTAACCCCATTCCTTGACCTGATATTTGGAAACAATGCTTTTGCAAGTTTGACACCAGTATCGGTGACAGATAGCACTAACCTGAAAGACCTTATTTATCAATTTTTACAAGACACCATCCAAGTCAATGGAAAGGCATATGCATTGGGCTGGATCTGTGTGTTCATTATTGTATCCATCTTTTTCAAAAATTTATTTTTATACCTGGCATTTTATTTTTTAGCACCTATCAGAAATATGGTGACTAAGAAATATTCCAAGCTTTTGTATGATAAAATTTTACAGTTGCCCGTTGGCTTTTTTACGGAGAAAAGAAAAGGAGATATTTTAAGTAGAGCCTCCAATGATATTGCAGAATTAGAAAGCTCCGTCATTAGTGCATTAGAGGGGTTGATCAAAGAACCTTTAACGATTATTGGAATTTTAATTTTCTTATTCCTAATTAGTACAAAGCTCACAATATTTGTTTTTTTCCTATTGCCTTTGGCTGGATTTATAGTTGGTCGAATAGGTCGTAGTTTAAAAAAACATACCAATAAAGCGCAAGTTAAATGGGGAGAGATTTTATCTCAGATGGAAGAAACCTTATCTGGATTAAGAATCATCAAAGCCTTTAATGCAGAAGGAAAAGTGAAAGGTCAGTTTTATGGCTTGGTGGAAGATATTTTTAATTTAAAGAATCGAATTTTATATCGCCGTGACTTAGCTTCTCCTGTTTCTGAATTTTTAGGTGTCTCCATTTTATGTGGTGTACTTTGGTTTGGAGGTAAGCTTGTTTTAAATGGCGATATTTTATCTCCAGGATCATTCATTACTTATGTGGCGTTGTTTTCACAAATCATCAACCCAGCAAAAGCCTTATCCCAGGCAGTTTATAACGTGAATCGTGGCACAGCAACTCTAGACAGATTGAATGAAATTTTAGAAGCACCTAATACAGTAGAAGAAGTTGCAAACCCAATTTTAATGCATGGATTTGAAGATAGTATTCATTTTGACAATGTAGGATTTGCATATCAAGATGCAAGTATTTTGAATGGCATTCAATTGACCATCAAAAAAGGAACTTCCGTTGCTTTGGTAGGTTCTTCTGGTGCAGGAAAAAGTACACTTGCCGATTTAGTGCCAAGATTCCATGATGTGTCTTCAGGTAATTTATACATTGATGGAAAAAATATTAAAAATTATAGTTTACATAGCTTAAGACAATTAATCAGTATTGTCACACAAGAGGCCATCTTATTCAATGATACCATCGCAGCTAATATTGCATTAGGCAAGCCAGACGCGACCATGGAGGAAATTATTGCTGCAGCTAAGATTGCGAACGCTTACGATTTTATTATCAAAAAAGAAGGCGGATTCGAATCTATGATTGGAGATAGAGGCAGTAAACTAAGTGGAGGCGAACGTCAACGTCTAACCATCGCAAGAGCCGTGCTTAAAAATCCTCCCATCTTAATTTTAGATGAAGCCACATCTGCTTTAGATACAGAAAGCGAAAGACTAGTACAAGATGCGATTAATAATATGATGCAAAACAGAACTTCTATTGTGATTGCGCATCGTCTATCTACTATCCGCCACGCAGACGAAATCATCGTCTTACAAAAAGGAGAAATCGTAGAACGCGGCAACCACGAAACCTTACTGGCACAAGGTGGATACTACAAGAAATTAATTGAGATGCAGGAAGTGAAATAAGAAGTTGCGATAGCAACTGATGCTGAAAAATGATTTATAAAAAACTTATTGTAACAAAAAACCCGATCATTGATCGGGTTTTTTAATAGGTCTATTTAGTTCAAGCAATTTGCTTGTAATCATTTATTGATCGCTGCTATTTTTTACATAACCTAATTTTGCTTCTAAGCTTAAAGTAGCGTGAGGCACAGCGCGTAAACGTGCTTTGTCAATCAATCTACCTGTTACTCTACAAATACCATAGGTTTTGTTTTCGATACGCATGATTGCTTTCTCTAAGTGGTCGATGAAAGTGATCTGACGGCTAGCCATTTGGCCCATTTGCTCTCGCTCCATGCTTACACTACCATCTTCCATGGTCATGTATCTTGCATCGTCATTATCACCACCCATTTCGTCCTTACGCGTGATCAATCCTTGTAAATAAACCAATTCTTTTTTTGCAGCTTCTAGTTTCTTTGAAATCAAATCTCTAAACTCTGCTAATTCAGCATCAGAATATTTTACTAAGGTATCTGTTGATCTTTCTACTTCTTTTCTTTTTTCCATTGGTACATATCCTGGTTGATAAGGAACACTGTTCTTTGCATTGATCTTTGGCACTTTGATATCCTTAATTGGTTCAGCTGCCTTGCGCACCGGCTTTACTGGTGGCGTTGGAATCACTGGAACTGGTTTTGCAGGAGGCACATATTTTTCTACAGGCTTTGCAGCCACAACTGGTTTTACTGGTGCTTTTACAGGTGCCGCTTTTTTAGCTGGAACTACTTTTTTAGCAGGCACAACCTTTTTTGCAGGTACCGCTTTTTTAGCAGGAACTACTTTTTTAGCAGGCACAACCTTTTTTGCAGGTACCGCTTTTTTAGCTGGTGCTACTTTTTTTGCAGGTGCAGCCTTTTTTGCTGGAACTACTTTCTTAGCAGGCGCTGCTTTTTTAGCTGGAACCGCTTTTTTAGCAGGTGCAGCTTTTTTAGCTGGAACTACTTTCTTTACCGGAGCTGCCTTTTTTGCAGGAGCCGCTTTTTTTACTGGCGCTGCTTTTTTAGCTGGCGCTGCCTTTTTTGCAGGAGCCGCTTTTTTTGCAGGCGCTGCTTTTTTAGCTGGAGCCGCTTTTTTAGGTGCTGGTTTTTTTGTAGCCATAATTATCCTTTTTGTCTAACTAAAATCTTTAGTTTTTGATCATTTATTTCGATATCGACGCCTTCTTCAAGGCTAGACACCCAATCTATTTGGGTTGCCAAAATTTCCCGGCAAATATACTCTGAAAATTCATTAATAGACTCTTTCAAGTGCTGGTTATCCACAATTTGGAGTAAAATCTTGTCTGTGAGCTCAAAATTGGCCTCTTTTCGGATGTTTTGGACCCTATTTACCAATTCTCGAGCATGTCCTTCTTTTAAAAGGGCTTCAGAAAGGCTAATATCTAAGGCAACCGTCAAATTACCCTTTACTGCGACGCTCCAACCCGGAATGTCTTCTGCAATAATGTCTACTTCATTGATTAACAAGGTAATAGGACTTTCTTCGACCAAAATGGTCAGGGTTCCGTTGCGCTCCAACTCAGAAATTTCATTTTGGCTCAAATTTGCAATGACTGCAGAAGCCTGTTTCATCATTGTGCCCAATTTTGCACCCAATAATTTAAAATTAGGTTTTAGCTTTTTACTAATCACCCCCTCCGTCTCTGTGATATAATTAATTTCCTTCACATTCACCTCGGCTAGTATCAATTCTTCCATTTGCTCGATGGACAATTTCATAGCTGGGTCTAAAACTGGGATGAGGATTTTTTGTAATGGTTGACGCACTTTGATATTCACCTTTTTACGAATAGATAAAACCAAAGAACAAATATCTTGTGCCAATTGCATTCTTGTTTCTAACGCTGCATCCATTTTAGTTGGATCGGCTTTTGGAAAATCAATATGATGAATAGAGGTTGCCTCGAAACGTTTTGTAAGTCCATTTAAGTTTCTGAATAATTGATCACAGAAGAATGGTGCAATTGGCGCCATTAATCTTGCAATGGTTTCGATACACTCATACAATGTTTGGTAGGCAGCAATTTTATCTTCACTGTAAGTGCCTTTCCAGAATCTTCTTCTACATAAACGCACATACCAGTTACTTAAATGCTCATCCACAAAAGTCTCAATCGCACGTCCAGCAATGGTTGGCTCAAAGTCATCCATCGCCACTGTCACTGTTTGTACTAAACTATTCAAAGAAGAAATCACCCATCGATCAATCTCTGGACGATCCTTCACAGGTATATACGCTTGTTCAAATTTGAATCCATCTACATTTGCATACAATACAAAAAACTGATAGGTATTGTACAAAGTGCCAAAGAATTTTCTTTGTACTTCTTGTATTCCTGATAAGTCAAATTTTAAATTATCCCAAGGAGATGCATTGGTCACTAAGTACCATCTTGTCGCATCTGCTCCATAAGTTTCTAAGGT
>CAMDNL010000042.1 GCA_945902975.1 Chitinophaga pinensis
CTAATTGTTGACTATTTAAAGCGTAAATTCCTTACCTTTGCCGTCCTCGAATCTGAGGTGAAAACGCAACCAATAAGCTACTTAAAATAAAACATTCATATGGCATCAGTCAAAGACTTTTCAGTAGAAGAAAAATTAGTGAATCTTCACAAGCTTCAAACCGTAGATAGCAGCATCGACCAGATCGAAATCTTGCGTGGTGAATTACCAATGGAAGTGAAGGATTTGGAAGACGAAGTGCAAGGATTGGTGAACAGACAAAATAGAATCGAAGAAGAGATCAATGGTATCACTGAATTTATTGAAAGCAAGAAAGCTGCTATCAAGGAAAGTGAAGAGTTGACTTCTAAATACGAGAAACAAAGCGAGAATGTAAAGAACAATCGTGAGTTCGAAGCTATTAACAAAGAATTAGAAATGCAAGGTTTGGAAATCAAACTTGCCGAAAAACATATCCGTGACGCAAACGAAGAATTAGCTGAAAAGATCAAGGTTTTGGAAGCTGCAAAAAAGACAATTGCTGTAAAAGACGGTGTGTTGACACACAAGAAAGGCGAATTAGAAAAAATCATCGCAGATACAGAAATCGAAGAGAAAGACTTAAGAAAAAAGAGCGAAGAAGCTAGAGCACATATTGATGAGCGTTTATTGTACAGTTACGACCGTATCAGAAACTCATACCGTAATGGATTGGCTGTAGTGACTGTTGAGCGTGATGCTTGTGGTGGATGTTTTAACTCAATCCCTCCTCAACGTCAAAGTGAAATCCGTTTACATAAGAAGATCATTGTTTGTGAGAACTGTGGTAGAATCTTAGTAGAAGGTGAATTAGCTGGTAAAGAAGCTTAATACAATTAAGTTTTAAAATATTCCCAGAAAGGGTAGCCAATCGGCTACCCTTTCTTAATTTTACACCATGAGAAAATGCTTCCTACTTGCTTTGGTAATCATAATGATGTCGAGTCATGCCTTTGGTCAATACCAATACCAATGGACGCCTCGTACGCAAAAAATTTATGAGGCTATTACAAGCTTAAGCATCCCAGAGGCAAGGACTTTGATGAGTCAAGACAAAAAAGCCACCGCTTCCAATTTAATCTACCCCCTACTTGAAAGCTATGCCGATTTTTACCAACTATTTTTAAATGAAAACAAGGACGAATACAAGCGAATGTATCCCGCATTTGAACAAAGGATTGAACTATTAGAGGATGGCCCAAAAAAGTCTCCTTACCACCTTTATAGTCTTGCACTAGCGCATCTTCATAAATCACTCATTGCCCTAAGATTTAATAAAAATTTGGAAGCTGGATTGGATTTTAGAAAAGCATTCCTATTATTTAAAGAAAATAAAAAAGCCTACCCTAATTTTTCTCCCAACGATGTCTACCTTGGACTAATGACCACGGTGATAGGGACCATCCCTAAAGGGTATCAGTGGATGGCGAATATACTTGGGATGAGTGGAAAGATTACAGAGGGCAATGCACTTGTCTTAAAATATATCAATAGCAAAGATGCTTACGCTAACCAATGTCGCAACGAAGCCCTTTTTGTTTACCCCTACCTTATCATGAACTTTGAAGGCAACAAGAAAAAGACTTTTGACTTCATTGAAAAAACAGGCTTCGATTTTGCCAATAACCATTTGCATGCCTACATGGCGACCAATCTTTACTTGAACAACCAGCAATCGCAAAAGGCGTTGCAAATCGTATCCAATCTCAACCCCTCACCTACTTATTTAGACCTACCCTTTTGGCAATTAGAAATGGGTTATGCGTATTTGAATGAGTTAAAATTAGATGCAGCTAAATATGCTATGCAACAATTTATTAACCGTTTCAAGGGGCAGTTTTATGTGAAAGATGCTTATGAAAAATTAAGTTGGATTGCCTACATACAAGGAGACCAGGCCAAGGCCAATGCTTACCGAAGCAATGTCCTTTCAAAAGGGAATGATATCACTGATGCAGATAAGCAAGCTTTGCAAAACGCAAAAAAAGGGACCTGGCCCCATCCTATTTTATTAAGGGCACGTTTACTCAGCGACGGTGGCTATCAGCAACAAGCATTGTCTGTTTTAGCAGGGAAAACAAGTAAGGATTTTGATAAAGACGCCGACAAAACAGAATTTGCTTACCGACTTGGTCGTATTTATGATTTAGCAGGGCAGCCGGACCAAGCCATTCCATTTTATGCCTCCGCCATTGAAAAAGGCGCCAATCAACCAGAATATTTTGCAGCAAGGGCCGCCCTTCAAATAGGATTGATTTATGAACAAAAAAACAACCCTACATTGGCCATGACCTTTTTTAACACCTGCCTAGAAATGAAAAACCACGCTTTTAAAAATTCCTTAGACCAAAAAGCAAAAACAGGGATTCAGCGTTGTTTGAGGAAATAAAATTGGGTGTATATTGCAGTGCATCATGCTGACTCATTTAGACATACAGAATTATATTTTAATCGACGATTTACAGATTAATTTATCCAACCAACTCTCTGTGATTACAGGAGAAACTGGTGCGGGTAAGAGTATTATTATGGGTGCCTTGGGCTTAATTTTAGGAGACCGTGCAGACAGCTCTGTTTGTCGTAACCCAGAAAAAAAATGTGTGATAGAAGGCGTTTTTACACTTGCCAATAAAAGTCATTACGCTGCATTTTTTGAAGCAAATGATTTAGACCTTGCCGATGAATTAATTATTCGTAGAGAAATCAATGCACAAGGAAAGTCTAGGGCTTTCATCAACGATACCCCAATTAATTTAAACGAACTTAGGCAGCTTACTTCTCAATTGGTGGACCTGCATCAACAATTTGACACCCTTAGTTTGGGGGATATGGAATTTCAAAGAACCGTATTAGATGCACTTGCCAATGTCCACAAAGAACTTGAAGCCTATCAAGTAACATTTTTTGATTGGAAGGCAGCGACCAAACATTTAAGCGAACTCATTGAACAAAAAGAAAATTTTGATCAAACAGTTGCTTATAAATCGCATTTATTAGAGGAACTAACCACACTTGATTTACAAGAAAATGAATTAGAACAATTAGAGTCCGATTTAAAATTCATGGAAAATGCTGCTGAGATTAAAGCACAATTAACACAAAGCATCCACGCATTAGATGAATCCGACCAACCAATTCTGCAACAGATTAAACAGATTGCAAATAATTTAGAAAGCATTGCAAAATTTCAAAACAATTTTGCACCCTTATTAGAAAGATTGAAAGCGGCTCAAATAGAACTGGCAGATATTACTAGTGAACTTCAATCATGGCAGGATAAAATGGATATTGATGCTTCAAAAATTAGTACCATGCAGGAAAGATTGTCTCAGGGTTATCATTTACAAAAAAAACATAAGGTACAATCTACCGCTGCACTATTGGAACTACAAGAAGCATTGTCAAAAGACTTAGAAGCAGTATTACATATAGATGAAGCCATTGAAACCTATACCAAAAAAGTAGCTGCTGCCGAAAAAGATTTAACAACACGCGCTGCTAATTTAAGTGAACTACGTAAAAAACAAGCAGCCCCATTTGCAAAACAAGTGAACCATTTGTTGCATCAAGTGGGTATGCCCAATGCGCAATTAAAAGTACAATTAGATACCGTTCCTTTTAATCAATATGGAATTGATAAAATTGATTTTCTTTTTGACGCCAATAACACACAGAAGTTTGAGCCCATTAAAAAAGTGGCAAGTGGTGGTGAATTAAGCCGTTTAATGTTATGCATTAAATCATTGGTAGGAAAATCGATTGATTTACCAACGATGATCTTTGATGAAATTGATTCTGGTATTTCTGGTGAGCCTGCAAAACAAGTGGGTTTATTATTACAAGAATTGGGGCAGGCACGTCAGGTACTTTGCATTACGCATCAGCCTCAAATTGCAGCTAAAGGCCAAGCGCATTTATATGTCTATAAAGAACAAGAAGGCAAAACCACCCATACGCATGTGCGCAGTTTAGAAGCGACTGAGCGCGTAACCCATATTGCCCGAATGATTGGCGGCGACCCACCAAGTAAAGCAGCTTTGGAGCATGCAAACGAATTACTTGCTTAGCCTATATTAAGCCGACTGATTGGCTATTTTATAGGATATTATAATTATTTTTGCAAGAATTAAATAAACCCATAAAGATGGCATACAATTTATTAAAAGGTAAGAGAGGTATTATTACTGGAGCACTTGATAAAAATTCAATTGCATGGAAAGTGGCAGAACTAGCACATGCCGAAGGTGCCACATTTGTATTGACCAACGCCCCTATCGCCATGCGTATGGGAGAGATCAATGTACTTGCAGAACAAACCAATTCTAAAATTATACCAGCCGATGCGACCAACGTAGAGGAACTAACTAATTTGTTTACCCAGTCTCAAGAAATTTTAGGGGGTAAAATCGATTTCGTTTTACATTCTATTGGCATGAGTGTCAATATCAGAAAAAATATTCCTTATCCATCTTTGAACTACGATTACTATGCAAAAGGCGTAGACGTGTCTGCCATGTCCTTACATAAAATGTTGAGTGTGGCTTATAATATGGATGCATTAAACGAACATGCCAGCGTGGTTGCTTTAACATATGCTGCTGCTCAAAGAACCTATCCATTCTATACAGATATGGCGGATATTAAAGCATTGTTAGAATCTATCGCACGTAGCTTTGGTTACCATTATGGTTTACGTAACAAAGTTCGTGTGAATACCGTATCTCAGTCGCCTACTAAAACAACTGCAGGAACGGGTATTAAAGGATTCGGTGATTTCTACGATTATGCAGATGCGATTGCGCCTTTAGGAAATGCTTCGGCAGAAGATTGTGCGAACTATTGTATCACTTTATTCTCTGACTTAACTAAGATGGTCACAATGCAAAACTTATTCCATGATGGTGGTTACTCTACAACTGGCGTAAGTGATTTAGTCATGCAAAAAGCGGGTATCACTCAAGGATAAGCCCTTCATCGCTTTTAGTCATAACAAAATAATAACCCCCTTATTCAAGAATTCAAATGAGCGACAATCAAATTAACCCAAAATTAGTAGAAGCGATTGGCTATTTTGGTTCACTACTTAGCTGTATCACATTTATACCTCAGGTGTATTTAACATGGCAGACAAGAAACGTTGAAAGCCTTAGCCTACTAATGATATTGATTGTTAACTTTAGCTGTATCGTTTGGTTAGTCTACGCGTATTTAATTAAAAGTAAACCAGTACTTGTAGCCAATACGATTGTATTGACATTGAGCTTGATGTTGCTATATTTTAAGTTGACTTTTTAAGGAAGAATGATTTCTCGCGTTAAATTCAAAGAGAACCATTTTCTATTTTAAGATATCATATTCGCGATTTAATAAAAAAAGAGGACACGAATTCGTGTCCTCTTTTTTTATTAAATCGCGAATATGATATCTTAAAATAGAAAATGGTTCTCTTTGAATTTAACGCGAGAAATCATTCTTCCTTAAAAAGTCAACTTAAAATATAGCAACATCAAGCTCAATGTCAATACAATCGTATTGGCTACAAGTACTGGTTTACTTTTAATTAAATACGCGTAGACTAACCAAACGATACAGCTAAAGTTAACAATCAATATCATTAGTAGGCTAAGGCTTTCAACGTTTCTTGTCTGCCATGTTAAATACACCTGAGGTATAAATGTGATACAGCTAAGTAGTGAACCAAAATAGCCAATCGCTTCTACTAATTTTGGGTTAATTTGATTGTCGCTCATTTGAATTCTTGAATAAGGGGGTTATTATTTTGTTATGACTAAAAGCGATGAAGGGCTTATCCTTGAGTGATACCCGCTTTTTGCATGACTAAATCACTTACGCCAGTTGTAGAGTAACCACCATCATGGAATAAGTTTTGCATTGTGACCATCTTAGTTAAGTCAGAGAATAAAGTGATACAATAGTTCGCACAATCTTCTGCCGAAGCATTTCCTAAAGGCGCAATCGCATCTGCATAATCGTAGAAATCACCGAATCCTTTAATACCCGTTCCTGCAGTTGTTTTAGTAGGCGACTGAGATACGGTATTCACACGAACTTTGTTACGTAAACCATAATGGTAACCAAAGCTACGTGCGATAGATTCTAACAATGCTTTAATATCCGCCATATCTGTATAGAATGGATAGGTTCTTTGAGCAGCAGCATATGTTAAAGCAACCACGCTGGCATGTTCGTTTAATGCATCCATATTATAAGCCACACTCAACATTTTATGTAAGGACATGGCAGACACGTCTACGCCTTTTGCATAGTAATCGTAGTTCAAAGATGGATAAGGAATATTTTTTCTGATATTGACACTCATGCCAATAGAATGTAAAACGAAATCGATTTTACCCCCTAAAATTTCTTGAGACTGGGTAAACAAATTAGTTAGTTCCTCTACGTTGGTCGCATCGGCTGGTATAATTTTAGAATTGGTTTGTTCTGCAAGTACATTGATCTCTCCCATACGCATGGCGATAGGGGCGTTGGTCAATACAAATGTGGCACCTTCGGCATGTGCTAGTTCTGCCACTTTCCATGCAATTGAATTTTTATCAAGTGCTCCAGTAATAATACCTCTCTTACCTTTTAATAAATTGTATGCCATCTTTATGGGTTTATTTAATTCTTGCAAAAATAATTATAATATCCTATAAAATAGCCAATCAGTCGGCTTAATATAGGCTAAGCAAGTAATTCGTTTGCATGCTCCAAAGCTGCTTTACTTGGTGGGTCGCCGCCAATCATTCGGGCAATATGGGTTACGCGCTCAGTCGCTTCTAAACTGCGCACATGCGTATGGGTGGTTTTGCCTTCTTGTTCTTTATAGACATATAAATGCGCTTGGCCTTTAGCTGCAATTTGAGGCTGATGCGTAATGCAAAGTACCTGACGTGCCTGCCCCAATTCTTGTAATAATAAACCCACTTGTTTTGCAGGCTCACCAGAAATACCAGAATCAATTTCATCAAAGATCATCGTTGGTAAATCAATCGATTTTCCTACCAATGATTTAATGCATAACATTAAACGGCTTAATTCACCACCACTTGCCACTTTTTTAATGGGCTCAAACTTCTGTGTGTTATTGGCGTCAAAAAGAAAATCAATTTTATCAATTCCATATTGATTAAAAGGAACGGTATCTAATTGTACTTTTAATTGCGCATTGGGCATACCCACTTGATGCAACAAATGGTTCACTTGTTTTGCAAATGGGGCTGCTTGTTTTTTACGTAGTTCACTTAAATTAGCAGCGCGTGTTGTTAAATCTTTTTCGGCAGCAGCTACTTTTTTGGTATAGGTTTCAATGGCTTCATCTATATGTAATACTGCTTCTAAGTCTTTTGACAATGCTTCTTGTAGTTCCAATAGTGCAGCGGTAGATTGTACCTTATGTTTTTTTTGTAAATGATAACCCTGAGACAATCTTTCCTGCATGGTACTAATTTTTGAAGCATCAATATCCATTTTATCCTGCCATGATTGAAGTTCACTAGTAATATCTGCCAGTTCTATTTGAGCCGCTTTCAATCTTTCTAATAAGGGTGCAAAATTGTTTTGAAATTTTGCAATGCTTTCTAAATTATTTGCAATCTGTTTAATCTGTTGCAGAATTGGTTGGTCGGATTCATCTAATGCGTGGATGCTTTGTGTTAATTGTGCTTTAATCTCAGCAGCATTTTCCATGAATTTTAAATCGGACTCTAATTGTTCTAATTCATTTTCTTGTAAATCAAGTGTGGTTAGTTCCTCTAATAAATGCGATTTATAAGCAACTGTTTGATCAAAATTTTCTTTTTGTTCAATGAGTTCGCTTAAATGTTTGGTCGCTGCCTTCCAATCAAAAAATGTTACTTGATAGGCTTCAAGTTCTTTGTGGACATTGGCAAGTGCATCTAATACGGTTCTTTGAAATTCCATATCCCCCAAACTAAGGGTGTCAAATTGTTGATGCAGGTCCACCAATTGAGAAGTAAGCTGCCTAAGTTCGTTTAAATTAATTGGGGTATCGTTGATGAAAGCCCTAGACTTTCCTTGTGCATTGATTTCTCTACGAATAATTAATTCATCGGCAAGGTCTAAATCATTTGCTTCAAAAAATGCAGCGTAATGACTTTTATTGGCAAGTGTAAAAACGCCTTCTATCACACATTTTTTTTCTGGGTTACGACAAACAGAGCTGTCTGCACGGTCTCCTAAAATTAAGCCCAAGGCACCCATAATAATACTCTTACCCGCACCAGTTTCTCCTGTAATCACAGAGAGTTGGTTGGATAAATTAATCTGTAAATCGTCGATTAAAATATAATTCTGTATGTCTAAATGAGTCAGCATGATGCACTGCAATATACACCCAATTTTATTTCCTCAAACAACGCTGAATCCCTGTTTTTGCTTTTTGGTCTAAGGAATTTTTAAAAGCGTGGTTTTTCATTTCTAGGCAGGTGTTAAAAAAGGTCATGGCCAATGTAGGGTTGTTTTTTTGTTCATAAATCAATCCTATTTGAAGGGCGGCCCTTGCTGCAAAATATTCTGGTTGATTGGCGCCTTTTTCAATGGCGGAGGCATAAAATGGAATGGCTTGGTCCGGCTGCCCTGCTAAATCATAAATACGACCAAGTCGGTAAGCAAATTCTGTTTTGTCGGCGTCTTTATCAAAATCCTTACTTGTTTTCCCTGCTAAAACAGACAATGCTTGTTGCTGATAGCCACCGTCGCTGAGTAAACGTGCCCTTAATAAAATAGGATGGGGCCAGGTCCCTTTTTTTGCGTTTTGCAAAGCTTGCTTATCTGCATCAGTGATATCATTCCCTTTTGAAAGGACATTGCTTCGGTAAGCATTGGCCTTGGCCTGGTCTCCTTGTATGTAGGCAATCCAACTTAATTTTTCATAAGCATCTTTCACATAAAACTGCCCCTTGAAACGGTTAATAAATTGTTGCATAGCATATTTAGCTGCATCTAATTTTAACTCATTCAAATACGCATAACCCATTTCTAATTGCCAAAAGGGTAGGTCTAAATAAGTAGGTGAGGGGTTGAGATTGGATACGATTTGCAACGCCTTTTGCGATTGCTGGTTGTTCAAGTAAAGATTGGTCGCCATGTAGGCATGCAAATGGTTATTGGCAAAATCGAAGCCTGTTTTTTCAATGAAGTCAAAAGTCTTTTTCTTGTTGCCTTCAAAGTTCATGATAAGGTAGGGGTAAACAAAAAGGGCTTCGTTGCGACATTGGTTAGCGTAAGCATCTTTGCTATTGATATATTTTAAGACAAGTGCATTGCCCTCTGTAATCTTTCCACTCATCCCAAGTATATTCGCCATCCACTGATACCCTTTAGGGATGGTCCCTATCACCGTGGTCATTAGTCCAAGGTAGACATCGTTGGGAGAAAAATTAGGGTAGGCTTTTTTATTTTCTTTAAATAATAGGAATGCTTTTCTAAAATCCAATCCAGCTTCCAAATTTTTATTAAATCTTAGGGCAATGAGTGATTTATGAAGATGCGCTAGTGCAAGACTATAAAGGTGGTAAGGAGACTTTTTTGGGCCATCCTCTAATAGTTCAATCCTTTGTTCAAATGCGGGATACATTCGCTTGTATTCGTCCTTGTTTTCATTTAAAAATAGTTGGTAAAAATCGGCATAGCTTTCAAGTAGGGGGTAGATTAAATTGGAAGCGGTGGCTTTTTTGTCTTGACTCATCAAAGTCCTTGCCTCTGGGATGCTTAAGCTTGTAATAGCCTCATAAATTTTTTGCGTACGAGGCGTCCATTGGTATTGGTATTGACCAAAGGCATGACTCGACATCATTATGATTACCAAAGCAAGTAGGAAGCATTTTCTCATGGTGTAAAATTAAGAAAGGGTAGCCGATTGGCTACCCTTTCTGGGAATATTTTAAAACTTAATTGTATTAAGCTTCTTTACCAGCTAATTCACCTTCTACTAAGATTCTACCACAGTTCTCACAAACAATGATCTTCTTATGTAAACGGATTTCACTTTGACGTTGAGGAGGGATTGAGTTAAAACATCCACCACAAGCATCACGCTCAACAGTCACTACAGCCAATCCATTACGGTATGAGTTTCTGATACGGTCGTAACTGTACAATAAACGCTCATCAATATGTGCTCTAGCTTCTTCGCTCTTTTTTCTTAAGTCTTTCTCTTCGATTTCTGTATCTGCGATGATTTTTTCTAATTCGCCTTTCTTGTGTGTCAACACACCGTCTTTTACAGCAATTGTCTTTTTTGCAGCTTCCAAAACCTTGATCTTTTCAGCTAATTCTTCGTTTGCGTCACGGATATGTTTTTCGGCAAGTTTGATTTCCAAACCTTGCATTTCTAATTCTTTGTTAATAGCTTCGAACTCACGATTGTTCTTTACATTCTCGCTTTGTTTCTCGTATTTAGAAGTCAACTCTTCACTTTCCTTGATAGCAGCTTTCTTGCTTTCAATAAATTCAGTGATACCATTGATCTCTTCTTCGATTCTATTTTGTCTGTTCACCAATCCTTGCACTTCGTCTTCCAAATCCTTCACTTCCATTGGTAATTCACCACGCAAGATTTCGATCTGGTCGATGCTGCTATCTACGGTTTGAAGCTTGTGAAGATTCACTAATTTTTCTTCTACTGAAAAGTCTTTGACTGATGCCATATGAATGTTTTATTTTAAGTAGCTTATTGGTTGCGTTTTCACCTCAGATTCGAGGACGGCAAAGGTAAGGAATTTACGCTTTAAATAGTCAACAATTAG
>CAMDNL010000043.1 GCA_945902975.1 Chitinophaga pinensis
TATCCTGCATTTGAATTTGTATTGGTGGATCGAAGCCAATTGGATTTATCGTTTCCTGAAACATTTGGAAAAATCATTCAAACTATTGCGCCTGATTGTATTATTAATACAGCAGCTTATACCGCAGTAGATAAATCAGAAACAGAAAAAGAACTATCCTATACAGTCAATGCCACTGCTGTTCAAGCTTTAGCAAGTATTTGTAAAAATTTAGCGATCCCTTTTATTACTTACTCAACAGATTATGTATTTGATGGGGAAGCAACACAGCCCTATACCATTTCAACAAAAGTGGATCCAGTGAATTATTATGGATCTACAAAAGCCGCTGGAGAAACAATGGCTATGGAAGCCAATGAGGATACAATTGTCATTAGAACCTCTTGGGTATTTAGTAGTCATGGTAATAATTTTGTGAAAACCATGATGCGCTTGATGAAGGAGAGAGCTCAATTAAATATTGTAGCAGACCAAAAGGGGAGACCCACTTATGCAAAAGATTTAGCCATTGCGACAATGCAAATGATCGAAGCAATGAATGCCGGTAAATCAATCAAGGGAGTGTATCATTATGCGAATCAAGGAGAAACCACCTGGTATGATTTTGCAGCCAAAATAAAAGCCATTGCTGGTTTATCTTGCGACCTACAACCCATTGAGACCAAGGATTTCCCTACGCCTGCTAAAAGGCCTGCTTATTCTGTCTTAGATACTTCTAAAATTGAACATGATCTAGCAATTGATATTCGCCATTGGGAGGATGCGTTAAAGGATTGTATGAATCATTTAAGTAAATAAATTTAATGGATCCATTTTCTACAAGGATGGACCTTTCCTATATTGAAAAGGATGGACCTTTCCTATATTGAAAAGGATGGACCTCCCTTCGGTCGGTCTTCCTTTCATTTTGGAAAATCCCAACATGAAATAATGAAGCCTCAAAGGCAGTTCCTAGAACTGCCTTTGCTTTTTTATGCCCTCATCGCTCCATTCAAGCAAGCTTGATGGATCTCTTCGGGCATAAAAAAAACCGCAACTTACGTTGCGGCTTCTTTTTTGTTGGTTGCCTGACCAGGATTCGAACCTAGACAAACTGCACCAAAAACAGTCGTGCTACCGTTACACAATCAGGCAATCCTCTAGCCATTCTATGAATGGATTGCAAAAATAGGGTTAGACACAAAAATTTCCAAATTTTTGTTGGCTTTACTAAACAATATCTTGGTTTTGGCTTAACTTAAACCTAGATTTTTAATTTAAAAATTAAACAACCGACCCATGCGTTTTAAAATCATCCCTTATCTACTGATTCTAGCTTGTATTTGCTATTTGTCTTTTGTACAAGATGGAAAGAAGAAGATTGTTTTTTTTGGGGACTCCATTACAGAATTGGGGGTTAATAAAGGAGGCTATATTGATCTTTTAAACAACCGAATTGCAAATAATGGACAATCCAATCAGTACGAGTTGTTGGGAGCAGGTATTGGTGGAAATAAGATTTATGACTTATTCTTGAGACTGGAGAAAGATGTACTCAATAAAAATCCAAATGTAGTAGTAATCTGGGTTGGTGTAAATGATGTCTGGCATAAGTCCATGATGGGAACAGGGACAGATTACGATAAGTTTGGATTATTCTATGACGCTGTTGTAAAAAATATTCAAGCTAAAGGCGCCAAAGTAATTTTAGTCACTCCTGCAGTGATAGGGGAGCGAAATGACCAATCTAATCCTCAGGATGGTGAACTCAATTTATATGCCAATTGGATTCGTAAGTATGCTGCTCAAAATAACATCGCTTTAGTAGATTGTAGGAAATTATTTTTGGACTACAGTATTAAAAATAATCCTAAGCAATTGGATAAAGGTTTTCTGACTTATGATAGAGTGCATTTGAATGATGCGGGGAATCAATTGGTTGCAGACGCCATTTGGGAAGTCATAAAGTAATAAATAAAGTAACCAAGTACTTTTATGATTCAGCAATCACTAAATAATATTGCTTCTTTCCTTTTTGAATCAACATATATTTTCCTTGCAATAAATGTCCAGAGTTGACATGCGTTGTCTCAGTACTTATTTTTTCTTTATTGATACTAATCCCTCCTCCTTGCCACATTTTACGCGCCTCGCCTTTGCTTGGGAAGATAGCTGTATCCGCTAGTAAATTGATTAAGTCATAGCCTTCTTTAAGAGCAGCTAAAGGAATGGTAACCTGAGGTACGCCTTCCATCACTTGCAATAATTGACTTTCATTTAAGGACTGTAAAACTTCAGTAGTCGCATTGCCAAATAAGATCTCAGTGGCTTCGATGGCAAATTTTAAATCCGCTTCACTGTGCACGAATTTTGTCAATTCAGCAGCCAAAGCTTTTTGTAAAATTCTTTGTTGTGGTGCAATGGCATGCTCTGCAATCAATGCATCAATGGCTGAAGGTTCTAATAATGTGAATATTTTAATCCAGGAATTAGCATCTTCATCGCTTGCATTTAACCAGAATTGATAAAATTGATAAGGAGAAGTTTTAGAAGCATCTAACCAAATATTGCCTTTCTCTGTTTTTCCAAATTTGCCACCATCTGCTTTTTTAATTAGGGGGCAGGTAAATGCAAATGCATCTCCACCAATTTTTCTGCGGATCAATTCTGTACCAGTGGTGATATTACCCCATTGGTCACTTCCACCCATTTGTACTTTACAGTTTTTATTTTTGTAAAGCCAATAAAAATCATATCCTTGAATGAGCTGATACGTAAACTCCGTAAAGCTCATACCAGTGTCACCTTCGATTCTTTTTTTCACACTGTCCTTCGCCATCATGTAATTCACAGTGATATGCTTTCCAACTTCTCTGATAAAAGAAAGGAAATTAAAATCTTTAAACCAGTCATAATTATTTACCATTTCGGCAGCATTGGGTTGCGTGCTATCGAAATTTAAAAAATGCGATAATTGTTTTTGAACACCAGCAATATTATGCGCTAATATTTCCTCACTTAACAAATTACGCTCTTCACTTTTTCCACTAGGATCGCCTACCATACCCGTTGCACCGCCAACTAAAGCGTATGGTTTATGTCCAGCTTTTTGTAAATGCACTAATAACAAAATAGGAACCAGACTTCCAATATGCAAGCTATCAGAAGTTGGATCAAAACCAATATATCCAGATACCTGTTCTTTTTCGAACAGTTCTTCGGTACCTGGCATAATATCTTGAATCATACCTCTCCATCTTAATGCTTGGATCAATGTCATAATGGTCACTTTCGACAAAAATAACTACTTATATGCAATTCATTCCTAATTTCGCAACCTAAAAACTGCGATGAGCAGGTAAATTTGTAAAATTTCATACATGGCTAAAATAGGCATCAATATCGCAACAGGCAGTTTACAACAACCAGAAATGATTGTAGGGATTGACTTAGGCACAACCAATAGTTTAGTGGCCATTATCCATCCAGAGACCAAGATGCCTATTGCATTAAAAGAGTTTGATGGCAGTAGCATTGTGCCAAGTGTGGTGCATTTTGATCAGTTTGGCAATGTTGAAGTAGGTGCAGCCGCAAAGCCTTATTTAGAATCAGACCCCGTCAACACTATTTTTAGTGCTAAGCGTTTGATGGGGAAGAGTTATAAAGACATACAAACACATCAGGACTTTTTTGCTTATAAAATTATTGACGACAATAATGATAGCTTAGTGAAAGTGCAGGTTGGGGATCAATTTTATTCTCCCATCGAATTAAGTGGACATATTTTAACAGCATTAAAAAATCGTGCAGAACATATTTTAAAAACGCCAGTGACTAAAGCGGTGATCACCGTGCCTGCCTATTTTAATGACTCACAAAGACAAGCCACAAGAGATGCAGGAAAGTTAGCAGGATTAGATGTGCTAAGAATTATCAATGAACCAACTGCTGCTAGTTTAGCGTATGGATTAGGATTGGATCCTTCAGAAGAAAAAACAATTGCTGTCTATGATTTAGGCGGAGGCACATTTGATATTTCAATTTTAAAAATAAGTGGCGGTGTATTTGAAGTGTTAAGCACCAATGGAGATACGTATTTGGGAGGAGATGATTTAGATAGAGCTATCATTGAATATTGGATGGGGCTAATGAAATTAAATACTTTAGAGGATCAAAAAATATTAAAGCAACAATTAAGATTAGCAGCTGAGCAAGCAAAAATTACTTTATCCAATGCAGCTCATTTTGAAACTAATTTTGCTGGTGAAAAATTAACCATCACAAAAGAAATATTTGAAAATTTAATTGCTGGTATTGTTGATAAGACAATGGAATGTTGTGCGAAAGCCATGAAGGACGCGGGTTTGAAAGTAGCAGACATCAATACGGTATTAATGGTTGGAGGCAGTACGAGGGTGCCATTGGTTAAAAATACAGTCGCAGCTTTTTTCAATCAGCCAGTGAATGATACGGTGAATCCAGATGAAGTAGTGGCATTGGGTGCTGCAGTGCAAGCAGATATTTTAGCAGGGAATAATCAATCCATGTTGTTATTGGATATTACACCACTGAGTTTGGGCATTGAAACAATGGGAGGATTGATGGATGTATTATTACCAAGAAATTCTAAAATTCCAACACAAGCTGGAAGACAATATACCACACAAAAAGATGGACAATCAGGCATTCAAATAGCGATTTATCAGGGGGAGAGAGATTTAGTAAAAGACAATAGAAAGTTGGGTGAATTTACTTTATCAGGTATCCCATCTATGCCAGCAGGTTTACCAAAAGTGGATGTGCAATTTTTAATCAATGCCGATGGTATCCTCCAAGTGCGTGCAAAAGAATTAAGAACAGGGTTGACCCAAAGCATTGAAATCAAGCCACAGTATGGATTAACAGACCAAGAAGTGGAACAAAGATTAATGGATAGCATTACCTATGCAAAAGAAGATATAGCCACAAGAGCATTGGTAGAAGCGAAGACAGAAGCAGAACAAATTTTATCCGTGACCGAAAAGTTCATGTCAAAAAATATAGCATTATTGTCTAAAGAAGAATTGATGCAAACTGCAGAAGCGATGCAGGCATTACAATTGGCCATCACGATGGAAGATAAAAATTTAATCCAAGGCAAAACCGAGGCATTGAATGAATTGACCAGGCCATTTGCTGAACGTGTCATGGATCAGGCCATTTCTGGGGCACTAAAAGGGAAGGGGATAATGGATTAATTGGCTAAGAGGCCCTATTTATAGATTTGTGGAGACAAAATGGAGTAAAAATTTGGTATTTTAAAAATGAATCCTATCTTTGCTCTCCAAATTAAAAACGCCTGAGGAGGTATATATTATGTTAATTATTGATTCAAAAGACTGCGAGAACATTGACAAGGCCCTTAAGAAGTACAAAAAGAAGTTTGAAAAAAGCAAGACTTTAGTAAACTTACGTGCTCGTCAAGCATTTGTAAAGCCATCTGTAAAGCGTCGTTTCCAGGTATTGAAAGCGATTTACAAGCAACAAATCTTCTCTGGTAAAATCGAAGGATAGTTTCTAAAGAAACTCTACAATAAATTTAAAGCCCCTTTTTAAGGGGCTTTTTTCATGTTTCAACTTTTTTAGCAGTAATTTTAACCATGACTATTCAAACAAGATATGCGCCCTTAAATGCTTTTCTGGCTTATCTCCAGTTTGAAAAAAGGTATTCCAGGCATACCACCATTTCTTATGCCAATGATTTGACTCAGTTTTTTGATTTTATTGAAACACAGTATGAGGGATTGGCATTTCAACAAATTACGGGCACTTTGGTGCGCAGCTGGCTTGCAAGTATGAAAGAACAGGAGATGTCAAGTAAATCATTGAATCGAAAAATCTCCTCTTTAAAATCTTTTTTTAAATATCATATTCAACAGGGTGCTTTGACAAAAAGCCCAATGGAAACGGTGATTAGTCCTAAAGTCAATAAAAGATTACCCAGTTTTGTAACAGAGCAGGATATGGAACAATTGTTCACGAATTTAGCATTTGCAGAGGGTTGGAAAGGCTTTACAGAGAAAATGGTCATCCATGTTTTTTATGCTACAGGAATGCGTTTGAGTGAATTAATTCAATGCAAAGAAACACAGGTGGATTTAGCTAAAAAAGTGATCAAAGTAATAGGTAAGGGGAACAAAGAAAGAATCTTGCCAATTAGTCCAGCACTTGCGACAGAATTGCAATTGTATATCCATCAAAAACCAACAGAAGCTCAAGGGAATCCCTATTTATTTGTGGCTGAAAATGGCAAGATGTTACAGCCAAGAGCCGTTTATAGTTTTGTCAAAAAATACCTTGCCCAAGTGACTACTTTGCAAAAGAAAAGTCCCCACATTTTAAGGCATAGTTTTGCCACACATTTAATGAATAATGGGGCCGATTTAAACGCAGTCAAAGAGCTACTAGGCCATAGTAGTTTGGCTGCTACACAAGTATACACACACAATACCATTGACCAATTAAAAGCCGTCTTTTCTAAGGCACATCCCAAAGCATAAAGTTTTCTTAAATAATGACATCAATCATTGTTTGATTTTTGAATTTGTGGTAACTTACTACTGCAGCGCGATGGCATGCTACGCTGATCAGTTCTTAATTTTTTAACTTCTTTTAAAAATTAATTTTATGAACATCAACATTCAGACAGTGCACTTTGATGCAGACGAAAAGCTATTAGATTTTGTGCAAAAAAAACTAGAAAAACTAGCCACATTTCATGACCGAATTACTAGGGTAGAGGTCTTCCTGAAATTAGACAATTTAGTACATGCCATTAAGGACAAAGTGGTAGAGATTAAAATTCATATCCCCAAGCAGGATTGCTTTGTGAAATCGACCTCTAAATCATTCGAAAGCTCTTTTGAACATGCATTTGAATCGGTGATCAATCAGTTGAAAAAGAAAAAAGAAAAACTTGCAGCTTAATACCCCATTTTGCAATATCTAAAAAGGCCCGTTGGGCCTTTTTCTTTGCCCCTGCGTCCCCATTTCGTCCATATTTCATTGATTTCTAAACATTTTTTGATTTTTGGGATAAAAATTACCTCTAAAATTTTGATAAATAAAGAATTCCATTACCTTTGCCATCCCAAAAAAGGGGAGTGTTCTTTTATGTAATGGATCGAATTTGCCGGAATAGCTCAGTTGGTAGAGCAGCTGATTTGTAATCAGCAGGTCGCGGGTTCGAGTCCCATTTCCGGCTCAAAAGTGTTACGGGCAGATGGCCGAGTGGTTAAAGGCGACAGACTGTAAATCTGTTCTCTCACGAGTACGTAGGTTCGAACCCTACTCTGCCCACAAAATTTTACGTATATTGCTCATCCAAATGAACAATCACGTAAAATCTAGTTCTTTAGAATGTAAGTATAAGCGGGAGTAGCTCATTTGGTAGAGCGATAGCCTTCCAAGCTATAGGTGGCCAGTTCGAGCCTGGTCTCCCGCTCCAGTTACTTGATGGGAATGGCCGTTGTGGCTCAGTGGTAGAGCACTTCCTTGGTAAGGAAGAGGTCGTGAGTTCAATTCTCATCAACGGCTCAAAAGGATCTGGTTGAAAGCGTTGAACAAAAGTTGAAAGCGTTGAAAAAAGAGTTGAAAAAAAAGAAAGCTATGGTCGATGGACTCGGTGGTCTATTGACAGCAATTATAAAAAAAACAAAAATAAATAAAGATGTCTAAAGAGACCTTTAAGAGGGAGAAACCTCACGTAAACGTTGGTACCATTGGCCACGTTGACCATGGTAAAACAACATTGACTGCTGCTATCACAGACGTATTGTCTCAAAGAGGCTTAGCTTCTAAGAAAAACTACGACGAAATTGATGGCGCGCCAGAAGAAAAAGAGCGTGGTATTACTATCAACACAGCTCACGTAGAATACCAAACTGATACGCGTCACTATGCGCACGTTGACTGTCCAGGTCACGCCGATTATGTGAAGAACATGATCACTGGTGCTGCACAAATGGACGGTGCTATCTTAGTGGTTGCGGCTACAGATGGTCCTATGCCACAAACAAAAGAGCACATCTTGCTTGCACGTCAGGTAGGTGTACCTCAAGTAGTTGTATTCATGAACAAAGTAGACTTAGTTGACGATGCTGAATTGTTAGACTTAGTTGAAATGGAAATTCGTGAATTATTAACTTCTTATGGATTTGATGGTGACAACACTCCAATTATCCGTGGTTCTGCAACTGGCGCATTAGCTGGTGAAGCACAATGGGTAGAAAAAGTGAATGAGTTAATGAACGCTGTAGATACCTACATCCCATTACCTCCACGTCCTATCGATCAACCATTCTTGATGTCTGTAGAGGACGTATTCTCGATCACTGGTCGTGGTACAGTTGCTACAGGTCGTATTGAGCGTGGTATCATCAAAGTTGGTGAAGCATGTGAAATCGTAGGTTTGATGGAAACTCCAATGAGCTCTACTGTAACAGGTGTTGAGATGTTCAAAAAATTATTGGATCAAGGTCAAGCTGGTGATAACGCAGGTTTATTATTACGTGGTATTGAGAAAAAAGATATCCGTCGTGGTATGGTAATCTGTGCACCTAAATCGATCACGCCACATACAGACTTCAAAGCTGAGGTTTATGTGTTAAGCAAAGAAGAAGGTGGACGTCATACTCCATTCTTTAATAAATATCGTCCTCAATTCTACTTCCGTACAACGGATGTAACTGGAGAGTGTACTTTACCAGCAGGAACTGAGATGGTAATGCCAGGAGATAACGTTAGCATCTCTGTAACGTTGATCCAACCTATCGCAATGGAAAAAGGTCTTAAGTTCGCTATCCGTGAGGGTGGAAGAACTGTAGGCGCTGGTCAAGTTACTGAGATCGTTAAGTAATTGAACTAAACATATAACTGAAAGTCTTTGGTTCAAGCATCCGCTTTGACCAGAGACTTTTGGTTCATACGGGCATGGTGCAACGGTAGCATACGGGTCTCCAAAACCTTTGATCTGGGTTCGAATCCTAGTGCCCGTGCGAAGAAAATTTGCTATCTTTAGCAAAATTTATCGTCGAAAAAAAAGATATATTATGAACAAAATAGGCAACTACTTTAAAGACAGTTACTTAGAATTACAAGAAAAAGTGACTTGGCCTACCTGGGCTAATTTACAGCAAAGTACTGTGATTGTTTTGGTGGCTACGGTAATCATTACCGCTTTGGTATGGGCAATGGATTTTTCAAGTAACCAATTATTAAAATTGATTTACTCTTTATTTAAGTAAACATGGAAACAGAAATACAAGCAATAGAAGCACCAAATACAGCTGCACCAGCAGGTCCAGAAACAAAATGGTATGTATTGCGTGTGGTAAGTGGCAAAGAAAAAAAGATTAAGGAATACCTTGATAAGGATATCATTAGAAACGGTTGGACTAATGTGATCAAGCAAATTTTCTTACCAATGGAGAAGGTATATAAAGTGCAAAACGGTAAAAAAGTAATGCGCGAAAAAAACTATTTTCCTGGATATGTGATGATAGAAGTGGTTGATAACAAAGCTTCTATCGCAGATGATATTGTAATGCATATTAGCAACATCACCAATGTGATGCACTTTTTGACAGATGGTAAAGGGTCAAAAGGGAATATTATTTCTTTAAGAAAGTCTGAAGTAAACAAAATGTTAGGTAAGGTAGATGAGATGAACGACATGGGCGGATCTATCAGCGAGCCATTCATTTTGGGTGAAACAGTTAAAATAATTGAGGGACCTTTCAATGATTTCAATGGCGTCATAGAAGAGGTGCACGAAGAAAAGAAGAAATTGAAAGTGACCGTAAAAATATTCGGTCGATCTACTCCTGTGGAGTTAAACTACATGCAAGTAGAGAAACTGAGTTAGAAGGAAAAAGGTAAAGAGTCCCTCCATGCAAATGGGGGGATTTTTTTTGCTCAAAATGCCCCGTTTTAAGAAATTCTGTACTAAATATTTGGATAAAAGCCAATCTAATCCTACCTTTGCCGTCCAATTCACAGTTTTCGAATTGTGGATATTTGGGAGTCGATGCCATATTGGTCCGACGCTTAACCAAAAAAACATAACAAAATGGCTAAAGAAATCTCTGGCTACGTTAAGTTGCAAGTGAAAGGCGGTGCTGCGAATCCAGCTCCTCCAGTAGGTCCAGCACTTGGTTCTAAAGGTGTTAACATCATGGAGTTTTGTAAGCAATTCAATGCTAGAACTCAAGACAAACAAGGAAAAGTTGTTCCTGTTTTAATTACAGTTTACACAGACAAGTCTTTTGACTTCGTTATCAAAACTGCACCAGCTCCAGTTC
>CAMDNL010000044.1 GCA_945902975.1 Chitinophaga pinensis
CGTGTGGCTTTGAGCGGTTTGACAATTGCAGAATATTTCCGTGATGGAGATGGAACAGGAAAAGGAAAGGATATCTTATTCTTCGTAGATAATATCTTCCGTTTTACGCAAGCAGGTTCAGAGGTGTCGGCTTTATTAGGTCGTATGCCATCTGCGGTAGGATACCAACCAACTTTGGCTACAGAGATGGGACTCATGCAAGAGCGCATCACTTCAACTAAGAATGGTTCTATTACTTCAGTTCAAGCGGTGTATGTACCTGCGGATGACTTAACAGATCCGGCTCCAGCAACTACTTTCGCGCACTTAGATGCCACAACAGTATTGTCTCGTAAGATTGCCGATTTAGGTATCTATCCTGCGGTGGATCCATTGGATTCTACTTCAAGAATTTTAACGAAAGCCATTGTTGGTGATGCGCATTATGATACAGCACAGAAAGTTAAAATGATTTTACAACGTTATAAGGAATTACAAGATATCATTGCCATCTTAGGTATGGATGAATTAAGTGATGAAGATAAATTAGTAGTATCACGCGCACGTCGTGTTCAACGTTTCTTATCTCAACCTTTCCACGTAGCGGAGCAGTTCACAGGTTTGAAAGGTGTATACGTTTCTATCGACGATACTATCAGAGGTTTTAATGCAATTATGGATGGTCAAGTAGACGAGTATCCTGAAGCAGCATTTAACTTAGTGGGTACCTTAGAAGATGCGATTGAGAAAGGTAAGAAAATGATGGCTCAAGCTTAATCAATTAAAATTCCATTCATGTTATTAGAAATATTAACACCAGAGAAGAAGTTATTTAGTGGAAATGTGCAAGGAGTGCAATTACCTGGTGTAGATGGTTTATTTGAGATCTTAGACAAGCATGCCCCATTAGTGAGTGCATTAGGAATCGGCAATGTAAAAGTCTTACAAAAAGGCGCTGCAGCCGAAACTTATGCCATACAAGGTGGGTTTGTAGAAGTCATTGACAATAAAGCCACCGTGTTAGTAGAAGGCGTTTTATAAATGGCCGTACAATAACAAAAAATTATCACTATCCCAATCCCTCTCGAGCAATCAAGAGGGATTTTTTTATATATTCACGTAGGCAAATTTTGTACGATTGTATTAGCTAGATTATGAAAAAAACATTCCCTTTTTTATTTACATTAATTGGATTATCTATCCTAGGGATTTTATTTATTCAAATCACTTGGCTACAAGGTTTATTTTTATTGCAAAAAAATCAATTAATTGAAAAAGTAAATCAGGCCGGTGTCATCGTTTCTTCTGATTTAGGAAAGAAATTAAATGGGGGTTTAGCATTTCATTTTCCTAAAAAATCCTTAAGTCTTTCAGGAGCAGGACATTCACATAGTTTTGAAGAAGCCACTTTATCAGATCTGTATAGCTTTCAGGATTTAGATAAAAGATTAAAAGCCGCATTGGTCAAATATGGTTTGCAAGACTTGTCTTATGAATTTGCTTTACAAGACAAAAACGGCAATATAGAAATAAAAAGCAAACAATTTGAAGATGTATTTTTGGATGAATTAAACACGGTACAAACAAGGGTATCCATTATTCCTCAAGAGATATTAGAAACGACGGGTCCTTTTGAAACATTGATAATTATTGTTCCTAATGTCAATGCCTATTTATTTAAAACCTTACAGTGGGTTGTCTTTGGAGCTGGTTTATTTATTCTCATTGTATTAGCTGCATTTATCATCACAATTAGTTCATTGATCAAACAAAGAAAACTAAGTGAAATCAAAAGTGATTTCATCAACAATATGACCCATGAGCTCAAGACGCCATTGGCAACCATCTCACTTGCTGTGGATGCACTTAAATCCACTAAAGTACAGTCGGATGTAGCATCTGTAGACTATTTTAGCTCCATCATCAAAGAGGAAAATATACGCATGAATAAGCATGTCGAAACAATTTTACTTGCTGCACAAATAGAGAAAAAAGAAAATGAGATCAACAGACAATTAGTCAATATGGACGATCTCATTCAGGGTGTGATTGATAGTTTTAAATTACAATTAGAAGCAAAGCCTTCTGCGGTGTATACGCAATTTGAAGCGGTTCCTTCTGAAATCTGGATTGATGAAGAATATTTTTTACATGTCTTATCTAATTTAATAGATAACGCCATTAAATACGCCAATACTGAGATTGATATTACCATTAAAACAAAAACAATTTCAAATAAAATGGTCATTACGATAGAGGATAAAGGAATTGGTATGACATCAGATACGGTGAAACATATTTTTGAAAAGTTCTATAGAGCACACGAAGGAAATATCCACAATGTAAAGGGATTTGGTCTAGGCATGAGTTATGTTAAATGGGTCATTGATATCCACAAAGGGAACATACAAGTTACTAGCGAGTTAGGGAAGGGCACGAAAGTTGAAATTAGCCTACCGATGATTGAACCAAAATAAGCACCCGTCACCATAACTAAGAAATCGGTACCGATTTGCTAATGCATGCTGATAGACTGTCTTCCATTGGTCTCCAGCAATTGCTGCAATGATTAACAGGAGTGTAGACTTAGGCTGATGAAAATTAGTAATCAATCCCTTACAAATTTTAAATTGATATCCAGGTTTCACCATCAATTGGGTTGTTGCAAATAATGCATTCATTTTTTTCTGTATCATCCATTCTTTTAAAAACTGCATTGCTTCATTGATACTCGTATCCTTTCCCTCTAAAGTATAGGCATCCCATTGAAGTAGTTTTATTTCATTGATATCTATATCGGGTTGCTGCTTTATTTTAATTGCTAACCAATACAATGATTCCAAAGTTCTAAGTGAGGTTGTTCCAACTGCAATCATATTGTCTGAAGTCGTAGCTAAGTATTCGATGGTTTGTAAGTCGACATCAATAAATTCTGCATGCATTAAATGGTCATGAAAGTCGTCTACTTTAACGGGCATAAATGTACCCGCCCCAACATGAAGTGTGATAAATTTTTTATCAATTCCTTTTGCAGACAATGCTTTAAAAACAAGCTCATCAAAGTGTAATCCAGCTGTAGGAGCTGCTACGGACCCTTCTGTAGTAGCATAGGTTGTTTGGTAGCGATCCTTATCTGTTTCATTCGCTTCTCTTTGTATATAAGGAGGCAAAGGAATTTGTCCAACCAGTGCAATGATTTCAGAAAAAACAATATCAGGATGATCCCAAGAAAATTCAATGATAAACTGCCCATCTTCTTGCGCTATTTTTTTTGCAGATAAAAGGATCCTTATATGATCATAAAATAGTTCCTTTTGTAAAAATTCCGTCTTCCATTTTTTAGCACCACCCACTAAACATTTCCATTGTACTTTATTGGTGGCCTGCATTGCTAATTGCACAGGTGTAAATGCAGCAGTGGGTTCTAGACAAAAAATTTCTATTTTATTTTGTCTGCTATTTATAGACGAATTAGGATCGATCATCTTTTCTGCATCGATAGAAGGCATGTGCTCCAAATCAATCAGGTCATTTGACTTATCAAATAAAATTCTCGCCGCAATCACCTTGCTATTGTTAAAGAATAAGCTGTGTCCAGCAGGGATGTAATTGGCTATATCCTTGTATTGCCCTTCGGCGATAATTGTTTGATCCCAGACTAAAATTTTACTATCTGATCTAACGGCCGCTGGGGTGGAGGCAATGCGCTCATCGGGTAAATCGTAATCAAAATCGGCCATTTTCATGGCGTAAAAATAGCAAAACCCTTTCAAATGCCATGATTTAGGTGGATTCACAGCTTATATACCCTAAAAAATGGGTTATCCACAGCTCTTAACACACCTAAATTTTAGAAATAGGTCAAAATCTCCTGAAAGCTATACACAGCATGTGTTTCAGCTCGGTTCATTTCTTGTGGAAAACTAGAAGGGTCTGTTTGACCTATAAAAGTGGTAAAAAGTGTTATTTTGTGTGAACAAGTGGTAAAATAAAGATCAAATTATTAACAAATGACAGGTTTTCACGGAGAATATCAATCAACTATAGACGCGAAAGGGCGTTTCCTAGTTCCAGGCAGCTTGAAAAAGCAACTGGCAGAAGGGGAGACGCGCTTTATCGTAAGTAGAGGATTTGAAAAGTGTTTGACACTTTATCCGTTAAAAAGCTGGCAAGCGATTTTGGACAGAATTAGCCAATTGAATGACTTTGATCCCAAAGTGAGACAATTCCGTCGTCAGTTCTTGGGTGGTGCAACCGAAGTTGAGTTGGATGGTGCAGGCCGTTTGTTATTGCCTCCAACTTTAAGAGAGTTTGCATTACCTGGAAAAGAAATTGTATTAGCGGCAGCGTTGGATCGTTTTGAAATTTGGGATGCAAGTACTTATAAACAGCTCTTTGAGGATTTCTCTGCAGATGCATTTAGCAATCTAGCGCAGGAAGTAATGTCAGGTATTAAAAATCAAGATTAAGGAAGATGACCAACCCTACATCCAACTTAAACACAGATTACCATATACCTGTTTTATTTCAAGAAACCATTGCGCATCTAAATATTATACCTGATGGTATTTATGTAGATGCCACATTTGGTGGAGGAGGACATAGTAGAGGCATTTTATCAAAGTTGGGTCCGAAAGGAAAACTCATTGCTTTTGATCAAGATGCTGATGCTAAAAAGAATCTACCAAATGATGATCGAATTGTTTTTATACCTGAAAATTTTAGGTACATACAACGGTTCCTTCGCTTGAATAAAATTGATAAAGTGAATGGCGTGTTAGCCGACTTAGGTGTAAGTAGCCATCAATTTGATGAAGGTTCAAGAGGTTTCTCTATTCGTTTTGACGGTCCCTTTGATATGAGAATGGATCAACGTCAAACAAGAACAGCAGCGCAAATTATAGAAAGCTATTCAGAAGCAGCACTACATAAAATGTTTGAGCAATATGGTGAAGTCACCAACGCTAAGACCCTAGCGAAACATATTGTCACACAAAGACGTCTATTGAAGTTATCTACCGTACAAGATTTTAAAACTTTAATTGCGCCAGTAGTAAAAGGAAATCCAAATAAATATTGGGCACAAGTGTTCCAGGCTATTCGAATGGAAGTGAATGAGGAGATGATTGTGTTGAATGAGTTTTTAACACAATTACCAGAAGTGATTCAAGAAGGAGGAAGAGCAGTGATTATTACGTTCCACTCTATCGAGGATCGCATGGTGAAAAACGCATTCAAAGTAGGACCTGACGAAGACGATGTGACCAACCCATTTCTTTCCATTAAGAAAGAAGTGCTTTGGAAGATTATAACAAAAAAACCTGTTGTGGCTTCTGAAAAAGAGATGAAAGAAAACAATCGAAGCAGAAGCGCAAAATTGCGCACTGCCGAAAGAGTATAAACCGTATGTCCGTACCCGTAAAAAACAACTCTAAGTCTGCTATCATTAGCATGCTTAACTACGAATGGGTTGTCATGAACATTAGTTACTTTTTGTTCTTGGCAATACTAGCGATACTTTATATCGCTAATGGACACTTGACGGATAAGTCAATCCGTAAAATCAATTCAACAAAGAAGGAAATTAAGCAACTGCAATTTGAGTATAAAACGCTTAAGGCAGATTTAATGCTCAAGAGTGAAGCAATCAATATTGAAAAGGCAATGGCACCTTATGGCTTACAAATAGCTAAGGAGATGTCTATACGTATGCCATTGGAAAAACGTTTTGATCAAAATAACGAAAAAAATAAAGCCAAATAATGGATGTAAAACGCGACATACTTTGGAGAGTTTACTTAAGCTATATTTTAGTCGTAGTAGTTTGTCTTTGTATTTTAGGCAAGGCATTTTACATTCAACAAGTTCAAGGTGCATATTGGAGAGGCTTAAGTGATAGCTTACATCAACGTATTATTGAAATACCTGCAGATAGAGGAACAATTTACAGTGAAGATGGGCAGATGTTGAGTACCAATGTTCCTCAATTTGATATTTATATCGATTTTAGAGTGGAGCCATTACATGAAAAAGCAGGTAAATCATTTAGAGAAAATATTGATTCATTAAGTATTGCTTTAGCTGATTTATTTAAGGATCAATCTGCAAGTGCCTATAAAGACGGATTAACAAAAGCTTTCGAGGTAAAAGAACCCAATTATGAATTAAGAAAAAAAGTGGGCTATAAGCAGTATTTACAAATGGCTAAATTTCCATTGTTTCGTTTAGGAAGATACAAGAGTGGCTTTATTGCACAAGAAAGAAATATTCGTTTGAATCCTTATAAAAATATGGGATATAGAACGATAGGATTAGCGAGAGATCAAAATAAAGTAGGCTTAGAAATGTCCTATGATACGGTATTGAATGGTCGTAATGGAAAGCAATTGGTTCGTGCTATTGCAGGCGGCGTAACTGTTCCAGTGCAAGAAGGTGAATTTGAAATTGAACCTGAAACAGGAAAAGATATTGTAAGTACACTCGATGTGTATATTCAAGAAGTAACGACCAATGCATTGATGAAAATGATGATTGGCAATGAAGCGCAACAAGGGGTGGCCATGGTAATGGAAGTAAAAACAGGTAAGATCAAAGCGATTGCAAATTTAGGAAAGATAAGAGACGGCTATTATGCAGAGGATTTAAATTACGCCATCACACCCTCAGAGCCGGGGTCTACATTTAAGTTGGTGACATTAATGCAAGCCTTAGAAGATGGGAAAGTGACCTTAAATTCTTCTATCAATTTAGAAGGGGGTGTTTGGCAGGTAGCAGGTAGAATTGTTAAAGATTCTGAAAAACATGGCAAATTTCAAGCGACAGTATTAGAAGCATTTGAAGAAAGCTCTAATGTAGGGATGGCAAAAATCGTAGTTAACAATTATACCAATAATCCATCCGCTTATTTCAAGCACCTTTCAAGATTAAGATTAGATTCCTTATCAGGTATTGATTTGGTGGGAGAGCGTCGTCCTCAAATTACTAGACCAGGCGATAAATTATGGGGCCCTACTACATTGCCTTGGATGGCATTTGGTTACAATATCGCCATTGCTCCAATTCAAACTTTGACATTATATAATATGGTGGCGAATAATGGGGTGATGATGCATCCTTATTTAGTCAATAGCATACAAGAAGAAGGGAGAATCATCAAAACGAATAGTCCAAAAGCGTTCAACCTACAAGCCTATAGCCCAGCAACAATTAAAGCAGCTCAAACCGCTTTAGAAGGAGTTTGTATCAATGGCACTGGTAAAACCTTATTTAAAAATAGTCCTTATAAAGTGGCAGGAAAAACTGGTACAGCAAAAGTTGCAAATGGGAATAAGGGTTATGCAGATAATATTTTTCAATCTTCATTTGCTGGATATTTTCCTGCAGACAATCCTCAATACACAATTATTGTCAATATCAAGAATAAACCAAATGCGCGTCTATTTTATGGTGCTTCGGTAGCGGGTCCTGTATTTAAAGAGATTGCGGACAGATTGTATGTGACCTATATCCAGAATAAAATGGATAAAGCACCAAGTTTCAATTTAAAAGATTCTCAATTATTCAACTATACAATTGCAAAAACATCCTTACAGGCAATCGCTAAACAATTGTCAATGCCTTATCAGGATTCAACTCCAAATAATGCAGACTGGGCAAATGTACAAGGTGCTGGAAGGGCTTTAAAAGCAGGCCAACAATTACAAATGGCTTCTGATAGCACGATGCCAGATATCAGTGGTATGAAACTGAAAGATGCTTTATGGTTATGCGAGAAAAAAGGATTGATTGTTAAATGCAGTGGAAAGGGCAAAGTGGTTCGTCAAAGTATTCTACAAGGACAATACATTCAAAGAGGACAACAAATATCGATAGAACTGAATTAATTATATGACAAGATCCTTACAATATATTTTATTTGGCGTTGCTTTAAGAGAAGTCATAGGCTCGACGGATCAAGAGATTGTTGACTTACAAATTGATTCTAGATTGGTTCAGCAAGGAACAGCTTTTGTTGCTATTAAAGGCGTGCAAGCAGACGGACATCAATTTATTACAACCGCAATTGAAAAAGGTGCAACAGTGATTGTTTGTGAACAATTGCCTGCAGAAATAAAGTCAGGTATTACTTATATCGTAGTTGCCAATACTCATGAGGCTGTTGCCTTGATGGCACATCAATTTTATGGACAGCCATCTACTAAAATAAAATTAGTAGGTGTAACAGGCACCAATGGTAAAACGACAGTAGCCACTTTATTATTTAAGTTATTTAAAGAGATGGGCTATACCTGCGGATTAGTGAGTACGGTTCAAAATCAAATTGGGGATCGCATTATTCCAGCAACCCATACCACGCCAGATGCTATTCGCTTAAATGCTTTATTGGCAGAAATGGTATCAGAAGGTTGTTCTCATGTATTTATGGAATGCAGTAGTCATGCAATTCACCAACATCGTATCACTGGTTTACAATTTACAGGTGCCGCATTCACCAATATCACACATGACCATTTAGATTATCACGAAACATTCGAAGAATATGTGCGTGTTAAAAAAGCATTCTTTGATCATTTAAATTCGACTGCATTTGCCATTACCAATTTAGATGATTCAAATGGTGCCGTGATGCTCGCAAACACTAAAGCAAAGCAGTTTACTTATGCTTTACATGCACCTGCTACTTATAAAGGAAAGATTTTAGAAAACCAATTGACTGGATTGGTATTGAATGTAAACGATGTAGAAGTGCATTGCAGATTGATAGGCACATTCAATGCCTATAATTTTTTAGCGGTCTATGGGGTTGCTGTTCAATTGGGAGAAAATTCAGAGAACATATTGACTGTATTGAGCGCATTAACAGGAGCAGAGGGCAGGTTTGATTATATCATTAGTGACGAAAATACGATTGGTATTGTGGATTATGCGCATACCCCAGATGCACTACAAAATGTATTAGAGACCATTGCGAAATTAAAGAAAGGTGGAGAAACAGTGATTACTGTAACGGGTTGTGGAGGAGACAGAGATAAAACTAAAAGACCAATTATGGCACAGGTGGCTTGTGACCTGAGTGATAAAGTCATTTTTACAAGTGACAATCCTCGTTCCGAAGATCCTAATCAGATTATCAAGGATATGGAAACAGGGTTAAGCAGTGCTGCAAAAAGAAAATATGTCAACATTGTAGATCGATACGAAGCAATTAAGGCAGCAGTTAATTTTTCTAAACCAGGCGATATTATTTTGATTGCAGGAAAGGGTCATGAAAAATACCAAGACATTAAAGGGGTTAAACATGACTTTGATGATAAACAAATTTTACAAAATATTTTCAACTCATTTGCTAAATAATTTGCTATGCTGTACCAATTATTTTCATGGTTAGACAAGTCTTTTGATATACCTGGCATTGGTATTTTTCAATTTTTGACTTTTAGAATCGCCATAGCTATTTTATTGTCTTTATTCATAGCGACTGTATATGGCAAAAAGATGATTTTGTTTTTACAGGATAAACAAATTGGGGAAAGTGTAAGAGAGTTAGGATTGGCAGGTGAGCAACAAAAAAAGGGAACGCCTACAATGGGGGGTATCATCATTTTAATGAGTGTATTGATTCCAACATTATTATTTGCCAACTTAGACAAGGTCTATATCCGTTTGATGATATTGTGTACTGTTTGGCTTGGTCTTATTGGATTTATAGATGATTACTTTAAAATTCGTGCAAGAAAAGATGCACAAGAAAAAGGAGAGTCCTACAAAAAGAAAAATAGTGATGGATTGGCCGGTATTTCTAAAGTCATTGGACAAGTTGGATTGGGAATTATTATTGGAGTGACATTGTATTTTAGCAATGCAGTTACTGTTGAGCGTGAAATTATTTCAACCAATGTTACAGCTAGCCTAGCAAAAGGTGAGAAAATTGCAAAGGGCGCCGATGTAGTTATAAGAACCATCAATGGGGAAGAGCGTCGTTTTGTAAAAGTAAAAACACCGATCACAACCATTCCATTTGTTAAAAATCACGAGTTTAATTATAGTAAATTAATTAGCTGGATGGGTCCTGGTGCAGAAAAATATACATGGATCGTTTACATCTTAGTTGTCACATTTATCATTACAGCAGTATCCAATGGTGCGAATAT
>CAMDNL010000045.1 GCA_945902975.1 Chitinophaga pinensis
CATCCTAGGCAATTGTTTTCAAATACGCTTTAAGCCATTTGTCCTCCATTGAGCGCATGACCTTTACATCTGCTGGTTTTTTGTCTTTATATCCACAAAAATGCAATGCACCATGAAAAATCACCCTTAACAGCTCCTGCATATATAAATTACCTTCTGTTTTGGCGTTTTCCTTCACACGTTCAATGCTGATATAAACATCTCCCACCAGGCTTCCCTTTTGTTCGGAAAGATCAAAGCTGATAATGTCTGTGTAGAAGTCGTGATTCAAAAATCGCTTATTGATATCTAATAGATAGGCATCCGAACAGAAAACATATTGTAGGGCCTCTATCCTAACCCCCTCTTTCTGACACTGTTTGCTGATAAAGGCTTTTAGCTTTGTCCTAAACCTAAGGCTGGTGCCCTTATCCGCATTGTTAAATAAAATAGTCCTGTCCATAAAACATTGATAGTGATTGTATTTATAACGAAATTTAATGCTCCATATTTCGTAAGCACTTAAATATAAACAATGGTATCTTTGTGCTCTATTATGAAGAAATTGTCGGATTTAAAAATTGGGGAAACAGGCGTGATTCACTCCTTTGAAAATGATGAAATATTTTTAAAGTTGATGGAGATGGGTTGTATTCCTGGTGAAACCATTCGAGTAGAACAAATTGCACCACTTGGAGATCCTATATCAATATCGGTTGCTGGCTATCAATTAAGCTTAAGAAACGACGAAGCAGAGGGTATTATTATTACTTAGAATATATCTAACTAACTGAATATCAATATTTTGAGATGAAAATTGGTCTATTTTTTGGTTCATTTAACCCCATTCACCATGGTCATTTAATGGTGGCTAGTTATATCGCCAATCACACCGATTTGCAACAAATCTGGCTAGTGGTGTCTCCTCAAAATCCTCACAAAACCCAAGCAAGTTTATTAAACGAATATGATCGTTTGCATTTGGCTCAATTGGCGGTTGAAAATGATGATCAGATTAAGGTAAGCGACATAGAGTTTAAACTTCCAAAGCCTTCTTATACCATTGATACCTTAACCTATTTAGAAGAAAAGTTTCCACAGCATCAGTTTTATGTCATCATGGGAGGAGATAGTTTTCAAAATTTACCAAAGTGGAAGAATTTTGAAACACTTATAAAAAATTATCAGTTCATTGTGTACAGACGACCTGGTTTCGATATCACAGAAAATTATGGCGCGAATATGCAGTACCTAGAAGCGCCTATGTTGGAATTATCGGCAACACTAATTCGAAATAATTGTAAGGAAGGCATCACGATACGCTACCTCGTTCCTGAGGATGTAAGATTAGAAATTGAAAGGTGTAATTATTTTAAAGAAGAAGGCGCTAAAGCGCCTGATGAAAAAAAGAAAAATTAAAAAGTACTTAGGAAAAAATCTTCACTATTTATTTCTTTTTATACACCGGTACAGTAGAACAAGGTTCACCATACATAATACTTTTAACAACCGGGCGTAATTTTTGTGTAATTGCAATAAACGCAGATTCTCCAATAGGTGTATCACCACAGCCTTTGACCACAACTCGTTGGTCTGTAAATGTAGATGGATCTATTTTTTGTATCTCTTCTAATAAGACCAATTCTCTTGTTTTGTTTTCATCACCAAAATAAATAGACTTTGCATAGGGAGACAAGTTAGCCACAATTAACATGTTTGCCCACATAGGAATAATAGCATCTGTGCTACAGAAAATACCTACAATTTTATTTTCATATTGGGACCAATCTGTCGTGGCTAAACTAGCGCGAAAGTCTTTCTCTTTAAGAATTAATTCCTTAAATAGAAATGGTTTAATATCAAAAACAACAATATCAATATTGGGGATATATTGAGCAAGGTCTAAACTAATTAAACCACTCTCCGCTACTTTATTAATAAACGTTTCTGACATGTTGTAAAATTAGATTGTTTTTTAGAAACCAATGAGAAATCTTGTTTCGAAAAGCGAATAAAAAACCCCCGATAAATCGAGGGTTTTAAAAAATTAATTGTCTACTAATACACTTTCGTGCGGTTGTCTTGAATCTTTGCTACTTTTTTCAATGCGATATTGGTTCTGTAGATCACTGATCTTGTTCTGTTGATTAGGTCCGCCTCAAAACTAGCAAGGTCTTGTGTAGCCGCCTTTGCTCCTTGTGATTTTACACTAATTACAAAAACACCTGCGTTTCCTGCAATCGGCGCACTTGGTTTATTTAAAAACGCTTTATTAAATGCAGCTCCAACTAGTTTTGGCTCATTGCCAATACCAGGGATCGTTGAATAATTAAAGTTGATGCTATCTGCAGGTTGTATGATTGTTTTGGCACTTGCTGCAATCTCTTCGATTGTGCTGCCCTTAAAATTTTGTTTAATTTGTAAGGCTTTCTTTTGATCTCTTAAAATTCCTTCGATTTGTGGTTTTACTGAAGCAACTGATGCAAGTCCCACCTTTTCTTCTCCTGTAATAATCGCGACATAATAACTGTCGCCCACTTCGAATGGTTCTGAAACAGCATTTAGGTCTTTTTCAAAGACCCAACGTACAAGTGTTCTTGATTCACCAATACCAGCAATTTCAAAATCCATCGGCTTAATACCTGATGCTGGGAATGTTTGTTTGTTTAATTTAACCGCTTCTTGGTTGAAGGATTTTGCATCTTTACTTGCACTTGCAAAAGCTGCAGCTGCAGCAGACACCGCTCCAATTGTTTCACTACTTGGAAGAATTGATTTTGATAAATAAGCAATTTTATAAGCAGGGCTTCTTGGTGTTTGTTTTAAAACTTCAATATAATGGTATCCAAAATCAGTTTTTACAACCCCCTTTGAGCCAACTGAATTATCAAAAGAAAAATCATTAAATGGTCCTACCATTTGTGCTTGTGGAAACATTTCATATTTTCCACCCTTTTCTTTACTACCTGCGTCATCAGAATATTTTAAAACCATTTCATCAAATGATACACCGCCGGCTATCGCAGATTTAATACTGTCTATTAATTTCTTAGCAGCACTGTCGTCGCGAATAATTTGTCCATTTTGTCCGGCTGTTGCAATTAATATATGTCTTACACTAGCGCTATCTGGCCACTGCTTAACACCAATTACTTTTGCGATGGTGTAATTTTTTCCATCCACATAAGGACCATACGTGTTTCCTACACCTGCTGCAATAATTGCCTCTTTGTTTGGAACCTGTAAAGACTTTAAACTGATGTAGCTATTATAATAAGGTAAATCAGACCCAGCTTTATTTAAAAATATAGCAGGGTCTTGTGCTGCCTGGAAATCTGCTTTTAATGCAGAAACAGTATTTAAAACAGTATTAGAATCAGTGCTAGTGGGCGCTGCAGAAAAACCAACAAAATTAATTGATTTGCTTGCCTCTTCCACTTGATATGCTGCTGGGTTTTCTTTAATATAAGTAGCAACCTCGTCGTCTGTAACTTTTATTGCGCTGTCTGAAATACTAGCATATGGTATACCAACGATATTAATATTTGCAATACTATTACTTTCGTTGTATTGTTTTTGTATCATCCAAGTTGGAACCTGGACGCCTTTTACAATAAGTGCTTGGTATTTATTTCTCAATCTATTTTCGATAGAAGGTTCAATATACATCTTCTCGATCTGATTAATTTGCTCCTGATTTTTACTTTTTTTCACTTGAGCAATCGCCTGCTTCGCGTCATTCACTTTAAACTCCCCTGTATTAGGGTCGGTGAATTCTTGTTTAAATGGAGATTCAGTACCGAATAAAACATCAGAAAGTTCTTTTGCACCAACCGAGATACCTAATTTTTTTTCTTCTGTCATAAACAAAGCGCGGTCAACTTCTTGATTCCATAAGAAGCCAATAAGCTGTTCACGTTTTACACCTTGAGATGCATAATTTTGTACTTGGATTTCTAATTTCTCTTCAAAATCTGTTTTACTAATACTTACACCATTTACGGTTCCTAATTCTGAAACCATAGTATTACCTTGTTTACCGATGCCGTCTTGTAAAACAAAGGCAACTAAAGCGATTACAATAATTGTAAAGATGATCCAAGCACCTTTATCACGAATGTTCTGAATAATAGACATATGTAGCTTATAATTATATAGGCAGCAAATTTAGTATATTATATGAACGAAATTCATTTGTATCTAGATTAAAATACACAAAGGACAAGTGGATAAATAAAAAAACAGTGGATAAGCCCCAATTTTGATGAAATAAATGGGTATAATAATAGTAAAAGCAGATTTGGAAATATTAATAAGTAGATTTTATGTAAAAGTATAGTCAGTTTATACCCGTTAATTAACAGTGGATAAGCTGTGGTTATTTAAAAAAGGGTTAAAATTATATATATAAAATTAAAATAATAAGAATAATTCCTATTTACGCTGGTAAGGATTTTTAAAATTATTAAACTATCAAAATAGGGCTAAATCAAAAGCTTAATAAGTGAATAACTTAGTTATTAAGATATTAACAGCCGTAATAGTATTAGTTGGTTTATATAAATGTATTAATAAAGAATACTACAGTAGTAATGCACATTTACAATTTGAAGCTATAATTAAAAATAAACTACTTTTATTGGATCATATGAAATACCTATTTAAACCACTAGATAAATACTTTAAAAAGATAAATTAATAAATACTAAATTTATTACTAAAGTAAAAAATATTATAAATAATTAAAAATCAATGTTTTATATAAAATTAATAATGGTTTAAATTTAAAAACTAATCAAATTAGTAAAAAAATACTAAATATTTTAGTTTATTAACAATTTATCCCTATCTTCACATTCAATTTAAATTAAAACATAAAACGACTAGCTATGAGTAACGCAGAAAAATTAAAAGCCCTGAAATTAACCATCGATAAAATCGATAAGGATTATGGTAAAGGAAGTGTAATGATGATGAATGAGCGCAGTCAAGAGCCTCAAGAAGTTATTTCAACAGGTTCAATTGGATTAGATACTGCGTTAGGAATAGGTGGATTACCTAAAGGAAGAATTATTGAAATTTATGGACCTGAATCTTCTGGTAAAACAACTGTAGCAATTCATGTGATTGCAGAAGCACAAAAAAAAGGTGGCATGTGTGCAATAATTGATGCAGAACATGCTTTTGATAGTGCCTATGCAAAACGTTTAGGAGTAGATGTAGATAATCTCTTAGTATCTCAACCAGATTATGGTGAACAAGCATTAGAAATTGCCGATCGTTTGATTTTATCAGGTGCGATTGATGTGGTTGTAATTGACTCAGTTGCTGCATTAGTTCCAAAAAGTGAATTAGAAGGAGAAATGGGTGATTCTAAAATGGGATTACATGCAAGATTAATGTCTCAAGCATTGAGAAAATTAACAGCAACAATTAATAAAACTGGAACGGTTTGTATTTTCATTAACCAATTACGCGAAAAGATTGGTGTGATGTTTGGTAATCCAGAAGTAACCACAGGAGGAAATGCTTTAAAATTCTACGCTTCTGTTCGTTTAGATATTAGAAGAATGGCACAAATTAAAGATGGTGATGAAGCAATTGGTAATAGAGTGAAAGTAAAAGTTGTTAAAAATAAAGTAGCACCACCATTTAGAGCTGCAGAATTTGAAATCATTTTTGGAGAGGGTATTAGTAAAATTGGAGAAATTATTGATATGGGAGTAGAATTAGAAATTATTAACAAGAGCGGTAGTTGGTTTAGTTATGAAGGAAACAAACTAGGCCAAGGACGAGATTCAGTTAAAACAATTTTACATGATAATCCAGAGATGGCTAATGAAATAGAGGCAAAGATTAGAGCTAAAATTGCCGCTAAAGTAGAAGAAGCTGCATCAAAATAAGCCAATTAAAAGTGTTTTTTTAAGGTTAGTAGGTAATGACCGCATCATTTGTGATGCGGTTTTTTTATATTTATACCGTGTTGCAATTATTAAAAATATTCATTCAAGCGGGTTTATGGTTATTCTGTCATAAGATTCACCTTAAAAATAAACAACTATTTAAAACAGCTGGGCCATTATTAATTATTGCAAATCACCCAAATTCTTTTTTAGATGCTTTAATTATAGGTTCTTATTATAAGCGGAGGGTTTATTTTTTAGCAAGAGGGGACGCCTTTAAAAAACCGATTCACCGGTTTTTATTAGAATCCTTAAATATGATCCCTGTCTATAGGCTCAGAGAAGGAAAGGAGTTTTTACACTTAAATGATTATGCATTTAATAAATCAATCGATTTACTAAGCAAGGGCTATGCTGTTTTAATTTTTATCGAAGGGATTTGTATTAATAGCAACGAATTACAACCATTTAAAAAAGGTACCGCAAGAATCTTAGAAGGCGTTCAAAAAATAAACGTACATCCAAAGATCCATATTGCTGGTATTGCATTTAATCAATTTAGGGGGATTGGTAAAACGGTTAATTTAGATATCTCTGAAATGAATAATATACCACTAATACAAAACAGCAAAGACCGTGTTGTGTTTAATCAAATTGTTTTTGAGCAATTAAAACAAAACATACAAATTCCAACAACCCCAACAAAATTTAATACAAACAACCTGTTTTATAAAATACACCTTCCGTTTTACAACTTGATAAAAAACTTTGTTGCAGAAAAAACAAAAGACACTGTATTTTTTGACTCGGTTTTGTTTACTGTGCTGCTTTTTACTTATCCTCTTTTTATTATTTCCTTATTTTTTATTCTTAACATATTTCATCTCCCAACCACCATTATTTTAGTTATCTTGTTATCACTACCAATAATGGGAAAAAGGGTACAAGAATAATGATAAAACTTTACAATGAAATCCATCCGAAAACTAGATAAAAGAAAAAAGATTGCGCTTATTGCGCATGATAATAAAAAAAAGGATATTATTGAATGGGCCGTACACAATAAAGTAGTGTTATCTAAACATAGTCTAATTGCAACAGGAACAACCGGTAGGCTAATTGAAGAAGCCTTGGATCAGCCGGTGGTAAAATTATTGAGCGGTCCACTTGGGGGAGACCAACAAATTGGTGCCATGATTGCGACGGGTGATATAGATATGATATTTTTCTTTTTTGATCCAATGGAAGCTCAACCACACGATAGTGATGTAAAGGCTTTATTAAGACTTGCTGTGGCCTGGAACCTACCAATGGCTTGTGATAGAACCACTGCCGACTTTATAGTAACCTCGCCATTTATGCAAGGGGAGTATGCATATGAACTACCAGATTATGTAAATTATTTAAATAGGAAACTATAAGGGAAGATTTTTACGAAGCATATTTATGGTTTGCGCTTACCTTTGTGTATGCCTTTTAAGCTTCAATCCAACTACACCCCCTCGGGTGATCAGCCAGCCGCAATTGCACAATTGACAGAGGCGGTCTTGAATGGAGATATGCAACAAACGCTCTTAGGTGTGACGGGTTCTGGTAAAACATTTACCATTGCTAATTTAATTCAAAACGTTCAACGCCCCACCCTTGTACTTACCCATAATAAAACCCTGGTTGCACAATTATATGGAGAGTTTAAACAATTCTTTCCCGATAATGCTGTTGGTTATTTTGTTTCTTATTATGACTACTACCAACCTGAGGCGTACCTACCGACATCAGGGGTCTATATTGAAAAAGATTTAAGTATTAACGAGGAGCTTGATAAGTTGAGGCTTCAAGCAACTGCACAATTATTAAGTGGCCGAAGGGATATCATTATAGTGGCGAGCGTGAGTTGTATTTATGGTATGGGTAATCCAACCGAATATGAAAATGGTATTATTCGAATTCATCAGGGACAGATTTTATCTCGCCAAGCATTTTTACACGCACTTGTAAATAGTTTGTACCACAGATCGGTTACTGAGTTTGATCGGGGTGCTTTTAGAGTAAACGGAGATACGATCGACATTCGATTGCCATATGTAGATTATGGGTATCGTGTTACTTTTTTTGGCGATGAAATTGAATCCATTGAAAGTATAGAAATTGAATCAGGAAAAAGAATAGAACCTATGGAGAACGCGGCCATCTTTCCTGCAAACTTATACATGGCACCAAAAGAAATGCTTCAAGAAATTATTATAGAAATTCAGGATGAGTTGCGTGCACAGGTGGAGTATTTTAAAAATGTGGGAAAACATCAAGAGGCGGCAAGGATAAAAGAAAGGGTTGAATATGATATAGAGATGATTAGAGAGTTGGGTTATTGCACGGGGATAGAAAACTATTCTAGATTTTTTGATCGACGAAAGCCAGGCACAAGGCCGTTTTGCTTATTGGATTACTTTCCAAAAGACTTTTTATGCGTGATTGACGAAAGCCATGTAACCATACCGCAAATAACGGGCATGTATGGTGGGGATAGAAGTAGAAAAATGAATTTAGTAGAATTTGGTTTTAGACTTCCAAGCGCGATTGATAACAGGCCGCTTAATTTTAATGAGTTTGAGCGGGTGATTGGCCAAACTATTTATGTAAGTGCTACGCCCGGAGAATATGAACTAGAAAAAACAGACGGATTAATTGTAGAACAGGTGGTAAGACCAACTGGATTATTAGACCCACCTATTGAAGTGCGTCCTACAAAAAACCAGATCGACGATTTATTAGATGAAATAGCGATGCAGGTAGCAATGGGCGATCGTGTTTTGGTGACCACATTAACTAAAAAGATGGCCGAGGAGATGGATCGCTACTTGTCTAAAATCAATATCAAATCTAAATACATACATAGCGATATAGATGCACTAGAGCGTGTGGAAATATTAAGAGAACTAAGGCTTGGCGTGATTGATGTATTGGTGGGCGTGAATTTATTAAGAGAGGGCTTAGACTTACCAGAAGTTTCATTGGTGGTTGTCTTAGACGCCGATAAAGAAGGATTTTTAAGGAACGAGAAGTCACTAACCCAAACATCGGGACGTGCAGCAAGAAACGTTAGGGGTCGCGTTATTTTTTATGGCGATAAAATCACCATGAGCATGCAGCGAACAATTGATGAAACCAATCGTAGGCGAGCAAAACAGATTCAGTACAATACAGCACATAATATTACACCAACCACTATTGTAAAGTCAATAGAACAGGTGATGAAACAAACTGCAGTATTGGATATTAAAGGATTTAGTCAAGACAATATCAATATACGCACCACTGATGGGTTGAATATGGTAGCAGAACCCAATAGTCAATACGAAACTATTCCTCAAATGGAAAAAGCGATTTTGCAAACTAAAAAGCAAATGGAAAAAATGGCCAAGGCGATGGACTTTATGGAAGCCGCGAAGCTACGTGACGAAATGTTTAGAATGGAATTACAATTAGAAAAAATGAAAGCATCATAATCTATGAATGAGTTTTTTATAGCAGTATACAATGGTTTAATTCAAACAACATGGATAGAAGCGATTGCGGTGATTATGGGCATTGTTTCTGTATGGTATAGCCGCAAAGAAAATATTTTAGTGTTTCCTACCGGCATCATTAACACAAGCCTATTTATTTATCTAAGTTATAAAGGACATTTACTAGGAGAGGCTAGCGTGAATTTATATTATACGATCATGAGCATCTATGGTTGGTATTGGTGGTCAAGAAAAAAAGAAGATCAAGTGACCAACGCCTTGCAGATAACCATAAGTAATAATACACAAAGAATACAGCAGGTGTTAGTTTTTATAGGATTTTATGCCATCTTGTTTTTTGTTTTAGAATTTTTAAAAAATAATTTTGCACCAGATGCGATTCCTTGGGCAGATGCACTGGCAAGCGCTTCGGCCTATACTGCGATGTGGTTAATGGCAAAGAAGAAGGTGGAAAGTTGGATCTGGTGGATTATCACGAATATAACATCGATACCACTTTATTTTATCAAAGGGTATGCGTTTACAAGTTTTCAATTTATAGTTTTATTAATTTTAGCAATTGCAGGTTTAATTACTTGGAATAAAAAAGCGAAGCAATGAGACCAATCCAAAAAATAGTAGTACTAGGTCCAGAGTCAACAGGTAAGTCTACACTTTGTGCTGCACTTGCGG
>CAMDNL010000046.1 GCA_945902975.1 Chitinophaga pinensis
TTTGAAATTGCTGAGGCTGATTGGTTGTGATCCATTCTACACCTTGTTGTTGTAAAATTGCTAAATCAGATAATTCATTCACGGTCCAGCTACCTATTTTTAATCCTGCATTTTTAGCAGTTGCACTTAGTTGACTATTCATTTTAAATGCTGTATAATGTAAATTAATACCGTCAAATTTATTTTGAACTACAGCGTCAATACTTAAGTCAGACTCAAGATACAATACGGTTGCTGTTGGCTGTTTTTCTTTTATCCATATTAGAATGTCTTTACTAAAGCTGATATACACAATACGTTTTTCGATATTTAATTTTTTTGCTAAGGCTAAGGTTTCAATGGTTGCTAAATAGTCTTGTTCCTGATCCTTGATAGCCGCTTTGATTTCACAAATCAGTAGGGTCTTGTGCTTGTCCTTTGTTCCCTTTAAAAAATATTGCTCTAAGGTTGGCAAAGATTCGCCATTGGACAATTTTTTACTGTTTAAATAGGCGTAAGTATTGGTTTGAATGGTATCACCAAAATACACAGGATCATGATTTACAACAAGCACGCCATCTAAAGTCCTTCTGACATCAAATTCTGCCCCATCACATTTAAGTGCAATTGCTTTTTCTAAAGAAGCAATTGAATTTTCAGGTAAATTAAATTCCTTCCATGCACCACGATGTGCAATGATTTTTGTTTCTTGTGCGCTTGATGTTTGCATGATGAGGATGAATAAAAGGCTACTTATAATTTTAAACATACAATTTATTTAACAGGGTTTGACTTAAGCATGGTCGCTTTTATTTTATGAAAGCAACCTGTTTTAGTTCTTAGTTTAAGTATTAAGGTACTAAAATAATATTAGTTAAACAGCATTTGTGAAGTTTTCATATTTACTTAACTTTGCCCTCCTCAAAACACCATATGCATACAGGTATACAATCATTAAAATCGGCAATCGAACCAAGTAGAATTCAGTTATTACAACATCCTGTATACCATCAGATACAGACATTGTCGGAATTGCAAAAATTTGCAGAAGTACATGTGTTTGCAGTATGGGATTTTATGAGTTTACTTAAATCTTTACAGCAAAAATTAACCTGCGTGCAAACACCTTGGGTCCCAGTAGGATCAGCTAATACAAGGTATTTAATCAATGAAATTGTGTTGGGAGAAGAGTCCGATGTGGATGCTTTTGACAATCGTATAAGTCATTTTGAATTGTATCAACAAGCGATGCATCAAATGGGCGCTTCCACAACTGCCATAGAAGGCTTGATGCTTGCGCTACAGTCAGGAACTAGTATTGAGGCAGCCATTCAACAATTGAATTGCGCCGATTCCGTAAAAAAGTTTTTGAACTTTACATTTAAGATTGTCAACCAGGCCCCAGCACATGTGCAGGCGGCTGTCTTTACTTTTGGGCGAGAGGATTTAATCCCAGACATGTTCACAAGATTATTAGAAAAATTAGTAGCAGAAGCACCAGAAAAAGTATCCATTTTTAAATACTATATCGAACGTCATATCGAAGTGGATGGCGGACATCATAGCCATCTAGCATTGGAAATGGTATCAGAGCTTTGTGGAGAAGATGACGTTAAATGGAAAGAAGCAGAACAAGCTTCTATTGAGGCTTTACAAATACGCGCTCAGCTTTGGGATGCAGTCACTGCATAAATAAATTAGCTTCTAATCAGGCGACCGTGGCATTTAAATTAAACAGCGCACAAAGCAATTTTATATTGCTTCGAACTCGCCCTTCTCAGTATTTTTTTTGACTTTATCGGCTTCAAAATATTTACCATTCATGGCAATATAGACACCCGTTGTAAGTACTTGAGTGAATGCGAGTGCGCTACCTAAATTGAATAATCCATCCGAACTACCAAACTTGTATGGAATCATTGCACCGGTAAGCACAATTGTTTTGTTGGGACAATGTTTTTGTAAATAAAGTGCAGTGGTGGTCATGGTATCTGTACCATGTGTGATCAATATTCTTTGGGCATCGGTCGTATTACAAGCCGATGCGATATTGGCACGATCTGCTTCTACAAAATCAAGACTATCTTTCATCATCAAAGTTGTAATGGATAAATCCAAATTGCTTCTGCCTAAATGAAGCATTTCATGTAAATGTGTTTCTTTGAAAAAAAGATTTCCATTCAATTCATTGTACGCTTTATCAAAAGTGCCTCCAGTTACAAAAACTTGTATCCTTAAATTCATGTATAATTTATTTAGGGTCCATCCACATTTCCTTTCTGTCTAACCATTTATTATCGGAGAAGGATTCCTTACTCGCTAAAGTTTTTGTATATTTTGGACTTCGCTCGGTGGAACTTGGTTGATAAGCAACATAACCCATAATGCTTAAGGCCTTATTAAAATAGGTTTCACCTGGGTGCCCTAAAGTTTTATACGGTAATACATTGTCTGCTAATATATAATTTGGTGTAAATCCACTCACTGTTCCATAGTCGGACTTCCCAATTGCATTCTCTGTAAGAAAAGTAATTGGCTGCAGTCCATAGTCCCATCGTTTATTAGGGTCGGTAATAGTGAATGAGCCTACATTTTTTCCATAAGTATTCTCTCCAATTAAAATCACATCCATAAATGGCAGTAAATTATTAATCACCAATTCACTCGCAGATGCTGTATTGCCTGCAGTTAAAACAAATACACGACTAAGTGTACCAAGGTTATTGGGTTCGGATTTGAATAAGGTTTCAAAAGCACTAGCTCCAGAATTTTTTTCTAAATAAGCAGTATATGTTGCATTGTAGACTTTTTTATTCATCCTTTTTCCTACCCTTGCCGCTGCATCTTTTACTGTTAGGTTGGTAATCAAATCCGAAGACACCACATAGCCACCCCCATTATATCTAAAGTCTAAAACCAATTCATTGACGCCTGCAGTTTTAAAGCGACCAAAGATGGCTCTCAAGCTATCATCAAAGCTTGTTAAAAACTGACTATAAGCAAGGTAGCCCACTTTTTTTCCAGACCATGCAATAATGGTATCTGCTAAAATTGGATTCGTTTGTAATTCAACTTTTGTAACAGTAACCGATTTTCCATTGGATACAAATGCACCACCTACAAAATCACCAAGCCCAAGTTTTAAGGTCTGATTAGATAAAATGGTGTTGTAGTTCGCATTCGTGATGGTTTTGTCATCCACTTTTAAAATAATATCACCTCTTTTTAATCCAGCTTTTTCGGCAGGACTTCCCTTTAAAACATAAGCAAGCACAAATGCAAGACTAGTTCTGGTATCATCTGTATAGAAGGCATTGTTTTTAACACCCAATACAGTACTTATACCATTTAATTGATTTTGTAAATTGGTAACACTTTCGTCGATCCATGAAAAACGATCAGTTTTTGGATAATCATTTAAAAGTGTATAAAAATAATCTGTTGGCTTGGCATCTGTTTTGGTATTCGCTAGGCTTGGCATTTTATCATTCCATAAATAGTAGTATGACATGACTTCGTGAATCCATTTATTAGGTGCCGTATTTGGATTGATAGTGGTAGTTGGCGGAGGCGTAACTGTAGGTGTTTCAGCTTCTTTTTTACAAGCAAAAATTAAAGTTGAAAGGGCTAGGATAAATAGTAATTTTTTCATGCGATTAAAATGTTTCAGCATAAATTTAATTAAACTATTGTTAACACAAAGAAAAAATAAGTGCTACTAACTAAATAGACAATTATTATTGTCTAATTTTGTGTACTTAGACTAGCCAAAAAGGCCAACAAATTTACTCCAATGCTTAATAACCGACCAATCTACATAAAATGAGAAAATGCTCTATCGCATCTATTTTAACATTCCTATTTTTAACCATTTTGGCATCAACCAATGCACAAAAAAATTTATACCTAGAAGAGTTGAAACAATGGGATGGCGCTCGAATAGCCGCATTGAAAGATCCCAATGGCTGGCTGAATTTAGAAGGATTGTTTTGGTTTAAAAAAGGGGTCAACAGTTTTGGCTCGGCTAAGGAGAACGAGCTGGTGTATGACAATACTGCCTTTCCAAAGCACTTGGGCGATTTTATATATGAAGATGGAAAAGTATATTGGAAGGATGCTGTTACAGAAAAAATTACAATTAAAGATAATGCTGGTCTAGTTGTAGCAAATGCTGAAACGCTAAATTTATTAACTGCAATAGAAGGGAAATATTTAAGTCAGTGGAAAGACTTTGTTTGGGTGGTGATTCAAAGAGAAGATAAAGTAGGCGTAAGATTTAGAAATTTAAAAGCAAAAACCTTGCTTGAATTTAAAGGGATTGAAAGATTTCCTGTAGATGCAAGATGGCGTATTAAAGCAAAAGTAATTCCTCAAAATCAAAACCCCTTGATGATCATGAATGTTTTAGGACAAAATACAGCCCAAAAACATGGGGGGCAATTGGTATTTGAGATAGAGGGCAAAACCTATCGACTAGATGCCATAGATGAGGGGGGAGTCAGGTTATTTGTGACTTTTGCAGACGCGACTTCTGGAAAAACGACTTACGGTTCGGGTAGATTTATAGAACTAGACAAACCAGATGCGGACGGATATACCTACATCGACTTTAATAAGGCCTATAATCCTCCTTGTGCATTTACTGAATTTGCGACCTGTCCGCTTCCGCCTCCACAAAACAGGATGAGCATCGCCATTCCTGCTGGCGAAAAAAAATATGGACAGCATTAACCGCTCCATTAACTTTGGTGGCAAATGCAACAGCTAACAATATCCAATCCTCCTTTGATTGCCGTTATCGGTTTAGGCTACGTGGGCTTGCCCTTGGCTTTAGCATTTTCTAAAAAATATCAAGTCATTGGATATGACTTGGACAATGCAAGGGTGGATGCGCTTAAAAGAGGTGAGGATACCACATTAGAAAGTGCTGTAGAGGATCTTAAAGCTGCTAATAATTTGGTCCTAACCAATGATCTTGCCGTGATTGCCGCTGCTACAATATATATTGTTACGGTGCCCACCCCAGTGCATGCAGATAAAAGTCCTGACCTATCCTCCTTATTATTTGCCACATCTCAAATTGCGACTATATTAAAGCGTGGAGATATTGTAATTTATGAAAGTACGGTGTATCCAGGATGTACCGAAGAGGATTGCGTTCCTGTACTTGAAAAAAATTCAGGATTAAAATTTAATGTAGATTTTTATTGTGGTTATTCTCCCGAAAGAATTAATCCAGGAGACAAGGTCAATACCTTAACAAAGATTCAAAAAATTACTTCAGGTTCTACACCCGAAATTGCAAAGCATATTGATCAACTCTATGCAAGTATCATTACTGCAGGCACTTATGCTGCACCCTCAATTAAAGTAGCGGAAGCGGCTAAGTCCATTGAAAATGCACAGCGAGATATTAATATTTCATTTGTGAATGAATTGGCATTGATTTTTGATCGGATGGGCATTGATACCCAAGAAGTGTTAGCAGCTGCAAGCACTAAATGGAATTTTTTACCATTCAAGCCAGGATTAGTTGGAGGACATTGCATTGGCGTAGATCCTTATTATTTAGCTTATAAAGCAAAGGCAGTTGGCTATGACCCAAGAGTGATTTTATCGGGGCGCGATGTCAATGATCAGATGAGTGCTTTTGTAAGTAATAAACTGATACAATTATTGGCACAAACAGGCAAAAAAATTCAAGATGCAAAAGTCCTAGTACTAGGTGTCACTTTCAAAGAAAATTGTCCTGATTTTAGAAACTCAAAAGTATTTGAAATCATCCATCAGCTTAAAGCAGAAGGTGCCGAGGTGTATGCTTTTGATCCTTATGCCAATGCCAATGATGTATTTCAAAAACATCAAGTACAATTGATTACAGCATTCGAAAAATATGATGTTATTTTATTAGCAGTAGCGCATGATTTTTTTAAAGCGTTGGATTATGCATTATTGAAAACAAGTCCGGAAGCCATAGTGTATGATACCAAGGCATTTTTAGACCGATCCATTGTGACTGCAAGATTATAAAAATAAAAATATACTTATGATAGAGTCAAAAAGATTCGGTTCCAAGAAAGCATTAATTGATATTGATGAAACCATTTGTTTCTATTCCGATAAACGAGTATACGAACTAGCAGAACCAAATTTTGAAAATATTGCAAAAATCAATCAACTCTTTGATGAAGGTTGGCATATCACTTATTGGACTGGAAGAGGAGAAAGTTCCAAGAGAGATTTAAGACCCTTGACTTTAGAGCAGTTGACAAAATGGGGTTGTAAGTTCAATGACTTGATTACAGGATTTTGTCCTAACGGTGGAGCAGTCAAACCAAATTTTGATTTGGTAATAGACGATAAAGCAAAGAGAATAGAAGAATTATAAAAAGTTTTTTATAACTTAACCAATTCGTTTTTTATTACGCTAATTAAGTAAGCGCTGATTTTGCTATTTTTCTTTTTCTTGCAAAGGGCAAATAGAATAGCCAAAAATGTGTGATGGCTGCAATTTCAAAACAAATGAGGTAAAATGGCCAGGCTCCAATGATCAATGGATTATTGGCAGAAGGTGGCTCCCTTAAAAACATATAGTTAGTTCCAATGGCATAGTTAAGGATGCCCACAGAAAGCACGACTAACTGAGAATAGCCAAAAATAACCAACCATGACTTTGGTCTAGGTACAAATCCGTTGTGCTTGATGATATATAATACTACTAATAATAAACCAGCATGCTCAATAAAATAGCTGTAAAAATTATAACCCTTAATGCCATTGTTAAATTCTGGAGTTAGTAGCGCATGAATCCCGCCTAATAATCCCCAGTAGTAAACGAATTCTCCTAATAATTGATTCTTATTGAATAAGTAGATGATGCATAAAAAGCTACTAATACTGCATAAATGTGCAGGAATATTTTGTTGAATATTCCATGAACCAGTATAAAAATTATAAAATTGCTCAATACCTAAATTAGCAATTAATAAGATTGCAATAAAAAAATCATATTGTTTGATTTTTATACTTTTAAGGTATTTAGGCACCTGAATAAGCAAGAAGATAATTCCACTAATCCATAAAATACTCTCCCACCATAGTGGAGAGAAAGTGGCAAGCGTAATAGACTTTTCAAATTGCATGCGGCAATTTACACCATTCTGTGTATAATCTATCGACTATAGTATTAAACTATATTGTTAGATTATTTTTGAATGGGTTGAATGCCTTAAAATAATAGACCATTAATGTAAAATAGATTTAAATCGGTCAGCTTCTTCTTGATCTATTGTTTTTTTATAGATGCAAAAAAACTATTTCACTCCACAAGACCAAAGACAAGTGTTTATATGTGATCAACAAGCCATTTATGCTATGGGATGTGGCCAACTAGTAAAAGTACATCCTATGTGTAATGGGTATCGTATGCTCACCTCCTTAGACGAAATAAATAATTTAAAAATAGGTTTATCTCAAGGGTTATTGATTATTGATTGTGCCATGTTTGATTTTGATTCATCAGCTGTCAAAAATAGAATCAAAACACTAAAGCAAATATTCCCCTTAATTATTTTATTGAATAAGGATACCCCCGACTATATACTCTATCTGTTAATTGAACTCGAAGTAGATGTGATTGTTTCAAGAAATATGTCAAGTCGGGAGTGGAATAAGGCAGTCGAAATGGCTTGTCAGCATAAGGTCTATTTTTGTCAAGATACTGCTGAACGTGTATTAAAACTGACTCAGGTAATGGATAAAATTAATTTGATAGAACGCGTAAATTCGCTAAGTCTATATGATAAATACATTTTAATACGCATCTGCGAAGAAGCCTCAAGTAAACAGATTGCGGCAGAACTTGGGCACAGTAAGCGAACCATCGAAGGTCATAGAACTAGGCTCATGCAAACCCTGGACGTAAAAAATGTGGCAGGCCTTGTTAAAATTGCTATCATCACGCAACTCTATGAGCACTATCTTTCTAATCCTGGATGGTATGCTAGTTTTTTGTTGGCCAAGACATCTTCTTTATAGTAATGGATGGTTTTAAAATCTCCATGAATAAATCCATTGGCTTGATCTGTAAAATTTTTGCTATCAGCAAATCTGCTTTGTCCACCCGTAATAATGGTTTTTGCGTTCAGCCTTTTTCCAAATTCAACTGCTGCAACAAAACTATTGCCAGAGTAACCGTATCGCTTGGTCGTGTTTGGATAACGTCTACTTTCAAAAGAAGGTAGTGAACCCCATTTAGATGAGGCCTGATTGACAGCTAAGCTAGGCTGGCTATCGTCAAAATTGGCACCTGGTGCAACTCTTTGAAAACGATTCATTGCCCCCCATGTAATTTCCCAGTTACCATACCATTTTTCAAATTGATCTAAGGTGGCTTCTAATAATTTGATTTTAGTTTCAAACGCAACCTCTTGGTCCATTCGTTTGTATTTTAAAACGATTTCTGTAGCAGCTTCTTCGGTGTTTGCAGGAGGAATGGCAGCACTCCATTTTGTAGCCCATTCTATTGCTATGCTGGTCGCAATCGAATTACTATCTGCTACATGATCCCAATTAGATAAGTAGTCAATTGCTTTTTTGGTTCTTGGCGCAAGGTTTGCTTTTGTTGCTGATTGTAAAAATCCAGGTAATAATAGATCAAAGGCACTTAATTTTTTATTGTATCCTAAAGCAATCAATTCGTCTAAATTGATTTTATCAATTTTTGACAATAGTGCAACTGCAGTGAGACCTCTTCCATTTTCACCATCTGGCGCCATATAGCTAGGATAATCTTTCGCTTTAGGACTGCTGCTGCCTGCTACTGTAAACGGCGTAGCATTACAATTTTGTAACCATCCAATTTCAGGATTGATACTTTGTACAATTTCATTTAAAGGATGCACGCCCTGCCAGTCTGTTGCTTTAATGGAACCATCTACGTACATGGTGTAATCAAAATTTGGATTTCTTTTTGGCATAAAATTACCATGCCAGTAGGCAATATTTCCTGCAGCGTCTGCATAGACGGTGTTATTACTATTATTGGATACTAGTTCCATTGCTTTTGTATAGTCTGCTAAGCTTCTTGATTTCGTTCTTGTCCAACATTCTATTAAGGCATTTAAAGAACGATTGTTTTCTTGCAGGCTTAACCATTTCCCTTTCTCCATGCCCATGATTGGACCATGGATTGTAAAATAGGTATCAAATGATTTTGTCTTTAAGATACCATTGTCTAGATATTGGATCTGGATAGCACGTTGTCCAACTTTCTTTTTTTCTTTTTCGTAGGTATAAAATAATTCATTTTTTATTTTTTCAGTCTGTTCTTCATACACATCCGCCACATCCGCGTAACCGCTTGTATGCATCCATCCGCATTGTTCGTTAAAGCCTTGATAAATGAAAAACTGTCCCCAGGTTACAGCACCATATGCGTTTAAGCCTTCTTCACTTACCATATGCATTTCTGATCTAAAATAAAAAGGCACATGCGGATTGATATACAACATGGCATTCCCTGATTTACTATGCTTTGGCGCAATTGCAAATCCATTGGATCCTTTCAAGGTTTTATCCTCCATGTCATAGTTGGGTTGTTCAAATAGGGATTGCTGCGTTGGCAGGTACGTATTAAAATTGACTGCATTTTGATTTGAATAAAGCTGTTGTCCATAAAAGGCTTCGACATGTTTTTCGGTGATGCCTGCAGACCTTGTTGGAGAGACGCTACCGTCGGTCCACATTAAATGGAACCAAGGCTTAAACTTTTTGAGCACCACCGGCTTTACCTCCGGGTGTTTTGATAAGTAGTAATTAATGCCATCTGCATGTGCAATTAATAATTGCTTAAACCAAATTGGACTTCTCTCAAAATCTTTGATTGCTTCTGCACTATCCTGAATGAGCTGCATCATTAAATCTTCATAAATCAACTTAGGCCCTTCCATTTCGGCACGTCGCCCAAGCATTTCTAAAAAATTCTTTTCTATTTGTGGGAAATTCTCTTCGCATTGTGCATACATCAAACCAAACACCGCATCGGCATCCGTCTTTCCGTAAATATGTGGAATATCCCACTC
>CAMDNL010000047.1 GCA_945902975.1 Chitinophaga pinensis
AGATAAATGATAGTTTAGAAACAGAATCCGGCTTATGAGGTTTGTAGTTACTTTTTTAATTGAACATAAAATGAATTCATATGACGATTGAACAGATTAAGCGTATGAAGGACCAAGTGAGTGTCCTGAGGAGGTTTCTTTGACGTTGAGAACCGATTACAAAAAATATATTTAGACAAACAACTTTCTTTATCTCCAGGTTTTTGGGATGACAACAAACGTGCAACTGCCACGATGAAGGAGATTAAATTAAACGAATATTGGACAGGCTTGTATCAGCATGTGGAGACAAGTGTCGAAGATTTTGTGGTGCTTTTTGAATTCTGGAAAGCAGGTGATGCCACAGAAGAAGAAACGAAATCTGCATATGAATTAGCGATGGTCGCCATCGAAGAAGCTGAATTTAAAAGCACACTTAATCAACCCGAAGACGAATTACCTGCTGTATTACAAATTAATCCAGGTGCTGGTGGCACAGAGAGTCAGGATTGGGCAGAAATGCTTTTAAGGATGTACACCATGTACGGAGAGAAACAAGGTTGGACAGTCAATTCTTTAGATTATCAAGAAGGGGATGGCGCTGGTATTAAATCTGCCACCATTCAGTTTGACGGCCCATTTGCTTTTGGGTTTTTAAAGGCAGAATCGGGTGTGCATCGTTTAGTAAGAATTTCACCATTTGATAGCAATGCAAGACGTCACACCAGCTTTGCATCTGTTTATGTATATCCATTAATTGATGACACCATCGAAATCATAGTCAATCCTGCAGACATTGAATGGGAGTTTTACCGTAGTGGTGGAAAGGGTGGACAGAACGTGAATAAGGTGGAAACTGCTGTGCGTTTAAAACACGCTTCTGGGATCATTGTAGAATGTCAACAATCAAGAACTCAGGGAGAAAACAGAGAAATTGCCATGAAGATGTTAAAGAGTAGATTGTATGAGGAAGAAATGCGTAAAAAGCAGGAAGCCTTAAATGCATCGAATGCGAATAAGAAAAAAATAGAATGGGGTAGTCAAATTCGTTCTTATGTATTCCATCCATACAAAATGATCAAAGACCATCGTACCGATTTTGAAGTTGGTAATGTTGGCCCAGTCATGGACGGTGAAATAGATGGCTTTATAAAAGCATACCTAATGCATGAAAAAGACGATGCCTCTTAAGTATTGCTATGGATCAATAGCATAAATCAAAACTTATTAATTACCCTTAGGGGATAGAATATCAAATTTTGACATTGGTTTCAGATCAATTAGCCATTTAAAATTATTCAGTTTTAATGCTGATTTAGGCAGGTCAAACATGGGTGTCATTTTTCCAGTTAATTGATTGATGAATACAATTTTTACTGGTTCGTCATTATTAAAATCGATTGTAATAATTTGTGCATTTGATTGGTTGACTCCAATAAATTTTCCCTCATCATCTGTCGTGAAATAAATATTTTCTGCGCTGCCCTTTGTTTGCATTTTGTGTATTTTACCATCCATGAAATCGACGATAATGGAATTGCCTTTTAGTTGATTAAAATAATCTGTACTGTCAACAGGACTAATGGCCATGGCATTGTTTAAAATTCTTAGTTGTTCTGCTTTTTTATTATTCAAATGCATATAGATAGTGTCGCCTGTAATTTGATTTTCATTCACCCAAAGTATAGGTTTATTATGTAGACGTATGGTAGAGTCAGCTAGACTGTAAAATAAACTATCTGCAACACCTTGCATAGAATCGGAATAAATCTTCACATGATGAAAAGCTTCGAAATATTTATTCAAACTGGAATCCTTAAGCTGTTCTTCCTTAGCGCGTGCCTTTGGAATTTTTCTTGTTAGATCACTTAATCTGCCACTATACAATGTGTCAGCACTTACATACAAAGTATCATTAGGTTGTTTGATCATTAGGATAGGTAGCTCTGTAGCCAATAAAATATCCTTTTTACGATTGGTTTTAATATTATTTGCAATTAAATCAAAACTTAAACTATCCTTAGACTTATATAATGCATTGCCTCTAAATTCACCTAATCCAAGTGAGTCGTCTATAGCCATATCGTCTGCAATGAAAAAATAACTACTATCGTCTATAGAGGAGCGTTCATACAGATACCCTTTTTTTGTGCCTAAATTGTAGTTGCCATTCTTGGTTTTAATGATCCTTGAACCACTAATGATTTTAGATGGGCTTATGAAGTTAGCTAATTGAGAATAGGTATTGTACTCTAAGGTATCTGTGAAGATGCTATTTTCAGGATCAATTAGGGACACTTTATTTCTAAAAAGCACGTCTCTTGTGATACCATAATAAACGCCTTCTGTACTCTTTAAGATGGTTTTATTACGAACTAATTTCCCACCTTTTTTGTATACACCTATTTTTACTGAAACATCGTAATCCAATGAGTCAGTAGTTAAGGTACCACGACCATCTGTTAATTTTACATGTTTTCTTAATTTTGCTTTCTTAGTATTGCCATTATAAATTAAGTAATCTGCATAGGTATGAACAGAATCGGCATCATTGATATGCACATTACCAAATCCTTCTAAACTATTTTTTGTGGTATTCACAATAATACTATCTCCAAATAAAAAAGTGTTACCCTGTTTAATTTTCACATGACCAACTAGGATTAGAAAATCAACGCTATCTATTTTTTTGATATTGTAAGATTCGGCAGATAGAAACTCAATTAATTTGCCCGTGTTCTTGGTTGCAGTAGTATCTTGACTAAGGGCATGAATTGACATAATTATGCCAAAAAAAAGTACGATATAACGCAGGTATTTATTCATGACCCAATGTATCCGATAGAGGTTTAGTCAAAGGGGTTCTTTTATCCTTTTTGCCGAATACTGATACACTGATATAGCGTTTAGGATGCACTTTAATATCATCCACTAGGGTATTAACGCTTTTGATAGTACTTTGTAATTGGGTGTACATGGCTGGGTCATTCAACAACTTAGATGCAGTTCCATTGCCATTGTTTAATTGGTTGATGGTTGTATTTAAAGCAATCAAAGTTGTTTGTATTGTTTTAATCGTTTTATACAAATCAGCATCATTGATAGATTTAGTAGTACTATCTAAATTTGTTAAAATATTGGAAATCTTTTGATTATTCTGATTCAAGTTTGTTGTGAACGAATTTAAATTATCTGCTGTTTTGGCAATGGATCCATTTTGTTTGTTGACCATTCCTTCAATGGATGCAAGAGATTTATTTAAATTAATAGTAGTTGCTGATAAATTTTCAAGAATCACTTTAAAATTTTGTCTATTCTCGTCGTTCAATGTTTTATTGACATTATTTAAAACGAGCTCTAGTGAACTAATGGTATTTTTAACCTGATCTCCAATTGGTGAAAGTTCATTCATTAAATCGCCTAACAAACTAGTGGCCGGTGCTGATTGAATGGTATCACCACTCACAATCAATGATGTCCCACTGCCTTGAATGATATTGATAGCGTTGGTTCCTAAAGGATTTTCTTGTATGGTGGCAATTGAATTCTTTGGAATTTTATATAATTGCTTCAATTTGATACAAACCACTAGCTCTGATAAATTATTGTTCATGTTTTCTATTTCAAAAACAGTTCCAACTTGAAAACCGTTCACAAAAACTGGATTAGAAACAATCAAACCTTTGGTATCAGTATATTTAGCATAAATAAAAGTACCTGACTTAAAGAAGGTCTTTCCTTTTAAAAAATTGAATCCAAATATAATTAAGGTGACTGCAATTACAGTTAAAGCACCTACTTTAGTTTCATTTGATACACGCATGGTATTCGATTGCTTGAGTTGGATACAAAATTAGCTAAAAATTAGCCTAATTCGCATTTGCTTTCTGCTGATTCTCTAAAGAATTCTTGTACCGTTGCAAGGCTTTGGTAATGGCTTCGCAGAGTTCATTCTGACCTAATTCACTATTAAGGTATTCTTCCTCCTCTGGGTTGGAAATAAAACCCGTCTCAATCAACACCGCTGGCATGGCAACTGCTTGTAATACCCAAATGCCGACAGGCCTTTGTTTAGCCTCTCTACTTACCCTTCCAGACGCCTTAAATTCTTCCTCGATGGTTAAAGCTAAACTTGCAGCTCTTTGAAAATATTGTTGTGCCAAGATGCTCGCCATCATTTTTTTAGTGGGATCAATTTCTGATTCGTATTCCTTTATTTGCTTCAAAGAAACGGAGTCTAATTGCTCCACCACCTCATCTACCATTTCACTTGCCAATTCTTTTCTAAAATCAGACTTGCCGACATTGTAGATATAGGTTTCTGTACCTATAGCAGTACTAGGAGTATAGGTGGTTTTGTAGATAGGCACGTCTCTGGTTACTTTTCTTTTTTTACCTTTTTTCTTTACAGTGTATGTTTTCTTGGTATAACCAACCACTTCTCTAACCGCTTTTCCCCTTGCCGAGTTGGTGTGAATACAAACAAATAAGTCTCCTTTTGCCGCATTGGCGATTTTAGCCTTCTCCACAACAGAGTGGTAGATATCGGTAGTTCTTGTCATCACCACTTCTACATCTGGCATCGCTTGCTTGATAAATTCTTCTAATTTTAGGGAGATAGCCAAGGAAACAGCTGCTTCGGTAGAATATTTACCTTTTGAACCAATATCTGTGCCTCCATGACCAGGGTCAATGATAATACGTTTTAATGATTTCGCTGGGGTTTGGGCCTGCAGGGATAGCCCTAGACTACAAAAAAGGGCAATTAGACTAAAACTAAATGCTAAAATCATTCTATTTTGCTTCATAATCAGTTCCTTAACATTGTTTTACTTTATTTTTGCTGGAGTGAACCTAGCAGGATACAAAAATAACGCAAAAACAACCCTTTCTATTGTTAAAAAGCTCATTTTAACGATATTAATTTCTGCTATTCATATCCATTTATATGCTCAAACGGATAGTTTGACCAAGAAAAAGATACAACTTTCTAAAGATAGTGTAGATGCAGTGATTAGTTATAATGCATCCGATTCGGGCGTCATGCTCCTTAAGTCAAAGACATTTTATTTATATGGGAATGCAAAAACATCCTATAAAACTGCACAACTTGAAGCTGGGAAGATCATTTTTGATCAAGAAACACAAAATATCACTGCCTACGGTGCAAAGGATACTTCAGGTAAATTACAAAGCAAACCAAGGTTTAAGGAAGGGGATTTAAACTCTACAAATGACTCCATTTTTTATAATCTGCAATCTGGGAAGGGATTAACTAAAAACAGCAATTTTCAACAAGGTGAAATATATGTTCAATCTGAAGCAATGAAAAAAGTGAATCCGACGGATGCTTTCGCCTGGAAAGCAAGGTTCACCACTTGTAACTTAGATGAACCACATTTTGCTTTTAGAACCAATAAACTCAAAATTGTTACCAATAAAATTGGGGTATCAGGCCCGGCATTCCCCGAATTTGAGGGTGTGCCAATGCCCATTGGTATTCCATTTGGCATCTTCCCATTGAATAAATCCGGAGGTCAATCAGGCTTCATGGCTCCAGCTTTTACTTCTAGTGAGGACTTTGGACTTGGGTTTGAAGGCATTGGATATTACAAGGTCATTAACCAGCATTTAGATGCCACAGTAAGGGCTAATATTTATTCTTATGGTGGTTGGAATGTCAACATGAATAGTAAGTACATTCAGCGTTATAAATATATAGGCAATTTTAATTTAAGCTTACAAAATACTAGGGCGCTCAATAGAAATAATACGATTGCAGACGAATTTACGGGCGGCAGAACCTATATGTTAAACTGGTCACACTCAATGGACCCTAAAGCAAGGCCTGGGACTAGTTTCACTGCCAATGTCAACTTTGGTAGTACCAAGTATAATCGAAACTTATTGAACAATGCCACACAGAATTTTCAGAATCAGATAAGTTCATCGGTTTCTTACAGCAAGTCTTGGAATAATAAATACAATTTATCCGTCAATGTATTACATAACCAAAACAACAATCTTGGATTGGTAAATATGAGCCTGCCTAATATCAATTTTAATGCAATCACTATATATCCTTTCCAGCCTAAGGAACAAATTGGAGCTGGAAAATGGTATGAGAAAATTGGTATTGGATACAACGGAAGCATGCAAAATCAATTGTCTTTTTATGATTCCGCATTCAGTATCCGAAGAATTCTAGACACCATGCAATGGGGCGCAAATCATAGTATCCCAATTACGTTATCACTGCCTTCATTAGGACCAATTACAATTGCGCCAAGCATTAATTTAGAAGAAAAATGGTTTGGACAGCAGAACACTAAATCTTGGAATAGTCAATTACAAAAAGTGGACACCGCTATTAATAGAGGTTTTTATAGAGCTACTCAAATGAGTTTTGGATTAGGTACGGCTACCAGAATTTTTGGTACCTATAAATTTAAACGAGGAAATATAAAAGCCATTCGCCATGAAATAAGACCATCCCTTTCTATCAACTATAAGCCAGATATGGCAAAGTCCTATCATTATAGTACACAGGTGGATGCCACTGGAAGAACAATTCGTTTTTCAAAATACGATGGCAATGGATTAGGTGGTGCATTTAGTGAAGGTCAATTTGGTGGAATGGGATTTGGGGTAGATAATTTTTTAGAAATGAAAGTAAAAGACAAGCAAGACACTAGTGCAGATGCTTTTAAAAAGTTTAAATTGATTGAAGGCTTTGGATTTAATTCTAGTTATAATTTCTTAGCAGATAGTTTTGCTTTAGGTACTTTAAATTTTTATGCGAGAACAACTTTATTTGAAAAATTAAACATTACAACCTCATTTAATTTAGATCCCTATGAAACGGATAAAATGGGGTATAGGGTTAATAAAATTGCAATCGATCCTACAAAATTAAAATTTGGTAGTGTTACCAATGGAGGCATTGCTTTCTCTACCTCTTTTGCTAGTAAATCAAAGGATAAGAATAAGGATGCTAAACGGTCAATACCTATAGACCCATTTATGACGCCCGATGAACAACAAAGACAGTTAATGTATGTGAGATCTAATCCGGCTGAGTTTACAGATTTTAATACCCCATGGACATTAAACCTATCTTACTCTTTTCAGTTTTCAAAAATAATTAAGCCAGATTATTCTGGGTTTAGTTTACAAAAATATTCTACTTTAAATTTAACAGGTGACTTTAGTGTAGCGCCAAAATGGAAAGTGGGGGGAAGCAGCTTTGTAGATTTATCTCAATTTTCTGTACAACAATTGAGTGTGTTCATTACAAGAGAAATGCATTGTTGGCAATTGGCTATTAATGTGATGCCAATTGGTATTTACAGGTCATTCAACATTACTGTAAATCCAAAATCAGGTATCTTAAGAGACCTAAAAATTAATCGTAGTAGGACTTTTTCTAATTCAACTTTTTAAGCAGGATTGTTCATTTTGTAGTGCGCAGACATGATATCAAACGCAGTCTGCTTTAATGATTGTACCGTATGTCCTTCACTAGGGATTGGTGTTAAAATATCCATTTGAATTTTACCTGGCTTGAAACACATGATGGGATAAGCGGGTAATACTTTTTTAGTATTCAGCAAAACAACGGGTATGATGGGCTTTTGAGTTTCAATGGCTAATTTAAACGCACCATCATAAAATGATTTTAATGGTTCACTTGTTTTATTCCTAGTACCTTCTGGATAAATCAACATATCTAATCCCTTGTCTAAAGTATGCTTCATTTTTTCAAAACTTGCTCTTCTGCTCTGGTCATTTTTTCTATCAACAATCACCGATCCAAATTGATAGATCCATCCAAATAAGGGTACATAGATAAAACTCTTTTTAGCAATTGTTTTATTGGCTCTTGGTAAAAAGGGTGTACTCAAAGGCACATCAATTAAACTGTTATGATTGCAAATCACAATAGCCGGCCCTAGATTTTTAAAATGATGCTTCCCCTTAATAGTAAACCTACATCCTACTAAAGTTAAAAATAAACCCATCCATATTTTGGAAATGGTTCTGTGCCATCTAGTTTTATAAGGTTCTTGCAAAAAGAAACAGAGTAAATAAAACCATATAAATAAAAACATAGTTGTTACAAAGCAGATTAATGCCCAAATGGCAATGACGCGACCTAAGAATAGTTGTAATTTATTTTTCATGATTAGATAGACCAATCTATAGGATCTTTTTTTACTTGCGTTAGATATTGATTTGTAGTGCTAAAATGTTTGCATCCAAAAAAACCATTGTAGGCACTTAAAGGTGATGGATGCGCTGCTTTTAGAATTTTGTGTTTTGTAGCGTCGATCAATATTTGTTTTTGACTAGCAAAATTACCCCATAAAATAAATACTAAGTCAGATTTTTCATTGGATAATAATTTAATCACATCATCTGTAAAAGCAGTCCAACCAATTTTACTATGACTTGCTGGTTCGTCTGCCCTAACAGTCAATACGCTATTGAGTAATAGAACCCCTTGTTTTGCCCAATGTGTTAAATCACCAGTTGTAGGAATAGGCATTCCAATATCTTTATTCAATTCTTTATAAATATTCACCAAGGAGGGTGGGATTTTACAATCAGCTTTTACAGAAAAACTTAATCCCATGGCTTGTCCTGGCTGATGGTAAGGATCCTGTCCAAGAATAACCACTTTAACTTGATGATAAGGTGTTTGATTGAAAGCATTAAAGATCATGCTTCCTGTAGGGAAAATGGTTCTTTTAAGTGCTTTTTCTGTTTTAAGGTGTGCAGTGATTTGTGTAAAATAGGGACGCTCAAAAAGGGGCGCTAATGCTTTTTTCCAACTCTCTTCTATTTTAACATCCATAATCACTAAATTACACTTTTTAGTGATAAAACAACTTGTTCAAGATGAAAAAGGGTGTCTTAGTTTTTATAGGTATGGTGTCTTGTAGTATACTTTTCGCTAAGCCTGTATTGGATGATTCTTTATTTTACAAAAAGTGCATCCAATTATTACAACGTATAGAACAATTACAAGAAAAGAAAGAATCAGGCTTTTTGAATGGTTCCTTTCCTTCCTTTAGAAGATATTTTTATGGTAGCGCATATAAACAAGAGGACAATGTCTTTTTTACAGCCCTTGTCTTATTCAATATTGGACAATTTAGTAAAAAGATGCGTCCAGAAGAATTAGCCTATTTGGAACAATTTAAAACGAATGCAAGACCTTACATTGAAAGGTTTAAAAACCAAAACAACCAGTTAACTTATAATTTTTGGCCAAGAAATCCACCACAGATTTTTCCGAATGGGGGATGGCTCAATCGCTTTAATCAAAAATTTGCTTTAGCAGATGATATTGATGATGGAGCTATTACATTATTGGCTCTAGGTGCCAATGATTCACTTGCTAAAGCCATGCAATATAAATTTAGTACCTATAGAGTTGGCATGCTTAAGCCCAATCGTAGTTTTTATAAGCAGTTTAAAGACAGACCAGTGTATAGTACTTGGCTAGGAAATAAAATGCCTAAGGATGTGGACTTGTCTGTACTTACCAATGTTGTATTAATGCATACGGTGGCTAAGATTCCTTTAAATGCGACAGATACTGCTAGCCTTGATTTAATTGTGGACTTAATTAAATCAAATAAACACCTAACTGATCCAAGTTTTGTTTCTCAACATTATGCGCATAGTGCTACCATTTTATATCATATAGCTAGATTGATGTCTTATACAGATTATCCTCCTTTGTTAGCATTAAAATCCTTGTTGTTGGATCAAGCCTTAGATTTATCCAATCAAGCTCAATTTGTTTTGGAGCAACTTTTATTGAACACGAGTATTTTAAGATTAGGAGGGAAAATTGAATTGCCATTGTATATCAATGAAGCATCATTGTCTGCTAATAATTATCCCTATTTTGTTGCGAATATTGCATCTGTTTTAAGTAATCCATTTAAAAGGATTGTTAATGGAATAAATATTGTTCGATTTGACTATTATTCTTA
>CAMDNL010000048.1 GCA_945902975.1 Chitinophaga pinensis
CAAGTTTTCAATTTATAGTTTTATTAATTTTAGCAATTGCAGGTTTAATTACTTGGAATAAAAAAGCGAAGCAATGAGACCAATCCAAAAAATAGTAGTACTAGGTCCAGAGTCAACAGGTAAGTCTACACTTTGTGCTGCACTTGCGGCGCACTATCAAACTATTTGGACGCCCGAGTATGCAAGACAGTATTTATTAGAACATGGAACCAAGTATACCTATGATGATTTATTAACCATCGCAAAGGGTCAAATTAAAAACGAAGAAAAATCTATTGAATTGTTGGATCAAAAAAGCACAGACAATCCAGGTCAGGCAACCACAAATAAATTAATAGTGGACACAGATATGTATGTGATGAAAGTATGGTGTGAATATGTTTTTAATAATTGTCATCACTATATTTTAGAACAAATCAATCAACGTAATTATGATTTATACCTACTCTGTGATATAGACCTACCATGGACTGCAGACGAGATGCGTGAATATCCAGATGCTGGACCTAGAATTGAATTGTTTACACTTTATAAAGAACTTTTGATCAATCAAAAAACACCATGGGGGATTGTTTCAGGATCTGGAGACCAGCGCACGGCTAATGCCATCCAATTAATCAACCAGTTTTTACCGAAAATTTAAAATTCGAAATTAATCCACAAGAGTTGCGGCATTATACACAATAATTAATTTCAAATTAAAAATTGTGGATGAGCTTGTGGATAAACCCAGCTATTTTTTTCTAATTAAATCTCGAACGTCTTCGTCTCCTTCTAAATTGTTCATTTCTCTTAGTATTTGTGGATAACGCCACGCAACTCTTTTTGTCATTGGACGTGCTGTAAATTTCTTAGGATTAGGAAGGCCTGCTATAATCATCGCTGCTTCTGCACGCGTTAAATTTTTTGCTGATTTTTTAAAATAATGTTGCGCGGCCGCTTCAACACCAAAACAACCTGGACCGGTTTCTATCACATTTAAATACACTTCTAAAATTCTTTCTTTACCCCAGATGAGTTCAATTAAAAAAGTAAAATAAAATTCTGGTAGTTTGCGAATGTATTTATCATATTTTCCGCCCTGCCACAAGAATACATTTTTAGCAACCTGTTGTGTAATGGTACTAGCGCCTCCTCCTAGTGGAATCTTAGATTTCTTTTTTTTCTTTTTTGATTTGAAGCTTCTTTCCATGGCCTCCCAGTCTACACCTATGTGATCTGGGAAAGCCTGATCCTCACTAGCTATTGCGGCTAGCTTAATATTATATGAAAGCTGCTCCCAGGCAATATAGTCTCTCTTTAATCCTAAGCCAAACGCATTGGTCAACTGGGTAATGGTAATGGGAGGAAATACAAAACGCAAAATAACTACATAGAGCAATGAACTAACAAACAGATACCAAATGATGCGCTTAATTTTTTTAATCAAAATATATCAATTATAGATGTTTCAAGTCCTCTTTTAAAACCGCTACTTATAAAATTTCTACACTAAATCTTTTACCAATTGGTCTGTACGGTGGATTCTTTTTAGCCAACCATCTGCCAATAAAAAAGGATACAACCCCGCCTGCAATAGAAGGTATATTTTGTGAACTAAAAACAGCTTCTTTATTAATAATTGAATTGGTGATGTTTAATCCACCATATAGAACGCCACCAACTTTTAAAAAGGTACCATTGGTAAATACACTTTGGTATCGACCCTTATCTTTTGCAAACGCACGAATCTCGTTGATGTGTAATGTGAGTGTTCCTAGTCTTAATGTATCTTGACCATAAGTACCATATTGGGTCATCATGGTTTGGAGCGTGTATTGTTTAACCTGAATAGAGTCTTTTTTAATCCATTGAATTTGCCCAGTAATCCATTGACGATTGCTAAATTCAAATTGTATGTAGCTGTCTTTTGTAAAAGACTTGATAGTGACGCCCTTGTCTTTCAAAATAAGCACGTTTCCGGTTTGTGCTACCACTATATTAGTCATTGCCAATAGGCAGGTACAAAACAACAAAAGGGTTATTTTTTTCACAAGTCTAAATTACAATAAAGCAAACCAAAAAGAACCAAAAATGCATAAATGTTTGTGAAAGGAAGACCTATTTTAATTAATAGATCAATAGCGCACTATATAAAAGCACAGCGCTGAAGATTAAAATGATCATTCCTGAAAAGCGATTGATCCAAAGAAGATTTTTTTCAGTTAACCTGGGTCTTAATTTTCCAGCTAAAAATACTTTGATTAAATCAGACAATAATACAAATCCAAGGCAGGTTCCAAACACAACAAGTTTATATTGAATTGGATTTGGTGTATCGTCGGCACTATTGTTTATGGCGGCCGTCCAAGCAAACCAAAATAAAAATACACTAGGATTAAGCGTATTCATTAAGAAGCCAGAAAAATAAGAAGAGACCAGGTCTTTAATGCTCACCCTTTTATTGACCCCGTCGGTGCCCATGTTTTCTAATTTTAATTTTTTAAAGAACAATGTATACAATCCCATGATTAATAAAAATCCTGCGCCTGCTAAAGCAATCGCTGATTTATGGTTGAGCACCAAATTAAATAAAGAAGTAAAAACATTGCAAATAAAAAGCAAAACAAAATCACTACTAGAAACTCCTGCTACAAATGCATAGCCAGATCGCTTTCCATTGGTAAGGCTTTGCTTGATAATTGCGAAAATAACTGGCCCAATAGAAATGCTTAAAATTAGACCTAACAATAAACCTTTTAAAATTGGCTCAACTAGCATTGGCCTTGATTTTTTATAAATTGCTTCCAGTCTGCAAGCATAACACCTTTCAATACTCTTGGAAACTTATGCTGTCCTCCAATTTTTCCCTTGCTTTCCATGAATCCCATAAAACAATTTTCTTTCAGCACAGATACTCTAATGGATTTAAGTGCGCTTTTTCGCTCAGTCGCATAATCGTCGTTGAGTTGAATTAGTTTTTCGTCTATTTTTTCTGCTAATAAAACTTCGTCAATAGTTTGATCACAAGCTACATACCAATGGTGTGCAAAAAAGTTTCCATCAGGCTCACCGGTAACCGAGAATTCTGGAATAGATAAATTCAATTCCTCACTCACTAACTGAATGGCTTTATTCATATTGTCTACACTCAAATGCTCTCCCACCAAACTTAAAAAATGTTTTGTCCTTCCAGTGATAATAATTTCTGCATTGGCTTTGTCGATAAAGCGAACCGTGTCCCCAATTAAATAACGCCATGCACCGGCAGGTGTACTAATTAAAATGGCATAATCTCTACCTTCTTCTACTTCGTGAATCATTAAGGTTTCTGAATCTTCTACCATTTCACCGGAGTCATCAAAGTTTTTTTCGTCAAAAGGAACAAATTCAAAAAAGATATGTTGGTTATAGGTCAAGCGCATTCCTAATGCGTTTTGTTTATCCTGCCAAGCTAAAAATCCTTCACTTGCTAAATAGGTTTCAACATATTCAATTGGTTTTCCTAATAACTTTTCAAAACCATGTTTATAGGGCTCAAAGCTAACACCACCGTGAACGAATAAAGTTAGGTTGGGCCAGATTTCGTGGATATTATTAAGTTTGTAGCGCTCTATTACCATTTCTAAACACATCTGTATCCACGCAGGCACCCCAACCACAAAACTAATATCCCATTCAGGGGCTTTCTCTACAATCTCTTTTAATTTTTTATTCCAATCACGTTCTTTAGCAATTTTTTTACCAGGCTTGTAAAAAGGCTGAAACCAAAAAGGAGATTTTTTTGCCGTGATGCCACTTAAGTCTCCTGCATAATAACCCGCACCTTTTTGTAAATCAGTACTACCACCCAATGTAAGCCAACCGCGCCCCATTGCAGACAAGGGTATTTCACGATATTTTAAAAAACTGATCAATTGCTTGATCATGACGATCTTGTTGCCTCTTAATAAATCGTTTGTAATGGGAATATACTTACTTGCAGCTTCACTTGTACCGCTGCTTAAAGCAAAATAGTTGATCTTGCCTGGCCAACAAATATCGGATTGGCCCTCAAGCGTTAAATGCCACCATTCTTTATAAATCTTATTGTAATTATAAGTTGGCACCATTTCTTGGAACTTTTTTCCAATATGCTTACTTGTTAATATTTCATCGAATTTATTTTTTTGGCCAAAAGCAGTGTAACGCGCTCTTTTTAATAATTTTTTGAGTACGCGCATTTGAGCGCCCCTAGGATTTTTAGGTTGCAATCCTAAGGCATTGCTAATGTTCTTTGGTAAATTAAACTCAAAAAGCGCCATCTACAGAAACGGGTTTTACTTTTAAATATTTGTTACAAAAATACGAATGTTATTCGAGCAAACGAACCTACTTTTGTATCATGATTAAAAATACGCTAATTCAGGCTGTAGAGCTCGGAGCAAAAGAGTTGACTCGTTTTTTTAACGGTACATTTACAATTGCTAGCAAATCTTCTATAAATGACCTAGTCACCGAGGCAGACCACGCTTCTGAAAAAGCAATTATTGGCTTAATTCAATCTCAATTTCCCGATCATTTTATCCTTAGCGAAGAAACCGGTGAGATGGCTTCCCTGTCGGATACAAAATGGATCATAGACCCCATTGACGGCACTATTAATTTTGCAAATGGCATCCCTATTTGTTGTGTAAGTATTGGTGTGGAACATAAGGGCGAAATGATTTTAGGATCGGTCTACAATCCATTCATGAATGAATTGTATTTTGCAGAAAAAGGACAAGGCGCTACTTTAAATGGTAGACCAATTAAGGTGAGCAATAAAGATTCTATTTTACATAGCTGCTTGGTGACCGGCTTTCCCTACCAATATTTAGATAGCGAAAACGGGCCTTTACAAGTTTTTGAAAAACTAGTAAGAAAAGCGATACCAGTTCGTCGACTAGGAAGTGCAGCATTAGATTTATGCTGGACCGCTGCTGGAAGATTTGATGGATTTTATGAACACAAGCTTCAGGCATGGGATAGTGCTGCAGGATTTTTAATGGTAGAAGAAGCAGGAGGAAAAGTAACAGACTTATTGGGTAACGCATACAACCCTTACCAGCCAGGCATCATAGCAACCAATGGTTTTATTCACGACCAATTGTTATCCGTGGTAAACGGTGGCAATTTATAGAGGAGTAAAGCCTAAAAAATAAACGAGTAAAAAAGTAACAGTAATATTTTATGTCAACAGAAAGAACAGAGATAGAAAAATTAGGCGAATTTGGATTGATAGAACGATTAACACAGAATTTCGAAACACTTAACGCATCTACTCAATTGTCAATTGGTGATGATGCAGCAGTGATAGATCATTTTGGAAAACAAACGGTGGTGACCACCGACTTGTTGATAGAGGGCGTACATTTTGATTTAATGTATACGCCATTAAAACATCTTGGATATAAATCGGTGGTGGTAAACCTTAGTGATATTTATGCCATGAATGCGCAACCCACACAAATCACTATGAGCGTCGCTTTCAGCAATCGCTTTAGTTTAGAAGCACTAGAAGAATTTTACGAAGGCGTAGCCATTGCATGTGAAAAATATGGGGTGGATTTAATTGGAGGAGATACCTCCACTTCACAAAAAGGACTCATTATTTCTGTGACTGCATTGGGTGAAGTGGCACCAGATGCGTACATCAAAAGAAGCACGGCTGAGTCGGGTGATTTAATTTGTGTTTCAGGAGATTTGGGTGCGGCGTTTTTAGGATTAACATTGATGGAACGCGAAAAACAAATTTTTTTAGAAAATCCACAGATACAACCGAATTTAGAAAACGAAGATTATATCGTAGGAAGATTGTTAAAACCAGAAGCAAGAAAAGACATTATTGAATTGCTTGAAAAGTTAGAGATTAAACCAACATCCATGATGGACATCAGCGATGGATTGAGTTCTGACGTATTACACTTGTGTAAACAATCTGAATTAGGTTGTCGACTTTATGAAGAAAAAATTCCTATCAACGAAGCGAGCAAGGCTGCTGCATTTAAGTTTGGGTTAGACGCAACAGTGTGTGCGTTGAATGGAGGAGAAGACTATGAATTGTTATTTACAATGAAACAAGCAGACTATGATAAAATGACGATGCAAGAAGAAATTAGTGTGATTGGATATATGTGTGATGCATCAGAAGGCACTAAATTAATTACAAAAGGAAATAATTTATTTGATATCACTGCACAGGGATGGAATGCTTTTGGAAAAGAAGTTTAATGATTGATCACCTTATTTAAAATAGCCAATGCTGCTGACAAACAAAGTAGATTGGCTTTTTTGTTGACTTCAATTGAACCCGTTATATTTTTATGTTGCATGACTTTCGCCGGATATACACTACACATTTTAATTGCTTCATCAAGCGGAACACCCACATGTTCAACTAAATTCTGAATTGATTTCAATTGCGTTAAGGCAGAGCCACTCAGTGTTCCAGCAGATTCATACTTGTCACCAACCAGTGTATGTTGATACAATCCTGTACTCGTTTCTGTAACAGCATCGGTAATACAAAACAATCGATCCCCCATTATTTTTTTCGCAACACGTATTGCAGCAAAATCTACATGATAACCATCCGCCACGACACTACTCATGGCGGTTGGATGATTGAACAAGGCCCCAACAACACCAGGTGCACGATGTTGAAATGAACTCATTGCATTAAAAAGATGTGTTGCAACAGGAATGCCATCATTAAAAAATTGCATCGCATTTTCGTAAGATGCATTGGTATGACCAGCAGAAACTACAATACCTGCATCCTGAATAGTTTTAATAATTGCTGGTGTACAAATTTCAGGTGCAAGTGTTATCATGCTAATTGCATCTTTTCCATATGCTAAAATAGATTCAACGGCTTTCATATCAGGCACATGAATCACCGATGCATCATGCGCGCCTTTTTTACCTACATTAATCCAAGGCCCTTCTATATGTAATCCTATACAACCCTTTCCACCAGAAGCTTTATACGCTTTTACTGCGTCTATGGATGCATAAATAACATCTATGCTTTGCGATGCAATAGTTGGTTGAAAAAATCCAGCGCCACCTTCTATACAGTATTGATAAATTTTATCAATGGTCTCTTTTTCCGGAAACTCAGATAATAATTTTCCACCAGCACCGTAAAGTTGTAAATCTATTAGTGCAGGAATAATGAAAGGCGAAGCATGGTTGGCATCAAATCCTTTTTGATCTATTCCAACCACCACATCGTTTTCAAGATGTATGACTACATCATTCAACCATTCGGAACCCGTGAACAATGCTTTTGTTGAATAATCTAAAGTCATAAAAAAAATTAAGAAGATTGAATTGTAAAGAAGTCTGCATCTTTCCAAAATGGAAATTGACTTCTTGTGGCTTCAAGTTCTTCGCGATTGAGCGTAATTTGAAACACCGATTCTTGATCTGCGCAGTGGTACATCACTTCACCTAAAGGACCTACCACCATTGAGTTTCCGCTATGAGAAATATTATTTCCATCTAGCCCCACTCGATTTACACCCACCACAAAAGCTTGATTTTCTATCGCCCTCGCAACCAATAAAGTTTTCCATGCATGGTTCCTTTTTTCTGGCCAGTTGGCTACATAAATTAATACATCATATTCGTTGTTAGAAGCCTGTCTTGCCCAAACAGGAAAGCGCAGGTCGTAACATATTTGTAAATTAATTTTCCAACCCATCACACTTGCAATGAGTCTCTTATTGCCAGCGGTATAATGTTGGTCCTCTCCTCCGAATGCAAAAAGATGCCTTTTATCATAATGACCATATTCGCCGTTGGGCAACATCCAAATTAGTCTATTATAAAATTGCCCCTCTTCTTGAATCATTAAAGAACCGGTGAGAATAATTTTTTCGGTCATGGCCATTCTACGCATCCACTCAACACTAGGGCCTTCCATGGTTTCTGCATGTAATTCGGGTTGCATGCTAAATCCAGTATTGAACATCTCTGGCAGGATGACGATTTCGGTCGGCGCATCAAGGTTTAATATTTTTTGTTCTAAAAAAGCAAGATTAGCACCTTTATCTTCCCAATGAAGATTGGGCTGAATCAATGTAAGTTTAAGTGTTGACAAGGAAATTAATTTAAATGTCTATGCAAAAAATGCAAGGTAAAGATAATGCAATTTTATAGATAGATTTTTTGCTTAGGCTTTATAAAGCTTTTGCACAATGGGCTGGTATAAAATTGGCTCAAATCCACGCTGGTGTAAGAATGCATATGTTTTTGCCATGCGGCTTAAGCCTCGCTCTCCCTTTAAGCTATTCCATTTTTTAGTGGCTAATTGTTGTAGGGTTTTTAGATAGGCATCCTCATCAATCGCTTTTAATCCAATTTTGATATTGTAGCTACTGACCCTTTTTTGTTGTAATGCGTGTTGAATTTTGACCTTACCCCATCCCTTAATTCTAAAATGCCCCCCTGCAAATTGAACAGCAAATCGTTCTTCGTTTAAGAAATTATCGGCAATCAGGTCCGACATAATTTCTTCTACTTCGTCCTTGGTCATACCCAGTTCGTATAGCTTATCCCTGACCTCTTGTTGGGCCCTTTCTTGGTAGGCACAATAGTGCCGTATCCTTTGTATAGCTTGCTCCTTACCAATTCGAACTTTCTTCATAATGTCAATAAGAATTGCTAAAATAGCTTTTTAATCTTAAGATTTTGCTTTAGTTTCGTTCTAGTTATTCAAGGGTAAACAGCCACCCTAAAAAATCAAAAATTGAACGCATGAAGTTTATTGTATCTTCTTCTTCTTTATTAAAACACCTTCAACAAATTTCTGGTGTCATTAATACCAATACCGTATTGCCTATCTTGGAAGATTTTTTATTCGAAATAGAAGAAAAAAAATTGAACATCGTAGCAACTGATTTAGAAACAGTCATGCGCGTACAAATGGAAGTAGAGAGCAAGGTGAATGGACGTGTTTGTATTCCTGCAAAAATTTTAATTGATTCTTTGAAAAACATAGCAGACCAACCCTTGACGTTTAATATTGATAAGAATTATGCAGTAGAAATTACAAGCGATAATGGAAAGTATAAAGTGATGGGTGAAAATCCGGATAATTTTCCAAAAGAGCCTACTGCAGACGATACAACCGGCTTTAATATGACAAGTGGTGGCTTATTAACGGCTATTAATAAAACATTATTTGCTGTGAGCGGAGACGATCTTCGTCCTGCTATGACAGGGGTTTTCTTTGAACTAACAAAGGAGAGCGTTCAGTTTGTGGCCACAGATGCACATCGATTGGTGCGTTATAAAAGAACAGATGTGAAAGCAACTCAAAACGCTTCTTTCATCGTTCCTAAAAAACCACTTAATTTATTAAAAAATGCATTGCCAGATAATGATGATGCTATCACGGTTAGCTTTAATAACAATCACCTGTTTGTAGCACACGGGTCTACACAATTAATCTGTCGATTGATTGATGCAAGATTCCCAGACTATAAAGTGGTGATTCCTGCTGATAATCCTTTCCGTTTAACAGTGAACAAGCACGACTTTCAAAATGCATTACGCAGAGTGAATGTATTTAGTAATAAAAGCACCAATCAGGTGGCTTTAAATATTACAGGAAGCGAATTACAAATGGCTGCACAAGATATTGATTTCAGTTTCGAGGGGAACGAGCGCATGAGTTGCGAATACCAAGGAGAAGACATTCAAATTGCCTTCAACGCGAAGTTTTTGATTGAGATGTTGAATGCAGCAGATACCGATGAGGTCTTTATTGAATTATCTACACCTAGTAAGGCAGGATTGATCAAACCTTCAGAACAAGCTCCAGGAGAGGACTTGTTGATGTTGGTGATGCCATTAATGTTAAATAGTTAATCCCTATCCTATACAAAGTCTTTAACAAGACTTAAGAAGAACCCGGTGTATCTGACTGCAGAACATCGGGTTTTTTATTT
>CAMDNL010000049.1 GCA_945902975.1 Chitinophaga pinensis
CCAACTGGTTCATACAATACTCTGTTGTTGCCAGACTCAAATGAAATAAATTTCTTTTGCACAGTATCATATATCCCATACTTGTACACCAATGGAAAATCACATTCACTTAAATCCAAATCAATTTCAAAATAAGGTTGATCCTTTATTCTTTGTAAAGGCAATGCCTTAGCTGCATCCCATCCACCTATTTCCTTAGACTCACCAAGGATACAAATTGTTTGATTTGGCTTAAGTAAAGGTGCTTTAACTCTAAATAGATGGGTCGCATTTTTACTGGGAATGATTGGATCTACTGCAGTATCCAAACATGGTAATAAAACATTTGCAAAAGGTGCTGTATAAAATGCGTTGTCAATAGATCCAGTGAAATTCCATGTATCAATTAAAACCAATTCCTTGGTTGCTAATTGATTAGTCATGATGGATTTATCTGTACCCCAATCAAAAGTTCTTGTGCCATCTTCGTTTTGAATAAAGTAACTATATTGAATGGTGCCCTCCTTAAATAATCCGTTTGTTGATAAATGTAATACCCAATAATCATCATTTAAATACACCATTGGAATAGCTTGTTCAATATTGCCATTGCCCAATAATGGATGGTTGCCCGTAATAAAAATAGCTTGACCAAAATTGGTCTTATACTTTAAATGAAAATTCAATTTCTCAATCATATACAATCATTTTCGAATGGCATTAAAGATAATTACAAATTCAATGAAATAGCCTTTAGTAACCAAATTATTGTATCTTGCTTCAGACCAAGAAATGGATCAATGGACAAAATAATTATCTACACAGACGGCTCGGCAAGAGGTAATCCAGGACCAGGTGGTTTTGGTGCTATTTTGATCTGGGGTGAGAAAGTCAAAGAGATTGCAGAGGCTTATAGACATACTACCAATAATCGAATGGAATTATTGGCAGTGATTAAGGCAATTTCGATTTTAAAGACTAAAAAATTACCGATTCTTGTATATACCGATAGTAAATATGTAGTTGAATCTGTAGAGAAAAAATGGTTAGACAACTGGATTAAAACAGACTTTAAAGGAGGCAAGAAAAATAAAGACCTGTGGCTAGCTTTCTATGAACTTTCAAAAGTATATAAAGTAAAGTTTCACTGGGTAAAAGGACATGCAGACAACCCCTATAACAATCGATGTGACGAACTTGCCACGATGGCAGCAGATACCGGTCCTTGGGAAGTGGATGCGTTTTATGAAGCGATTGACCCTAAAAAAAGTTAGCTTCTAACCTTAATGGCCTTTAGTGTTGGTTGAATTAATTTGAAACCACCAAACATCACTGCGCCAAAAACAAATGTACCAGCAACGCTGTATCCGTAAAATGGTAAACCATCTATCATCGTTTGCATTAAACCTGAAGCAGTCAATGGACGTTGGTAGCCACCAAAGCTTGCCCATACCATAAAATTAGAAACAAGAAAATATACAGTGGGTGCAGCAATAAAATTTCCTACAAATTTGCTTACTCGGTTGGTTTGTAAACCAAAACCAAATATGGCTAGAGCAGCAATTAACAAATAGTTCTGCCATTGTCCATCATAAAATCCTTGAATTGGACTTAAGTGATTTACATACAATAATTGATACATTAAATCAGACAAGAACATAGAAACGAGTGGTAATAAAAAAGCGAAATGTTTATTTTTTACAAACAATGAACCACTGAATAAAGCAATTGCAATTTGAGGTGCAAAACCAAATGGTCTACCTGGTAATACTCTATACAATGCACTTGTTACAATCATTATAATTAAGGCAATCACTATTTCTTTGTTCAGTTTCATCAGTTGCTATTTAAAATATTATTTATAAAGACAAATATACATAAATGGTTAGTTTTAAGAAGGATTGATTTTCCTCAAATGTGTATAATTCGCCTAAGGCACAAAAGATTTGAAAATTACAGCCGTTTCCGACCCAGATTGTTGGATATGATAGGACGCTCCAGCCTTGACTGCAGCCAATTCACCGGCTTTTAAGTCTATCCCATCCAAATGTACCTCCCCTTGCAGCACTAAAAACATTTCAAAGGAATTGGTCTCGTTTGTGTAAGATTCCCCCTGTGATAAGGTGATTTTTGTTAAACCAAAATCGGGTACTGGACAAGGAAATTGAACCTCATTTGAATTTTTCATATCCCCATATAGCATGATTGGATAAGTTGGCTCAAATTTTATATGTTCAAGGAGCTCTTCGATATCTATATGTTTTGGAGTTAATCCACCTCTTAATACATTATCACTATTGGCCATCAATTCAATATTCTGTCCTTCTAAATATGCATGTAAGAGACCTGCCCCCTGAAATACCCCATGGTATTTTGGCACATTGACAATATTTAAAATATAGATAGAAAGGATGCCTTTGTCAATATTGGATGCGGGTACAATACCTCCATAATATTTATTAGCCCACCAATGTGGATGTGCTTTATCTACTTTTCCTGCAGCCACTTCCTCCACCGCCAATGCCAATAATGGTTTTAAAATAGCATCAGCAGCTGATTGATCAAGGCGCATAAAGTGACTGTACAAACCTGCGTAATCATCCATACCAAAAATGGGCAATAGATTGTGAAATGGCGCGAGACTTGTTAACCTTTCTTTTAGTGCCATAGCTGGCATGAAACCGTGTAATAACCAAAAATCACTCAGGGCTACCATGACTTCTGGTTTATGATTCTGGTCTTTATAATTTCTATGAGGCGCATCAATAGGTAGACCCGCAATTTGCTCTTTATTAAAACCTTTCTCAGCATTTTCCTTTGAAGGATGCACTTGAATGCTCAGCATTTTTTCAACATCAAGAATTTTAAATAAATATGGCAGGCTCCCAAATCGATCTGTCGTCTTTGCACCTAAAAATTGAATTGTATTTTCTGCAATCATTTGATCTAATGCCACGGCACCTTCAGGTGTTTCAACTATTGAAGGAGCGGAGGGATGCGCACCCATCCAATATTCTGCAAATGGCTTACTAGTAGCATTGTCTATATGCATCAATTTAGGAATGAATGATTGACCACCCCACTCGTAATGCCTATGAATCCCCTGTAATTTATACGCTGTGTTCATTTACTTCTTTTAAGTATTTTCCTGGTTACTCTAAATAATCTAAATCTACTTGAATCCATTTACGATGAGTCACCATAACAAAGATACTGGGTTTTTAGGCGAAAATAAAGCCGAAGCATACCTTATCAGCATGGGTTTTTCTATCCTTTTTAGAAATTGGCGCTACAAGCATTTAGAAATTGACATCCTTGCAAGCAAAGGCAACTGCCTACATATCATAGAAGTGAAAACAAGAAGGACAACGACCTATGGTTTTCCTGAACAACATATTGATGCTCAAAAAATGCAACACTTAAAAAATGCAGCAGCCATCTTTCAATACCAAAATCCTGTTTGGCAAATGCTTCAATTTGATGTGATTGCAATACAGTTGTATGCTAACGAAAAATGGGATCTATTTTTTATTGAAGACGTCTATTTTTGACATTTTTTCAACCAACTTATAAGTCGCTGGACAATATTCAACATTCTGTTTGTGCACGTGAATGTATTCTGTAAATTTCTTTTTGGTAAAATGCGGGAACCCTGCACAATCAGCAGGTCTTACCTCATAAATTGAACACATATTAGAGCTAAGATTTAAGAACTGACAAGGTTTTGAAACATTCACCCAATCCTTATCTTTTTTATCATATTCCAACCAAGTCGATTTAAATTCTGCAGGTTTCATTTCCAAATAGGCGGCAATTCTTTTGACGTCTTTTGTGGTAAAAGTTGGACTCATGGATTTACAACAATTCGCACAAGACAAACAATCCACTTCGGCCCACACTTCTGTACTTAAATTTGCTACGGTATGATCAAGTTTTTTAGGATTTTTATTTTTTATCTTTGTTAAGAAGGATCTGAATTGTTTTGCATTAAGTTTAACTTTCTGCTTAAATGACCGTAAATTTACTTGCATAGGGATATGAATCAGACACGAAATAAACCCTTTATCAATTAACAATCAAATCTTTTCCTAAACTAGTTCTAAGCATATGCAATGGGAAATCTATAAAAAAGGATTTAAAGCTTTCTTGCAATTAGAAAAATCATTGAGTGGCCATTCGGTGGATGCTTATTTAAGAGATATTGATAAACTAGCCAGCTTCTTAGAAAATTACAATGAAATACATACACCTGGAGATATCCAATTGACCCATTTACAAAGTTTCATTCAAAGTATTGGTGAAATGGGCATGGCAGCAACCTCTCAGGCTAGAATTATATCAGGTGTTAAATCTTTTTTTAAATATTGCCTCATTGAACAGATTTGCACGATTAATCCAACGACGCTGTTACCAAGTCCAAAGACGAGCAGAAAACTACCTGACGTTTTGAGCTTTGAAGAGATTGAACAAATGATTGGAGAGATTGACCTTAGCAAGCCAGAAGGTGGTAGAAATAAAGCAATACTAGAAGTCATGTATAGTTCTGGATTAAGAGTCACAGAAGCAATACAGTTAAAAATATCTTGTTTGTATTTAGATGTTGGTTTTATCAGGGTGATTGGTAAGGGTGATAAAGAAAGACTGGTGCCAATAGGTACCGATGCTATAAAGTTTATCAAGTTATATAGAGACACCATTAGAGTGCATCAAATCCCAGCCAAAAATTGTGAGGACATCCTTTTTTTAAACAACCGAGGTAAAGGACTTAGCAGGGTCATGATATTTTACATCATCAAAGACCTTATCCTTAAAACAGGTATCAAGAAATCTATCTCCCCACATAGCCTCCGTCATAGCTTTGCCACACATTTAGTAGAGGGAGGTGCTGACCTAAGGGCAGTTCAAGAAATGCTAGGCCATGAAAGTATCACCACCACCGAAATTTACACCCATATCAATAGAGATTTCCTAAGGGATACTTTGGATCGCTTCCACCCAGCTTTTCAAAAAAAATAACCTTTAAAACGACTAAAATAAGGTAGATTTGTTATTCAAAAATAAAGCAACATGAAAAAGATACTTTTTGTTATTGGAAGCTTTTTAAGCTTAACTGCAATGGCTCAAGTGAAGATGCCTGCTCCTAGCCCAACTCAAACTTTAATCCAAGATTTTGGATTAGGTAAAATTGAAATCGTATACTCTAGACCTAGCTTAAAAGGTCGTTCAGTTTTTGGTGCAGGTAGTTTATTAGCACCTATTGGTGATGTATGGAGAACGGGCGCAAATGGTGCCACTAAATTGACATTTTCTGACCCTGTGACTATTGGAGGCAAAACACTTCCAGCAGGTTCTTATGGTTTATTCACTATCCCAGGTGCTACTGAATGGACTGTTATTATCAACACCAATTCTAAAGGTTGGGGAAGTTTTGAATATAAAGAAGCGGAAGATGTTGTTCGCCTTAAAGTTGCTCCAGAAACAACTGGAAGTACCACTGAAACATTCTCTATCGGTATTGAGGCAATCACTGCTCAAACTGCAATTATTTATTTGAAATGGGGTAAGACTAAAGTGAATATTCCTATTAGCACAGACATTCGACCAACAGTTCGTGCGCAAATTGAAGCTGCTTCTGCTGCTGCAACTGTAAATCCTAATTTATACCAATCTGCAGCAACATTTTATCTTGAATTAGACAACGATTACAACAAGGCCTTGGTATTTGCAGATAAAGCGATTGCTGCCAATGCAAAAGCATATTGGTTGCATTTATTGAAAGCAAGAATTCATGTTGCCTTAAAAGATAAAAAAGGTGCTAAAGCTAGTGCCGAAACTTGTAAGCAAATGGCGACTGAAGCAAAAAATATGGACTATGTAAGATCGGCGGATGAGATCTTGAAGTCATTGTAATATTGAACTCCACCCTATTAAAAAGCCCTCCGGATTTTCCGAAGGGCTTTTTTGTGCGGAAGAGGAGATTCGAACTCCCACGCCCGGGTATGGGCGCTACCACCTCAAGGTAGTGCGTCTACCAATTTCGCCACCTCCGCTCAAACGCAAACCTACTTAAAATTTCTTTTCTGCTAGTATTTTTTGCATCTTTGTAAGACTTCAAATTTTCACTATGTCTAACTACAACGTTACCTGCCCTAAATGTCAACACAGCTTTGAACCAACCGACGCTATCCGCGACGAGATTGAAAATGAATTGCGTGGCAAGATGACCGAATGGCAAAAAAAGAAAGAAGAAGAAACCAATCAACTATTAGCAGATCAAAAAACAAAAATTCAGAACGAATTAACAGAACAATTAAAAAAGAATATTGCTGGGGAGTATGAACACAAGCTTAAGTTGATGCAGGACAATGAAGCCAATATGAGTAAGCAGGTGACTGAGTTCAGACAAAAAGAATTAGAATTTTTAAAACAAGTACAGGCTATACAGGCAAAGGAAGCGGAGCTTGAATTAGAATTACAAAGAAAATTAAATACTGAAAGAGAAAGTTTAAAAGCACAAATTCAAAAAGAAGAAGCAGAGAGAATTTCTATCAAAGACCAGGAGCATGTGTTGAAAGTGAAAGAATTAGAAAAGCAATTAGAAGACCAACGCAAACTAGCCGAAGAAATGCGACGTAAAGCAGAACAAGGTAGTATGCAAATGCAAGGTGAAGTACAAGAATTATTATTAGAGGAATTACTTAAAACAAGTTTCCCTTTTGATCAGATTTCCGAAGTGGGCAAAGGGGTACGCGGTGCAGACTGCATTCAACTAGTTCGTAATAGCCTTGGTCAAGAAGCAGGTAAAATTATTTATGAAAGTAAAAGAACCAAAGACTTTAACCAAGAGTGGATTGATAAATTAAAGGCGGATATGCGCAGCCAGGGCGCAGATATTGCAGTGATTGTAACACAAACCTTCCCTAAAGAATTAGATCGTTTTGGTGAAAAAGATGGCGTATATATCTGTTCGTTCCAAGAAGTTAAAAGTGTTGCATTGTTATTGAGAAATGCGATTCTAAAAATCCATGATACCAAAAAGAGTCAAGTCAACAAAGGAGACAAAATGAGTTTTCTTTATGACTACTTAACGAGTAATGAATTCAGCGAACAATGGAAAGCGGTGGGCGAAGGATTTAGACAAATGCGTTCTAGTATTCAGAAAGAAAGAGACGCCATGGAAAAACTTTGGAAAGCAAGAGAGAAACAACTTGAAAAAGTGTTACTCAATGCAATGCATATTAAAGGATCTATTGAGGGTATCGCTGGTGCGGACGCTATTCACTTGGATTTACTTGAGGACGATACCGCACTTGGATTAGAGGAATAACAATAATCTTAAGCAGGATTAGTGATAACAAGTAACACAGACATAATCCGTTCCAAAATGATAGTCTAAATGGACGTTGATATTGCTTCCTTTATGTAAAATTATTGCTGGCACTGTTCCCCTATCTAAATTGGTTAATGCAAGGATATTAAAGTCCTTAGCAAAATCAATTCCCAATTGTTCATACATTTTATAGATGGCTTCTTTGGCTGCCCATAAAAACGCCAACTGATTCAATTGATCCTTTTCGTCCAAGGCTGCAATCATTGCTTTCTCACTATCGTTTAAAAATTTATGTGCCACTTTTGAAATTCGTGGGTGTATAATTTCAATATCAATCCCTATAGGTTGATCGTCTACCGCACAGGCTGCATAACCTTTACAGTGTGAAAATGAAAAATGAAAAGGCATTCCTAATAAATACGGCTTCCCATTATCTGCCATCACCAATTGGCTTAAATCCGCTTCTGGCATCATTAATTTAAATAATAACCGAACCGCCAAATGTTGTGTCCTCCTTTCCTCGTTGGCAATGGGAATAGCTAGCTGCACATCGGTCTCGAAAAAGGACGCAGGTTCTTGAATGGACCAAATGGCTAAGTGAGCTGTCTCGTTAATATTTTGTTGATAAAAGAAAGGCATTTTGAATTAGATTGCGGTCTGTTTTAAAGACCGAAATTAAACATAAATCGATTAAGATGATATTATCAGATTCACGTATACTAGAAGAAATACAAAAAGGAACCATCAAAATTGAACCCTACGATCGTAAAGATCTTGGAAGCAACAGTTATGACGTGCACCTTGGAAAGTGGTTGGCAACTTATGACAACGAGATTCTTGACGCAAAAGCGCACAATACCATTACCTATTTTGAAATTCCTGAAGAAGGATTTGTATTAGAACCAACAGGCTTTTATTTAGGCGTTACTTTAGAATATACAGAAACACATGCGCATGTGCCATTTTTAGAAGGCAAGTCCTCTACAGGTAGATTGGGTATTGATATTCATGCTACAGCAGGTAAAGGAGATGTAGGTTTCTGTGGCTATTGGACCCTGGAAATTTCTGTTAAGCAACCTGTTCGTGTGTACAAAGGAATGCCCATTGGTCAATTGATTTACTTCCCTGTGGATGGTGAAATTGAAGTTAAATACAATCAAAAGAAAAACGCTAAATATAGCGGCCAACCGGAGAAGCCTATTGAGAGTATGATGTGGAAGAATCAGTTTTAAGTCGGTAGGCCCTAACCCATTTCAATACATCCGCATAACTAGCTAGCCCTTCTGCTTGCTGATTCCATTTTAAGAATTGATCATACAACTGCGAGGAAGCCTGTATTTGCTTATCTGCTCTAGCAGCAAAAAATGCTTTTATTTTCGCCCGATCTTTCAAAACAGCTGGGCTCAATAATGACCTGTTTTTTTCTATTTGCGTTTTCCAAGCATCAAAACCTTTGTTCCCAGCAATCAATAATAATTGAGCATCCTGCGCATAGCTGAACATTTGCAATAACATAGAATACTTCAAATAGGGATCATTGGCCTCGGATGCAACCACAAAAGCAATGAAATTCGCTTCTGTTTCAGAAGCATAGCCTAATTGATGTGCCATTTCATGTGCAATGGTATAGGGTTGGGTTAAAATTGGAAGGTCCGATCTAAGGATGGCCTCTCCAGTAATTGGTTGGTAAAAAGCTAAGTATCCAATGTAATCTCCCAAAATAGGGAAAATCGCTTTTTTGACACTTTGATTTTGTAATTCAAATCTTGGATACTCCATAGCAATTGCACGATAGTCTTGCTGCACATTGAACACCACTTGCTCAAAATTGGGTTCAATTGGCTTATTCAATCTCAATTGCTCCTTTGTTTGATTCAACTCCTCTATCAATTCGTAGGTCAGCGCATTCATTTCGGAGAGGGCAATTTGAGCATTATTTGGTGATTGTATGCTTAAATCAAAATCCTTGGTCGGGTCGGGTTGCATATAATTCAAACCCCAAATAAGCTGAAATACCACATATAATCTTATAATGAACCAGCTCAATTTAGTCAGTATAAACCATCCCTTTTGTGCTAAATAATTGAAACTTTTAAGTGAACTAATATGTTTTAAAGCATTCATTATCAATACTATGATAATAATTATATAAATGAGTTCGCCAATCGCAAAAGGGATACTTCCAAATAGAAACCTCAAGCCTGATGCCCCATATTTAAACAAGACTTGTGTATAGTAGCTTGCGATCAATTCGGGGTAATATGGCGCCAATAAGCAAACTGCAAACAGCAATATCCATATGGATGGTAAAATGAGCTTGCTCAAACCCGGTCTAAATCGATACATTTGCAGAGAATAATTATCTAGTAAAATTAGTATAAACTTTGTCTTTTGACCTATTTTTACTAACTTTGCAACCCTTAAAGTACGGTTATGGGCCATAACAGGACATTCGAAATTCCATTTGTTGGCT